>NZ_CP168006.1:2459094-2832997 GCF_041521385.1 Alcaligenes faecalis | reverse complement strand
GTGTTGCTTTGGCCGTACTGGGCATTGGCATGGGCTTGTCTGTTCCGGCATGCAGTACCTTGGTCATGAATCTGGTGCCGCGTGAGCGTTCCGGCATGGCATCAGCCACCACCAATGCCATCCGCCAAACCGGCATGACCTTGGGCGTTGCCCTGCTGGCTTCCTTGATGAGCCAAGGCGCCGTCAGCTCCTTGTCCAGCCGTCTTGATCCGATCAATCCCATGCGGGAACAGGCACAGCACATCATTAGCTCCGGCCAGGTAAATCTGCCTGCCTCGGCAGACTCCTTATTCTGGATGCACGCCATTCAGCACGCCTGGGCAGACGGCTTCCACCGTGTCATGTTCTGGGCTGGATTGCTGGCCGTCTTCAGTCTGATTCTACTGCTGCGTCTGCGTTTGCCTCGTGTGCAGGCAGCTTCTGCCACTGCGGTGGAGCTGCATTAAGCCCGACTCTGGCAGACTGGATTTACAATAGCGCATGGACAAATTACGACTGGATAAATGGCTCTGGGCAGCGCGCTTTTACAAGACGCGTAGCCTGGCCTCTGAAGAGATCACCAAAGGGCGGGTTTTGCTGAATCAGCAAAGCACCAAGCCTGCTCGCGAAGTCTCCATTGGTGATGTGATTACCCTGCGCAAAGAAACGCCAGCCATGGAGGTTCATGTCACCGCATTAAGCGGCGTGCGTGGCCCTGCCCCGGTTGCCCGCCAGTTGTATCAGGAAACGGAAGAAAGCAGCACACGACGTACACAGGCCGCCGAACAACGCCGTCTGGCACCGGAACCTGCGCTGGACTTTGATGCTGGCCGTCCAACGAAAAAGGATCGCCGTCAGATGCAGTTGCTGCGGGGGAAATAGACCGCCCCCTGCTCATACTTCGCGCGACTGAAAAAACCCTGCCACGCTTTTCTGCTTGGCAGGGTTTTTTATGAATGGTTCTTTCGATGAGCCTATCAACAGCGTTTCACGAAGATCTGGACAGGGAGTAACACCCGCTACTGCTTACCTCCTCACAGCCCTGTCTAGCTACTAATTCAGCCAGTCTCTGCGCTGCTTCCAAGTTCCCCATAAAAGGTCTGGACTCCCGCCTCCCAAAGAATCTCCCGATACTGAAAACCCTCCACTAAAGAGCTTCCGGAAAGCTCTGAAAACCCTTTTTGATATATCAGATTACTCTTTTATATATCAATAAAATCAAGGGTTTACACCATTGATCACGCTTGCAACAAAACGCTATAAACCTAAAACAATTACATGCAAACGCATTCAAAAAGCGTGAGGAGACAGGAAAATGAAGATCACGGCAGTACGCGCCATTCCCTTGAACGTACCTTTCAAGTTCGATAGCGCGGGCATCCAAAAACCCACCAACCTGGCCATCTGTCATGTGGAAATCGAGACCGATGAAGGCATCACCGGCTATGGACTGAGCGCCATTACCGAAGAGCACCCCGTTGCCAGCACCATCAACGATATTCTGGCTAGCGACCTGATCGGGCAAGACCCCTTGAACACCGAGCGCCTGTGGGACCGCATGTACTGGAACGTATGCCCCCGCGGCCAGACGGGCTATGCCATGCACGCCATCTCTGCCCTGGACATCGCCCTATGGGACATCAAGGGCAAAGCCCTGGGTCTGCCGGTATGGAAACTGCTGGGGGGCGCTCGTGAAAAAGTCCCTGCCTACGCAACCTTCGGCTTCGCCTTTCTGGGCGAAGAAGAGTTGATCAAGGTGGCACGCGACTGCGTGGATCAAGGCTTCAAGGGCTTGAAGATGGTGGTAGGCCATCACGGTCTGCAACGTCGCGACGAACCGCGCCCGCTGGCCGACCTGATCCACCAGGACATGCGCCGCATGAGTCTGGTGCGCGAGGCCATTCCCGCCGACACTGCGCTGTACATCGACGGCAATTGCAGCCTGGACTATGTGCACGCCAAGGCCATCGCCCGCCATGCCCGTGATCTGGACGTCGTTTTTTTTGAAGAACCCATTACCCAGAACGACACGGGCCGCTTGCGTGAACTGCGCCAAAGCACGGGCATCACTATTGCCGCTGGTCAGAACGAAGGCCAGTCCTATCGCTTCCGGGATCTGCTGATGCAGCAGGCCGTGGATATTCTGCAGCCCAATGTGCTGATCTCCGGCGGTTTCACCCAGTCCCGCAAGATCTTCGCCCTGGCAGAAAGCTTTAACGCGTCTGTCGCCAATGGCGGGGCCTTCCCCTCTCACAACGGTCACCTGCACTGCGGTTTGTTAAATGGCGGCGATGTGGAATGGCATCTGGCGGCCAGTGCCATGATGGCCGAAATCTACACCGGCCTGCCTCAGCCCGAACAAGGCTGGCTGCGCATGCCCGACGCCCCCGGCCTGGGGCTGGCACCACGACAAGATCAAATCGACAAGCTGCGCAGCAACCCCGGCAGCCTGGGCTCCGGCAAAGGCTAAACCGACGACTACCGAGGAGGTAAAAAAACATGAAACCCTGGTCCCGTGTTGTACTTGCCCTCAGTTTTATCTTTGCTGCCGCGCCCCAAAGCTGGGCAGCGCCCCCCGCCTGGGCCGAGCGCCCGGTGCGGCTGATCGTCCCCTCCGCCGCAGGCGGTTCGGGCGATACCCTGGCCCGTCCCCTGGCCGAAGCACTGGGCAATGAAATTGGTCAAACCGTTGTGGTAGAAAATAAAGGAGGAGTCGGCGGCGTGCTGGGTGCCAGCATGGTGGCTAACTCCAGCCCCGCAGACAATCAGCTTTTGTTTGGTGCCGTGCATCACATGATTGCGCCTGCCGTGTTGAAAAATTTCCCCTACGACACCCGCAAAGACCTGAAAGCCGTCACCCTGATTGCTGCCATGCCCAATGTGCTGGTGGTGAACGCCAATTCACCCTATCACAGCGTGGAGGACCTGCTGGCCGCCGCCAAGCAAGGCGCTGGCGTGAACTATGGCACCAGCGGCGTCGCCACCATGCTGCATTTGATGGCAGGCAAGCTGGAAAAGAAAGCTGGCACCACCATGACCGCCGTGCACTACAAAGGCAGCGGCCCGGCGGTCATGGCGCTGATCAGTGGCGATCAGGTGGACTTCATGTTCGAGACCATGCCGTCGGCCGTGGCGCAGATACGCAATGGCCGCTTGCGCGCCCTGGCCGTTTCCAGCCCCGAACGCGCTCCTGCCTTGCCGGATGTACCTACCTTGAAGGAACTGGGCATGGACGAGATCAGCGCCCAGACCTGGTACGGGATTTTCATGCAAGGAGATGTGCCGGATGCCACTGTGCAAAGCGTGGCAGACAGCATCCATCGTGCCTTGAATACCGACAAGATCAAGGAAGTCTGGGAGGGGAACGGCGCAACACTGGTCACCAATAGCCCAGCCGAATTCACGGTCTACGTGGATCAGCAACTGAACTATTGGGCCGACTCGGTCAGTGACCTGGGGCTGAGTAACTTCTAACCCTACAAGCGTCAACTCGCCTTAAGGGCTGCCACTGGCGGCCCTTTTTCTTGAGCCTGTCCTGCCCCTCCTACTTCGCGTTATGCTGTGGCACCCTTTACAGCGAACCCTAGCCATGTCCAGCCTGTTTCACCCCTTTGAAGAGCTTGCCGCCCAACTCCTGCCCCACAGCAGCACCAGTCACAACGACGGCTCTCACGACCAATCGCACTTGCAGCGTGTTTGGAAGAACGTCTGTGCGATTCAGGACAAAGAAGGTGGGGATCTGCGGATTTTACTGGCCGCGACTTTGCTGCATGACTGCGTTGCTGTGGAAAAGAACTCGCCTTTGCGTTCACGCGCTTCCACGTTGGCCGCCGCACAGGCGCAGCATATTCTAAGCAAGATGGATTGGTCCGAGCAGGACTGCAAGGCCGTGGCTCAGGCCATTCAAAGCCACAGTTTTTCGGCAAACATACCGCCAGCCAGCCTGGAAGCCCGCATCTTGCAGGATGCAGACCGGCTGGATGCCATTGGGGCTTTAGGGATAGCTCGCTGCTTCTATACCGCGGGACGCATGGGCTCCAGCTTGTATGAGCCGGAAGATCCCAAAGCAGCGAATCGCCCTCTGGATGACAAGCACTACGCGCTGGATCACTTCCCGGCCAAATTACTCAAACTGGCCGATGGTTTTCAAACCGAACGGGGACAAGAAATCGCGCGTGAACGACACGCGCGAATGGAGCGGTTTGTGGGCGAAATGTTGGGGGAGATTTAAAAGCAGCTTCACCAATCAAGATGCTGGGCCCGAAGCTCCAAAGGCTCAGCCCTTCCTGCTTTAATCGATTCGTGCATGCCGGGGATGCTCATCAAAAACAGAGTCTCCTGAATCGCAGTCCACTCCGCTTCTGACATGAGCACTGCGGAACCATTAGCTTCCACCATCCGAATCGCGTGCGGGGGCTGACCGACGTATCTGCCGCTTACAGCTCCGTATATTTCTTGTTCGTCCCCCGCACCTTGTCGGCGGGGTATTTCTGGGCGTTTTTCACCAGCTTGCTGGTGACCGCTTCGTTCATGTCCACGCCCAGAACGAAGGCCAGACGGCTTAGATATATCTGCACATCGGCCAGTTCGTCACGCACGGCCTCGGCGGTTTTGGGGTCCTTCCCCACCTCGCGCGACTGGTCTTCTGTCAGCCATTGGAAGATCTCGATCAGCTCGCCCACTTCATTGGTCAGCGCCATGGCCAGATTTTTGGGGCTATGAAACTGGTCCCACTCACGCTCGCGGGCGAACTGGGCGACGGCCTCGTTCAGGCCAGTCAAATTCATCAGGGGGCGTTTTGCGTCTGTCATCCGGTAGGTCACTTTAAAAATTTGAATCCAGCGACAGACTCACACAAGGGCCGGGGAGATGGCAAGTCTGTTTACGATCTCACCACCGTTTTCAGGCTCATCATCAGGCGGTCCAGTGCGTTGGCAAACTCGCGCCGATCGGACTGGCTAAAGGGGGCTGGGCCTCCAATATCCACGCCGGTGCTGCGCAGTTCTTCCATCATGTCGCGCATGGCCAGGCGCTCGCCTATGCTGTTGGCGTCCAGGCGTTCACCCCTGGGAGTCAGGACCAGGGCTTTACGCTCCAGCACCTGGGCGGCCAGGGGGATGTCGGCGGTAATCACCAGATCTCCGACGCTGGCATGCTGAACGATGTAATCGTCTGCCACGTCAAAACCCCGCGCCACTTGCACCGCCCGCAACCAGGGCGATGGCGGGGTACGCAACATCTGGTTGGCCACCAGGATCACGTGGCAACTCCAACGCTGCCCAGCGCGATACAAAATTTCTTTGATGACTACCGGACAAGCATCCGCATCGACCCAGATCTGCATGAATTACAGGTCCAGGGCTTGAACCAACAAACGATCAATCACTTCATTGGTCGAGACGCCTTGCTCGGTAGCGCGAGCGCGCACGGCCTCAATGACGGGCTGAGTCAGCTTCACGGGAAAGGACACCAGGCCAGCAGCCTGATCCAGACGACGTTGTTCGCGTCGATCGGCCACGACGGAATCACCCGCAAAGCGTTGTGGCGTACCCGCTTTTTTTACATTGCTCAGCAGTTTAACGGCGCTGAGCTTTTCCATATCGGTGCGTTTCATGGGTTTTCTTTATAAGAATGGGCTGATTCGCTCAAGGCAAGCGAACCACACGGCGACAAGGCCGTTAGCCAGTATGGCAGGCATACTGCGCAGCTTGCGGGAAAATGTCCAGACTTTTTATGCATAAGCCCTGATAATCAACGCATTAGCTGGCACAAGCTGGCTTGTTTCACCAGGAAAGAGACAAAAAAGCAGCTTCTTTATCGGGTGCCACGTCGGTTTTAAGGGCGACTCCATGCTTGCCTGGCCCGTCAGCCTCAGAAACAGCCAAATCCGACTTCTACTCAATCGTCATCAGCCACCTGTTGCCTGTTGCCAAAGCCCATCATGCACAAAAAAACCCGCCGAAGCGGGTTCTTATTGGCCTGATCGTATCAGTCCTGACGTGCAGTCACTTCTACCAGATGGTAGCCGAACTGAGTCTTGACAGGGCCTTGCACAACGCCAACGGGGGCGCTGAACACAACCTGATCGAACTCGGGCACCATTTGGCCACGGCCAAATGTTCCCAGCTCACCGCCCATGCGGGCCGATGGGCAGCTGGAATTTTCCTTGGCCACCTGAGCAAAGTCAGAACCACCTTCGATCGCGGTTTTCAGTTCGTTCGCTTTCTCTTCGGTGCTGACCAGAATGTGGCGTGCGGAGGCTTGTGCCATGGTGTACTCCTTTTTTAGACAATCGTTTGAGCTTAACCCAGAACCAGGCCGGAAGCGAAGCCCCCGGCGCCGGTTCTACACCTGTTGTTTCAATTTCAGGCCTGGGCAGCTTGCTTGCGCTTGCGGGCAGCCAAACCATGACCCAAAGCCACAATCAGCAAAGCACCCGCCACTTCTGCAGCCAACTTGACCGTGGTGCTGGGCTCACCAAAGTACTCGATGTATTTAACATCTGTCACCAGCATGCCGCCAGCAATCCAGCCCAGCAACGCAGCACCCAGCGTCACAACCATAGGGAAGCGGTCGATCAGCTTCAACACCAAGGTACTGCCCCAGATAATAATAGGCACACTGACCACCAGACCGAAAATCACCAAACCAATCTGATGCTCTGGCGCCGCGGTTTGCGCAGCACCCGCAATTGCGATCACATTGTCCAGACTCATCACAAAGTCCGCAATAATGATGGTCTTGATGGCTTTCCACAAGGTGGCACCACCCTCAACATTACCGTGACCATCTTCTTCAGGAATCAAGAGCTTGACGCCAATCCAGACCAGCAACAAGGCACCGACCACTTTCAGATAAGGTACGGACAGCAAGGTCAAGGCAAAGGCAATCAGGACAACACGCAAGCCAATCGCACCGGCCGTACCCCACAAAATACCTTTCACGCGCTGTTTGGCCGGCAAATTACGGCAAGCCAATGCAATAACCACGGCGTTATCGCCCCCCAGCAATATATCGATCAAAATGATCTGAAATACTGCCGCCCAACTCATCGTCTGCAAAAACTCCATCATAGGTAAGACCGCCTTTTTATATTGTTTGATTGAACGCTGACGACCATCTTGCAGAACTGTACAACGAAAAAATGACGGGCGTTGTACAAAACAAAAATGGCCTGATCCATTATGGACACAGGCCATCTCTTTGTAGAGGATGCACCTTGCCCGTTAATGGCAAGGTCTTGCTTGCAACCCTGAGATTGCCCGGGCACCGGGAATACGTGAAAGACACAAATTACCGTGATGACGATGCGCCGGAAAGTAAGCTACTCCCCCTGATAGTTCGCAAGTATAACGATCTTGCGTGAAACAACAAAGCTTTTCGCCGGACATGGCGCTTTTTCGCGGCAAGTTCCTGATCGGCGTTGCACGCTCGCCTCACGCCATGATCGAGCGGATGAGTCGCTACGACTTCAGCAAACAGTTGACAGCCACCTTGAACATCAACAATCTGTTCAACCGCAAATACCTGAGCGCGCTGGATCAGACCTTCTACACCGGCTACTACGGTGCACCGCGAAATGCCATGCTGAACCTGCACTATTCCTTCTAAGCAGCACAAGGCCAGCTCGTAAACACGGCCCCCAATCTCTGGAGTGCCTCCAGGAATCGGGAGCCGTGTTCAACAAGGCAGCACTGTTATGGCACAGCGTGGATCAAATGCACTTCAAGGCACGTAAATTGCCGGTGTACGGGAAGCGCAGCTCCTCATATCCAAAGGGCTGAAAATGCACCGTCAAACCATCTGCGTTGGGCAAGATCACCGCATAGCTGGCCGGCTCAAAGGTGGACGTGGCCGCCCCCTCACGCTCCAGATCCAGTTCATGCTGATGGTTGGTCCCATTCACCGTCACAAAATGCAGGCCATTCCATACGCCGCTGGCGCAGCGATGCACATGGCCAGAGAACAAATGCACGGGAGCAGGATGCGCCTTCAAGACAGGCAATAGATCCGGGGCATTGCTCAAACGCAGCCAGTCCATGGACGGGTACTGCAAGGCAGGCAAAGGATGGTGGGAAAACAGCATCGCCGGCCCGCTATGCGCCGCCAGCTCCTGCTGCAACCACTCCAGACGCCGCGTACACAAATAACCGTTGGTGTAGCCGTCCTCCAAGGTATCCAGATAAATCAGACGCCAGTCACCCATAGTTTCCGCGTGCTGCACAAAACCGGGCAAATCGCTTATGGCCTGTGGAAACACGCTCTGAAACGCACTGCGGCTGTCATGGTTGCCCATCATCAGACGCACAGGTGGAATCAAGTCCTGCAAGCCTTCGCGCAGACGCTCGTATGCACGTGGATGACCAGCGTGGGTCAGGTCCCCCGTCAGCACACACAAATCCGCATCGGCGTGGTGGCGGTTCACGTGCTGCACGCAACTATGCAAGCGATCCAGAGGGTCCGAGCCAAACAACAGGCCATCGGGCGGGGTAATGTGCAGATCCGAAAACTGGATGATCTTCATCAGAATTCCTTAACGAATGCCGGCGCGTAAAAAGGCCTGCATGAACTGCTTTTGAAACAGCAAAAAGCCCAGCAAAAGCGGCAAGATAGTCATTAATGTGGCGGCACTGATCAGGGAGATACTGACACCACTTTCCGGTGCGCCAAACAGGGATAAGCCTACGGTCAACGGACGGGTGTGGTCAGAGCTGCTGATCACCAAGGGCCACAGAAAATTGTTCCAGTGCGTAGACGCCGACACCAGGGCATACGCCAGGTACACAGGCTTGACCAGCGGCACGTACACACGCCAGAGCACACCCAGGCGGCTGCATCCTTCCAGGCGCGCCGCGTCCTCCAGTTCACGTGGCACTTGCTTGAAAGCCTGACGCAACAAGAACACGCCAAAGGCACTGGCCATATAAGGCACACCCATGCCCCAGACCGTGTCCGTCCAGCCCAGCAAGGCCACCATGCGGTAGTTTTCGACAATCAGCACTTCGGGCAGGATGAACAACTGCAACAGCAGCAGCATGAACAGAAACTGGCTGCCAAAGAAACGAAAGCGGGCAAAGGCGTACGCGGCCAAGGTACACAGCACAAACTGTCCGACCAGAATGGTCAGCACCAGTACCGTGGTGTTGAAGATGTAGCGCAGCCAGGGCGCACGGTCCCAGGCGGCGGCAAAGTTATCCAACGTCCAGCCTGCGCTCCAGTCAAAGCTCAAGGCGGCGGACGGGTCGCGAAACGCAGCCCAGCACGCGTACAGCAAGGGGGCAATCCACAGCAGGGCCAAAGCGTGCGCCCCCACCGTGTCCAAAGATGGCAAACGCAGCGGGCGGCCAGGAGCAGTCAAAACGGTGTCCATGTTCATCACTGATAATGCACGCGTCGTTCAGCGTAGCGGAATTGAAAAATAGCGACGGCGCCCAGCCCCAGCAAGAGCACAACCGTCAGCACGGCGGCGCTAGGCGTATCCATATAAGCAAAGGCGGTTTCCCAGATCCAGTACAACATCAGCTTGGAGGCGTTATTGGGGCCACCCTTGGTCAAAATAAACAGGTGATCAACCAGCTTGACCGAGTTGATCAAGGCATTGATCAAAATGAACAAGGTCGTCGGTGCCAGCAAGGGCAGGAGTACGCGACGGCCATACTGCCAGCGCGTCGCCCCTTCCAGGCGGGCAGCATCACGCAGTTCGGGCGGAATGGTTTGCAAGGCGGCCAGATAAAAGATCATGAAAAAACCAGCTTCTTTCCAGATCGTCACCACCATGACCGCACCCAAGGCCGTTTGCGGCTGGCCCAGCCAGTTGGTGGCTCCGCCGCCAAACAGCTTGGCAATCTGATCCAGCAAACCCAGATCCGGCGTGTAGAAAAACAGCCATAGGTTCGCGGCGGCAATCATGGGCAGCATCGTGGGTGTGAAGTAAGCACAACGCACCCAGGCTCGCATGCTCATGGCCCGATTCGCCCACAAGGCCATCAGCAAGGCCAGAGCCATGGATACTGGGATCACAATGGCGGCATACCAAAGATTGTTCTTCAAAACCAGCCAAAAGGTGGGGTCCGCCAGCATGGCATCGTAGTTGTCCATGCCCACAAACTGGGCGGGACGACGAGCCGTACCTTTGCTCAACAGGCTGGACCAGAACGTGTGCAGCGCCGGGATAAAGGCAAACACGCTTAGCAGCACAAACAGCGGCGTCAACAAGAGGTAAGCAAATACCCACTCTTTACGCAGCACACGTAATGGTTCAGCCATTCCTACACCTGCTTAGTTGAAAGGACGCAGCAGACGGTCTGCGGCAGTCTGGGCTTGATCCAAGGCGTCTTTGGGCGTTTTGGCATTGGTCAACACGGCTTGCACGGCATTGGACAGCAGTTCACGGACACGTGCTGTTTCATAAGTGGCAAACTCGGGCGAGGCCACGGCCAACTGATCACGGGCAACAACAGCCTGCGGGAAGGTCGTGGCGTATTCGACCAGAGCAGGCGTTTCGTAGGCAGCAGGGCTGACACCCACATAGCCCGTGGCCATGGACCACTTGGCCGCACGCTCGGGCGCAGTCATCCAGCGCACAAAATCCAGCGCCGCTTTTTTCTGCTCGTCGTTAGCGCCCTTGAACAGGTAGAAGTTGCCACCGCCGGTAGGCGAAGCGGCTTTCTCCTTGGCAGGTAGCATGGCAACACCAAAGTCGAACTTGGCTTCATTCTTGACGGCTGTCAGGTTGCCCGTGGTGTGCCACATCATGGCTGTCTTGCCCTGGACAAAAGCCTGGCGCAGCGTACCCCATTCAATCGTGCCGGTGGGGCTGACTTTGTGCTTGTAGGCCAGGTCATGGAAGAACTGCAGGGCTTCTACCGACTTGGGATCATTAAAGTAGACCTGAGTGCCTTCTTCATTCATCAACTGACGGCCATTTTGCAATGCCATGGCCTGGAACATCCAGTAGGGGTAGCCCGTCGAGGGAATCATCAAACCGTGGTGCTGCTCGTTGGTCAGCTTCTGAGCCGTTTGCACCAGCTCGTCCCAGGTTTTGGGGGCTTGATCCGGATTCAGGCCCGCTTCACGGAACATGTCCTTGTTGTAGAACATGACGATGGTAGAACGCTGGAACGGAATGCCCCAGACCTTACCTTCCAAGGTGCCATTGGCCATCAAGGCGGGGTAAAAGCTTTTCAGCCAATCCTGGCTGGAAGCGTCCTGAGCCACATCGCTAAAGGCTTCAACCAGGCCTTGCTCTACCAGATCATGGGTGTCCAGTGCGCCCAGTACAGACAGTTGCACTGGCTCGCCTGCGCGCAGGGCCGACAAGGCACGCACACGGGTTTCATCGTAGTTGCCGGAGTACACGGCTTTTACTGTGACTTCCGGGTTTTGGGCCTGGTAGTCCTTGATCATTCCATCGACCACATCGGTCAATGGACCTCCCACGGCAATGGGGTAATACATGGTCAATTCCACCGCGCTATGGGCATTGGCGCCCAGGCTCATCAGCAAGGCGCTGGAGGTGGCAAGCAAACAATTCTTCAACATGGGTAGACTCGCAGTACGTTTAGGGAAGAACAGCAGGAAGAGCAGAAAAAGGAGCAGCAGTCAGCGCATCCGCAGACAGCAGGCGAGCCCCGCTGTCCTGGTTAAAGTAGAAAGCGTGGGCGGGATTCCAGCTCAAACCACAGCGAGCGCCCGCCTGGACGCTGCGGCTGTGCGGGGCGCGCACGATCAAGGTATGGCCATCATCAAGCTGCACATACACATAGGCATCAGCCCCCTGAAACTCCTGATGCACCACAGTGGCGGCCACATGCTGTTCGCCCGCGTCGTGCAAGCTCAGGTTTTCGGGACGTACGCCCACCAGTACACGATGTGGCTGGTCGTACTGACGACGCGACGGCCACAGTTCCACAGGAACGTGGTCGCTGTGAATCATCATCATGGGTGGGCTGCCGATAAAACCGGCGGTAAAGACGCTATTGGGCTGACCGTACAAATCCTGGGCACTGCCTTGCTGCTCGATATTCCCAGCATTGAGCAACACCACGTGATCGGCCATGCCCATGGCTTCGGTCTGGTCGTGGGTAACGTAGACCACCGTCAGACCCAGACGCTGCTGCAAGGAGCGGATTTCATGGCGCACGGTATGACGCAGCTTGGCATCCAGGTTCGAGAGCGGTTCGTCCATCAAACAGATACGATGACCCGACACGATGCTGCGCGCCAGGGCTACACGCTGTCGTTGTCCGCCCGAGAGCTGGCCGGGCTTGCGCTCTTCCAGCCCCTCCAGATTGGTCAAGGCCAAGGCTTCGCGCAGACGCTCTTTTTGTTGCTGACGATCAGCACGGCGTACTTGCAACCCGAACAAGATGTTGTCGGCCACATTCAGATGCGGGAACAAGGCGTAGGACTGAAACACCATGCTCAGGCCACGCTTGGCAGGCTCCATATGGGTGGCATCTTGCCCATTGATCAGGAGACGCCCCTGATCGGGTGTTTCCAGCCCGGCTATGATGCGTAGCAAGGTAGACTTGCCGCAGCCCGACGGCCCGAGCAAGGCCGTGAACTTGCCTTCCTGAATGGACAGGTCCATTTGCTTGAGCACAGCCTGCTCACCCCAGGCTTTGCCGATACCTTGCAACTCGATAGCAGCGCGACTCATGCCTGCACCTCATCGGCAATCACCACCTGGACACGCGCCGGAATCTGCTCGCGGTAAGGCTCGGGAATGGGCTGGTCGCTGACCAGAATATCCACATCATCCAAGGAGCCGCTACGCACAGGCGCACGACGGCCAAACTTGGTGTGATCCAGCACCAGAATCCGCACCCGGCAATTGCCGCGCAGGGCTTTGTGGCAATCGGACTCGGCCATATCAAAGTCCAGCAAGGCACCGTCCGAATCAAAGCCCCCTACCCCGGACACGCCAAAGTCGGCCTTGAAGCTGTTGAACAGGCGCTCGGCACCAGGGCCCAGAATTTCAGGATTGGGTTGACGCAGCTCACCCCCTGTCAGCACGACGCGGTGGCTCATATTGTGAGACAGCGCCAAGGCCGCACTGATGTTATTGGTGACCACGGTTAAGTCACGATGATCGGCCAGCGCCAAGGCAACTTGTTCAGGCGTGGTGCCAAAACCCAGCAGCAGGCTGGCACCAGGAGGAATCAATTGAGCAACCGCTCGCCCAATACGGGCCTTGGCTTGCAAATGGGTAATGCGTCGCGTCTGAAAAGGCGCATTGCGCTCGACCACGTTCAGCTCGGCACCACCATGGCGGCGGCGCACCAGATCGGCTTCATACAAGTGGTTCAGGTCGCGCCGTATGGTCTGGGGTGTCACCCCGAAATGCGCGGCCAAGCCATCGACTGACACGGCCCCTTGGGCGGCCAGCAAATCCACAATAATGCTTTGCCTGACAGAAAGGTTCATAACACGGCATCTAGGTTTCGTTTGAATACCCGGCAGTGTAAGAACGCGACGTTACGACTCGGTGACGCTCAGATGAAAGTTTTATGACGCCAAAATGTTCATGTGAACATATTGGTGTCTGAACCGGGCAGCCAAGCTGCCCGGATGTCCGACCTAAAAACGGCCTTACTCCAAGCCTTGCAGCAAGGCGCCCATTAACAACTCCGGCCCATGACCATGATCCGACGAGCCGGCCTCATGAGCCTGATGCTGCCACTCATTCAAAAAGCGGGAAATCATCTCTCCAGTCTGTAACTGGCTAAGCCGTTCGCCCTCTGAGGCCTTGCCCTGCTCATAGATCAGTTTGCCTCGCTTGATCGTCTGAATGACCTCCAGGGTCGCCAATTGCTCCGGGTCAATCGCTGTCGGATCCTGAGACAGAACCACCAAGTCCGCCACCTTACCCGGCTCAATCGAGCCTTTCTCCTTTTCCTCAAAATGCTGGTACGCCGGCCAGATTGTCATGGCTTTGAGCGCCGTCGGCACATCTACCCGCTGATCCGGGCCCAGGATGTCACCGGATCGGGAGCGACGCGTCACCGTGGCTGACAACACGCGCATCGAGTTCGGAAAGGCCACGGGTGCATCATGATGGGAAGAGAACATCAGGCCATGCTCGCGTACCCAGCCAGTGGGGGAAATATTATCGGCATTGACCGGCCCCACTGTGCGATCACGGTGCCAATCTCCCCAGTAAAAGGTGTGCATGGGAAACAAGGACGGAAACACATCCAGCTCGGCAATGGTAGCCACCTGATCCCGACGCAAGAACTGCCCATGGATCAATACCGCACGACGATCCTGGGGGCCGTATTTCTCGCGTGCGGTTTTAATGGCCGCCAGCAGCAGATCTGATGCTCCCTCACCATTGGAGTGCGTCAGGATCTGTATTCCATTCTTGAAGGCCCAATCCACCGACTCAAACACCTGATCAGGCGTTGCAGCCACGTAACCTCGATAATCGGCCCGGTAGCCGGCAGGCGGATTGTAATAAGGACGATCACGGTAAGCGGTAAAGCCTTGTGGCGAACCATCAATGGTCAACTTGGCGCCTGCCACCCGAAATCCGTCGGTGTACTCCCGCGATGCGTTGCGTAGAATAAAATCCCGATCCTGCAAGATATCGACATACGTGGCGACATCAATATCAATCTTGCCGGCCTTGGCGGCCGCTTGCATCAAAGGAACAATGCTGGAGGTTGCCCGCCCTTCCTGCCCGGTTGTGTACCCATAGCGTTTGAGCAGATCGGTTCCGGCCACAAACAAAGCCTGAGCCTGCTCCGGCTTGAGTTTGCCCATCTGGCTGGCCACCCCGGAGAAAAACGCCATTTCCTCCAGCACGCCGTTCGGCTCCTGACTGCCCTCTTCCCGACGGATCACGCCACCCTCCGGATTAGGGGTCTGGGCCGTAATACCCGCCATTTCAAGTGCCTTGCTATTCAACACACCGATATGACTGGACTGGTGAATGATGACGATGGGCAAAGACTCAGAGACCGCATCCAGATCATGACGGGTGGGATGCCGCTGCTCCGCCAACTGGGCATCGTCGTATCCAAAACCCAGAATCAGCCCGACTTGCCGGGTCTGGCCTTGCTCATCGAGCCACTGCTTCAGCGTTTCCTGCAAACTCTGGATGTCTTTCACTTGGCCATCGGGGGCCGCCAACAAATTGGCTGACATGGCTTGCACGCCAATCATGAACGCATGCCCATGCGCATCGACAAAGCCCGGCAACAATGCCTTGCCTTGCAAGTCAATCGTATTCGTCCCAGCGCCTTTGTAAGCCTGCATCGCCTGCAGTGTGCCTACATCCAGAATACGCCCCTCCTTGATCGCCACCGCCTCTGCGGTCGGCTGACGATCGTTCATCGTCAGCACCGGCCCGCCCATCCAGATTTGATCGGCAACTTCCGCCGACCAAGCCGGTGCGCTCAGCAAGACACTCCCGGCCAGAACAGGTACTTTCAATAGGCTTTTAAACGACATGTGCTCCCCTTTTTGGCTTAACAAAAGTTGTCGATTCTTTTAATTTGCCACAAAAAGCTACATATCGTCCTGCTTTATCTTCACGCAGCGACACATTCGCTATGCATCGAACACAGGTAATAAACCACCTGTTGCCATGGCCAATTACCTGGACAAGGCCTCCATGGAACGCGTCTTCGGCCCCCTTAACACCGAATACGGCCATGCCTTCACGACGACAACCATGAACGTATCCAGCTCAAACCAAAAGGCCTGAATCCGGTGCAATACCGGACTCAGGCCTTCGGACCTTGATATTCAAACGGCCCAAGCTCTTGAGATCAGTTCAACAGCAAGGGTTTATGGCGCCAGTGCAACCATTAAGAACTACGGGTTCGTGCCCGCACCAGGTAAGCACCAATCAGGATCAGCAAAAACGGCACCCCAAACAACAGGGTGTAATGGAAGATATCGATGAACCAGGTCGTCACCAAAATCGCCACAATGCCGATCAGCCCCAATAAGGTACCAATAGGATAGGCAGGCATACGAAAGCGCAGTTGCACACCATCCTGAGCCACGCGGCGGCGAAAGAACAAATGAGTCAGAAAGATCATGCCCCAAGTGAACAAGGCGCCAAACATAGACAAGGCTATCATCACCGGAAAGGCGGTTTCCGGATTGTAGGCATACACTACTGCAGCCACAGCCACACCGCTGGCCGACAAGGCCAGAGCATTCAAAGGCACACCATTGCGCGCCACCTTACCCAAGGCGGCAGGCGCATCACCGGCACGCGACAGGCTGAACATCATGCGAGTCGAGATATAGAGCATGCTGTTCATGGCCGACAAGGCCGCAATGATCACAATAAAGTTCAGGATGCTGTCTGCGTAAGGAATACCCACGGACTGCATCACGGTAATAAAAGGACTGGTCGTGCCTTCGGCAACCAGCACCTGCCAAGGCACCAGCATCACGATCAGGGACAAGGACAGCAGATAGAAAATGATCAAACGCCAGATCGTGGCCTTGAAAGCCTGGCGCACGGCTTGCTCGGGGTTCTCGGCCTCGCCCGCCGCCACCGCAATCATCTCGATACTCAGATAACTGAAGATGGAAATAATCACGCCTACCCACACCCCATACCAGCCATTGGGCATGAAACCACCCTGACCAAACAGGTTTTCCTGCACCTGCGCAGGCTTGTAATAGCCCGTCAACATACCAATCGCCAGCACGATGAACGCGATAATCGCGAACACCTTGATCAAGGCAAACCAATACTCCACCGAACCAAACGCCTTGACACTGTAGGCATTGACGGCAATCAGCACGGCCGAGAAAAAGGCGATCCAGATCCAGGGCGAGACCTCCGGAAACCAGAACTTCATATAGTCCGCGACCGCCGTCACCTCTGTGCCCACCGCCAGAACAATGCAGGCCCAATAGCTATAGCGCACCAAAAACCCAGCCAGCGGGTGAATGTAGAACTCCGCATAGGCCCCAAAGGAACCCGATGTGGGATGTTCTACGGTCATCTCGGCCAGGCAGCCCATCAGGAACAGGGCAATGAGGCCACCAATGACATAGCTCAACACCACACCAGGGCCGGCAAAACCAATAGCAAATTTGCTGCCCAGGAACAAGCCGGTACCAATGGCGCCCCCGATCGCAATCATGCTCATTTGGCGGGCGCTCAGTTTTTTATGCAGCCCGGCCTCACGCGATTGAATTTGCTCAAATCGACTCATGTCTCATCCTTATGATTATTGTTCTGTCGTCGTCATCAAGTCACCTTGGAGCGTGTTTTGTAAGCCGGCTTGTCCCATTCCTGATTCGCAAACACGGCCTTGATGTGTTGTACGGCCTGCCAGATATCCACAAACGACAAATACAAAGGCGTGATTCCAAAGCGCATGACTTCGGGCTCGCGGTAGTCGCCAATCACGCCCCGGGCAATCAGGGCCTGGATAGCGGCATAACCTTGCTCGTGCGCAAAGCTGACATGGCTGCCACGGTAGTGGTGATCACGTGGGGTCACCAGACGCAGGCCAAACTCGGCACATTCCTGCTCAACCAGAGCAATAAACAAGTCCGTCAGGGCCAAAGACTTGCGGCGCACGGCCTGCAAATCAGTTTGCAGGAACACATCCACACCGCATGCGACCAGACTCAAGGACACAATGGGCTGAGTCCCGCACAGAAAACGCTCGATACCATTGGCCGCTTCGTACGAAGGACTCATGGCAAAGGGGTGCTTGTGCCCCCACCAGCCAGACAAAGGCTGACTGATCTGGCTCATCAGCTCGGGGTTCACCCACAGCAGGGCCGGTGCGCCCGGACCAGCATTCAGGTACTTGTAGGTGCAGCCAATGGCAAAGTCCGAACCACTGTCTTTGAGCTCGATTGGCAAAGCGCCCACCGAATGGCACAAGTCCCAGATCACCAGACCATGGTGCTCATGCACCAGTCGGTTGGTCGCCTGCATATCGTGCAGATAACCCGTGCGGTAGTTCACATGGGACAACACCACCACCGCCGTTTCAGCGTTGACCGCAGTTTGCAGCTCTGCCGGATCATCAATCAGCTCCAGCCTATAGTCTTTACCAAAGAAGGCGTTAAACCCTTCAATAATGTACAGATCCGTAGGGAAAGAGTCGCGCTCGGCCAGAATCACTTTCTTTTCCGGATGGCGTTCTTTTTGCAAATTGACGGCCGCAGCCAGCACCTTGAACAGGTTCACAGAGGTACTGTCGCTGACGATGGTTTCGCCTTGACCAGCGCCAATCAGGGGCGACATCTGGTCGCCCAGACGCACCGGCAAGGTCCACCAGCCTGCCTTGTTCCAGCTATTGATCAAGTCGGTGCGCCATTCCTGGCCGATCACTTCCTGAGCACGCTCCATGGCATGCCGGGGCATGGCACCCAGGGAGTTCCCATCCAGATAAATCGTATTGGGCGGCAGGTCAAACTTGGCTTTAAAGGCGGCCAGCTCATCGGCCTGATCCCACTGCTCGCATTGCTGCAAAGTAATCATGTCATGCTCCTCGATTCTGCTTTTTACGTCATTTAGTCTAGCATCGAGGCCCTGGCAAATTATTCCAAATCAATCAAGATTATGCTTAAATTTGGAAGAAAATTCGGTTTAAAAAATACGTATTCATAGATAATTCTAAAACATGAAACTAGACGAGACAGACTTGAAAATCCTGCGCCTGTTACAGGGCAACGGCAGGCTAAGCAACCAGGAACTGGCTGACCTGGTCGCCCTTTCACCGTCCTCCTGCCACCGACGGGTGAAAATTCTGGAGCAGGAGGGCTTGATCGAAAACTACAGCGCCAACTTAAGCGCCAGCAAACTGGGGTTTGCCATTGAGGCTTTTGTGGAGGTCAATATTGCGCAGCTCAACGAGAGCGAGCATCAGTACCTGAGCAAGGCACTGGCCAACATGGAAGAAGTACTGCATGCCTACATCGTGACCGGGCAGGCCAACTACATGCTGCACATCCGCACGCGCAACTTCGAGACTTTCTCTCATTTTGTGGTCCACAAGCTCAACACACTGCGCGGCGTCACCAAAATCCATTCGCAGATTGTGCTGTCCTGCATCAAGGCCAAAGGACAGCATTTGCCGGTGTAAGCCAGCATACCGGCAAGGTCTGAGCTGGCACCAACACCGGATTTCAAACGTAATTCAATTTGAAGCGTCGTTTGAAATGCTCACTGCGCCACCAGCCCTTGCCACTTTGCACCGGCTTGTCATCGGTGTCGAACAAGTCGATACGCTGCACGATCACGGCCTGGTTTTCCTTGATCCACAACTGCTTGGCCATCTCTGCCGATGCATTGGCCATGCTGATCTCCTCTTGAGCATGTTTGATGGGCACATTCAGCACGGAGGTCAGCATCTCCACCATGGTGCGTGTTTCCAGCTCCTGGGCCGGGATGCGCTCGCCGATCGAGCGCAACAAGTAGTTCTCTGCAAAATACAGGGGAACAGCCGACTTGTAGCGCACTGCCTGCAGCTTGTAGACCGGCTCATCAGACGCAAAGAACTCGGCAATCTCGGCAGGAGGAGCCACCAAAGACCAACTGGCAATTTTGGTGGTGGTATCTTTGCCCAGTTGCACCAGATCATTGATGGAGCTCAGCTCCCAGGAGCCTGTCTGTTTGCGCTCCAGCACAAAGGTGCCTCGGCTGGCAAAACGTTCAATCAAGCCATTGCGCGTCAGTATCGCCAGGCCCTGACGAACCGTAATTCGGCTGACGCCAAACATTTCGCCCAACTCCGCTTCGGTCGGCAAGCGGTCCCCCGGTTTCAGACGACCGTTCTGGATATAACGGGTCAGCTTGTCGGCAAGCTGTTCATAAAGCGGCTTTGTACTCACTCTTTGATCTCATTCTTCTTAATGACGGAGGGCGGCTGGTTTGTCCCCCTGTGCGCTATATTCGGCAACCCTCGGGCCCGTTGCTTGTCGGCCCGCAAGCCACATCTATTTACGCGCGCTCCAATAATCCCTTGATCAAGAACATTTCCGCCTCGTGCACACAGGAGATTTGCTCCCACGCGGCATCACTTTGCGTTGCCAGCCTCCAGGTCAACAGGCTCACCACACATTTGTCCGCACCCAGCTTAAGGACCTCTCCTGGAATGACACGCGACATATTACGAAACTGCATGCCATCCTTGCTGGTGCCGACATCGTAATCAACCTGAAAGCGCGCTGCGTCCACATTCAGACGCACATACGTGTCCTGACCGCTAAAGACCGATGTACCCTTGAACAGGCCCGGTTCCACCTCTATACGATTGGCACTGCCCCAAGCCCACTGACCTTGCTGGATACCATCGGACATGATTTCAAAAGCGATAGGTGCGGGCCGCTCAACCAGGATGCTGCTGGAATGACAATGTGGATCTTTCATGTACTGTCTCCTGTGGCTCTTGAGTATTGTTATGACAATGTAGACATTGTCATGCCAATGCCGGTGTGGAGCTAGACGGGAAAACACGTAGGCACTCCATCATTCATCCTGGGCAGCCATTAAAAAACCGCCAGCAATCCCAAAGGACAGTCAGCGGTTGTAGAAGCAGGCGAAATCTCAGGTCGGCAGAGGAAGGCTAGCTGGTGCCGCAATTAACTGGGCGACACCCATTTCTGAATGAATGTACGCAGCTCTTCCGGGCTGGAAGCCACACCACCCGGTACGCGATAGACTTTTTCCAAAGGTCCCACCATCTCCTGCAAGACAGGTCGTTGAGCAGGTTCTTCGCACATCATCACAATCCCGCGACAATAGCGGCCAAAACCTTCACGATGCGCCTTCAACCACAGCACCGCTTTCTTGCGCCCTTGCGGGTCACCGGGAGTTGAAAGATCAGGCTGGCTGTCGTAAACCAGCACGAACTCCTGTTCCGCCTTGATCAAGGTTTCCATATCATCCAGCCATTGTGAGACCTGCTCCAGGGTCAAAGGAAACTCGGGGGCCCGGGCCATAGGCAAAGCAGACGTATCTAAAAACGGTGTCAAAACGCCGGATGAAATCTCTTGCTCACTCCTTGCCAAGGCTCCTTGAATCAGAGCGGTCATCCCCGATTGCAAGATACTTTCCATCTCAATCTCCTCTACCACCCGCTCCACCGCCGCGCGTGGTTCACGACCTGCAACCGCATACACGGTATCGGCAACAGCCAGACAGTGAAAGGCCACCGTGCTCATCAAATAACGCGAACGCTCGAACGACACACCATAAGCCTGGGCGATGTGTTCTTGATGTTCCCGAATCTTGTCCAGCATGGAAGGCGTCGCCACCAGCCTGCGAATCACATAGGGCGTAATGCCCGGATTGGCTTTCACAAAGGCTTGTGTTGCCGCACTGAACCGTTGCAAGTAATCCTCCAGGCTGCCCTGAACGGGGGTTGTCGCCCGAGGCACTTGCCAGCGGTTGAAAATCTCTTCAGCCACCAGTTGTTTCAGCCCTTCCAGATTGCCCACATGTTTGTACAGCGCCATTTGACTGACACCCAAGGCGGTAGCCACCCCCACAAAGGTGATATGGGGCAGGCCAATCTGAATACCGGCATCCGCAATCCGTGCTCGGGTAATGGTGGGAGGCCGTCCACGCGGCGCGGGCACCTGAAGGGTTTGCATATCTATGTTGACCTTTGAATTGCAGCGGTGCCACCTCCTGCGCCACTGTTTCTTATTTAATTTAAGAGACCCTACTAATTAGTCGCTTAGTTTACATCTTCAGTAATGATTCTCAATATTGACTTTGAGTAGAGGCTATTTTTGCGCTTCTGATCCAACAAGCCCTGTCGAGAAACGCGCGGCCGCGTAACCCAATCTGCGACACGACACGACACGCAGCTCTTATACGAACGCTATGCCAGATATTGCCCTGGGCTGCAGCCAAACGGTGGCACTACCTAAGCCGATTTTTCTGACGAATTTTCCATAAATTGGTCAGACCATTTAAAGAGAAAAACATCAGCCATCCCTAAATAACTAGGGTAAACACTGAGATTCAAGCCCATAAACCCGTGGATACAATGCGCTCTACCCTTGATGACCTCAAGAAATGGTCAGACCAATCCAATGACCTTCAGGTTCGCTTGCACTACAAGCGCCTCCCCTTTGCTCCTGCGGAGATAGAACAAACATGCAACAAGCGTGGCTGCAGCAATACGATCCCACCGGCAATATCTGGCTGTCGGCACTGATCGCCCTTATTCCAATCATCTTTTTTTTCCTGGCCCTGACCAAGTTGCGCATGAAGGGCTATCTGGCGGGCACGATTACGGTGCTGCTGGCTCTGGGCGTTGCCCTGTTCTTCTATCGCATGCCGGTTTCCGCGGCACTGGCCTCCGTGGTCTATGGTTTTTTTTATGGCCTATGGCCTATTGCCTGGATCATTGTGGCCGCCGTTTTTCTATACAAGATCTCGGTCAAGACCGGCCAATTCGACGTTATTCGCGCTTCGATCCTGTCCGTCACGCCTGACCAGCGTCTGCAACTGATTCTGGTGGGCTTTTGCTTTGGTGCTTTCCTGGAAGGGGCGGCCGGTTTTGGTGCACCCGTTGCCATTACCGCAGCCTTGCTGGCGGGCCTGGGTTTCCGCCCCTTGTACGCGGCCGGTCTGTGCCTGATTGCGAACACCGCTCCAGTTGCTTTCGGCGCCATGGGTATTCCTATCATTGTGGCCGGTCAGGTATCGGGTATTGATCCCTTTGAAATCGGCCAGATGGCCGGTCGCCAACTCCCTTTCATGACCATCATCGTGCTGTTCTGGCTCATGGCCATCATGGACGGCTGGCGCGGCATCAAAGAAACCTGGCCGGCGGTGCTGGTGGGTGGTGGCTCCTTTGCCATTGTGCAGTTCCTGACGGCCAACTACATTGGCCCCGAACTGCCAGACATTACCTCGGCCCTGGTTTCCCTGGTCGTGCTGACCTTGTTCCTGAAAGTGTGGCAACCCAAGCGCATCTTCCGTTTTGAAACGCAAGAAGGCTCGCCCCACCAGGATAAGGTTGTCGAACAAACGCCGGCAGCACTCACGACAGGCCGCATCCTCAAAGCCTGGTCGCCCTTCATCATCCTGACCGCCATGGTCACGATCTGGAGTGTTCAGCCCTTTAAAGCACTGTTTGCCGCCAATGGCCCGCTGGCTTCGACCATCATGAATATTCCTGTGCCCTTCCTGCACAATCTGGTCGAAAAAGCACCGCCCGTGGTCGCCGCCGCCACCCCTTATGGCGCGGTCTACGCCTTTAACTGGCTGTCTGCAACCGGCACAGCCATCCTGATTGCCGCCTTGCTCACGATTATCTTCTTGCGCATGAAGCCCTCAAAAGCAGTCGAGACCCTGGGTGAAACCTTCAAGGAACTGGCCGTACCCATCTACTCGATTGGCATGGTGCTGGCCTTTGCCTTTATTGCCAACTACTCCGGCCTGTCCGCCACCCTGGCACTGGCACTGGCTCACACGGGCAAGGCCTTCACCTTCTTCTCACCGTTCCTGGGCTGGATTGGTGTGTTCCTGACCGGCTCCGACACGTCCGCCAACGCCTTGTTTGGTGCCTTGCAGGCAACCACGGCGCAACAGTTGGGCCTACCTGAAGTGCTGATGGTGGCCGCCAATACCACTGGAGGCGTCACCGGCAAGATGATCTCGCCCCAATCCATTGCCATTGCCTGCGCCGCCGTGGGGCTGGCTGGCAAAGAATCCGACCTGTTCCGCTTTACCGTCAAGCACAGCCTGGTCTTTGCTGTTCTTGTCGGCCTGCTGACGACCTTGCAAGCCTATGTGTTACCTTGGATGATCCCCTAAGGGCCCGCCCTCATCCTTCATCAGCAAGGTGCACAGACTCGCGCCTTGCTGATTTATCTTTTCGCTACTTTCAAGAACTATGCGCCTCTCTGATCACGTCGCCCAACAACTGCTGGCGCTGATTCAATCCAGCGATTTCAAGGCAGGGCAACGTCTGCCCGCCGAGCGTACGCTGGCAGCCCAATTGAATGTGTCGCGTGCCTCGCTGCGCGAGGCCATTCAGCAACTGAACAGCCAGGGCATTTTGCGCAGTCAGGTTGGCTCAGGCACCTACCTGACCTCCCAAACATCCCAATGGCCGCAGCGTTCTGTAGATCCGCTGGCCGCCTTGATGCTGTCCGATCCCCAGTACCGTTACGATGTGCTGGAAGCACGCATTGCTCTGGAAAGCAGTACCACCTGGCACGCCGCCCTGCGCGCCTCCCCCGACGACAAAGACAAGATCCTGCAGTGCTTCGAGCAAATGATTCGCTACCAGCAAAGTGGCGACACCGAGCAGTCTGCCCGGGCCGATGCCCAGTTTCACCTGGCTGTTGCCGAAGCCTCCCA
Source organism: Alcaligenes faecalis (assembly GCF_041521385.1). Taxonomy (NCBI): domain Bacteria; kingdom Pseudomonadati; phylum Pseudomonadota; class Betaproteobacteria; order Burkholderiales; family Alcaligenaceae; genus Alcaligenes; species Alcaligenes faecalis. Next base: position 2,808,699 of record NZ_CP168006.1, on the reverse strand, counting down.
TAACCTGGTGCTGGTTCAGGTCATGCGAGGCCTGTTCGATCTGGTGCTCAGCAGTGTGACCCAGAACCGGGACATCATCATGTTTGTGCATGACTCGCCCGAAACCCTCACGCATCTGACCGCGCAGCACGAGGCCCTGGTCAAAGCCATTATTGATGGCGATGCGGCTCGTGCTCGCCACGTTGTCAATGAACACCTTGGTTACGTACGCAACACGCTCATTCAGGCGGATGAAAACCTCGCTCGCCGCGAACGTGCCGCGCGCTTGCAGACCCTTTCCCCGACCTTCACAGAGTCCGCCCTGCCATGATTATTTCCTCCTCGACCGACTACCGGCGCGCCGCCCAAAAACGACTGCCTCCTTTCCTGTTCCACTACATTGACGGCGGTGCCTACGCCGAGCACACCCTGCGCCGCAATGTGGATGATCTGGCTAATGTCGCCCTGCGCCAGCGAGTGCTGAAAGACATGAGCCAGTTGGACACCCGCATTGAACTGTTTGGTGAGAAACTGTCCATGCCGGTGGCCCTGTCCCCGGTAGGTCTGACCGGTATGTATGCGCGTCGGGGCGAAGTCCAAGCGGCCCAGGCGGCCGATGCGCACGGCATTCCCTTCACCATGTCCAGCGTGTCAGTCTGTCCGATCGAAGAGGTCACCCCACGGCTGAAACGACCCATGTGGTTTCAGTTGTATGTACTCAAAGACCGTGGCTTCATGCGTAATGCGCTGGAACGAGCGCAAGCTGCTGGCTGCAGCACGCTGGTCTTTACCGTGGACATGCCTGTACCCGGCGCACGTTATCGGGATGCCCATTCGGGCATGAGCGGCCCGAACGCCGCCCTGCGCCGCTATGCACAGGCCGTCATGCGCCCGCGCTGGGCCTGGGATGTGGGTCTGCTGGGCCGTCCACACGATCTGGGCAACATCTCGCGCTACCTGGGCAAGCCTACCGGCCTGGCCGACTATATGGGCTATCTGGGCGCAAACTTCGACCCTTCGATTTCCTGGAAAGATCTGGAGTGGATACGCGAATTCTGGAAAGGCCCCATGGTCATCAAAGGCATTCTGGACCCCGATGACGCCCGCGATGCGGTGCGTTTTGGTGCCGATGGCATCATCGTCTCGAACCACGGTGGCCGCCAGCTCGATGGCGTCCTGTCCTCGGCCCGCGCTCTGCCTGCCATTGCCGACGCCGTCAAAGGCCAGATCAAGATTCTGGCGGACTCTGGCATACGCAGCGGGCTGGACGTGGTACGCATGATTGCCCTGGGTGCCGATGCGGCCATGCTGGGCCGCGCCTACATTTATGCGTTGGCCGCCGCCGGACAATCCGGCGTCGACCATCTGCTTGGCCTGATTGAAAAAGAAATTCGGGTCGCCATGACGCTGACCAGCGTCAGCAGTATTGCCCAGATCAGCTCTGAGCTGCTTGTACAGGAGTCTTGACCATGTCAGTTTCCACCGGCGCTGCGGATTTGTTGCAGCAATTGCGCGCGATTGTCGGCACCCCCCACGTCCTGACGGACGACCGCAGCACGCGTCGTTACCGCAAGGGCCATCGCACGGGTGAAGGCAAGGTGCTGGCCGTTGTACGACCCGGAACGCTGCTGGAACAATGGCGTAGCCTGCAAGCCGCCGTCGCTGCCGATTGCATCGTGATCATGCAAGCGGCCAACACCGGCCTGACAGGTGGCTCCACCCCCGACGGGGACGACTACGACCGCGACATTGTGCTGATGAACACCATGCGCCTGCAAGGCATACAAGTCATCAACGATGGCGAGCAGGTTGTCTGCCTGCCCGGTGCCACACTGGACCGTCTGGAACAAACCCTGGCCCCGCTGGAACGCGAACCCCACTCCGTGATTGGCTCTTCGTGTATCGGCGCGTCTGTGCTGGGCGGTGTTTGCAACAACTCCGGCGGTGCGCTGGTACGACGCGGCCCCGCCTACACGGAATTGACGCTGTACGCGCAAGTGCTGGACGACGGCACCTTGCAACTGGTCAATCACCTGGGCATTCATCTGGGGGATACTCCGGAAGAAATTCTAAGCCGCCTGGAACAGGGCAAATACAGTGTGGCGGACATCATCAACGACCCGGAGCGCAAAGCCAGCGACCCACGCTACGCCGAAGATGTACGCGATGTAGACGCCCAGACCCCGGCCCGTTTCAATGCCGACCCCTCACGCCTGTATGAAGCCTCCGGCTCGGCCGGCAAGCTGTGCATTTTTGCCGTGCGTCTGGATACCTTTCCCAAAGAGGCCAGCACCGTTTTCTACATCGGCACCAATGACCCGAACGAGCTGACGGCTGTCCGTCGCCACCTGCTGACAGACCTACCCCGCCTACCTATTGCGGGCGAGTACATTCATCGCACCGCCTACGATATTGGCGAACAGTACGGCAAAGACACCTTCTTGCTGATCGACCGTTTTGGTACCGCCAAAGTGCCGTCCGCCTTTGCGATGAAAAGCCGTGTCGATGGCTTTTTTGAACGCTTTGGCTGGCGTGGCGTCACAGATCGCGTCATCCAGGCAATCATGAACCGCCTGCCCAGCCACCTGCCCCCACGCATGCGTGAGTGGCGCGACCGCTTCGAGCACCACCTGCTGCTGCGCGTCTCCAACGACACCGCGCAGGCCACGCGCGAATTTCTAACTCAGCAATTTGAAGGCAGCCAACAAGGGGCCTATTTTGAGTGCGATGCCGAAGAAGGCCGCAAAGCCTTTCTGCACCGCTTTGCCATTGCCGGTGCCGCCATCCGCTACCGTGAGTCGCACCCCGACAGCGTGGAAGATATTGTGGCGCTGGACATTGCCTTGCGCCGCAACGACAAGGAATGGGTAGAGCAACTGCCGGACGATATGGAAAAAGATATCGTCCACAAGCTCTACTACGGCCACTTCCTGTGTCACGTGTTCCACCAGGACTATATCGTCAAAAAAGGCGTGGCTCCTCTGGATATGGAACACCGCATGTGGAAACTGCTGGATGAACGCCGTGCCGAGTACCCGGCCGAGCACAATGTGGGCCACCTGTATATCGCCAAACCTGCCCTGGCCGGCTTTTACCGCGAACTGGACCCGACCAACACCTTCAACCCCGGTATCGGCCACACCTCACGCCGCAAGTGGTGGAGTGTGTGCTGCGGCGGCAAGCACAACTAAACACCGTCTTTCTTGAAAGCACTCACCGGCTGCACACCATTGCCTTGTTTGCAGCGCAGTGCCCCTTCCATAAACCACCATGTAGACCAAGAGGCCCCCAAGTTTTACTTGGCGGGCTTTTTTTGCGTCGTGTGACAACCACGACACAAAAGTATTCTGTCGCCTCTCCTATTTAGTTTAATAGGTTCCACTAATTCAAAATTTAGATTACATTACCGATAATGATTCTCAATACCCTATCGTGAAGAGCCGGTTTCTACGGCTTTTGGATAAGCAATGAAGGTGTCGGATCTGAGCCGCCACCCGCCCGAACACTGATCCACACCCCGCAGAAATCATGCCTCTTACGTTGAATTTCTGAGTATGTAACGCTCATGACCACTCGTGAAACTGCTACGGACGTGCGTAAAGAGCCTGGCCCCATCAGCCAGATCCTCAGCTCCATACGCTCGCGTCTGCTTGTTGCCGCCGTTCTGGCGGCTTTGGGTTCCATGCTGACCCTGGTGCCTTTGGCAGGAGTCGCCCACATCGCCACGCTGGCGTTGGGCAATACCCCGTCTGGCGAACTGCAAGGCGATATAGGCTGGACGGTGCTCTTTAGCATCATCAGCATGTTTGCAGGCCTGGCCCTGATCTCGGCAGGCGAGCTGCTGGCCCATCTGGCCGACAACCAACTGACACGCGGCCTGCGTCTGAGCGCGGCCCAACGACTGGCCAAAGTGCCACTGGGCTGGTTTACCGGCCAGGCTTCAGGCGAAGTGAAGCAAGCCATGCAGGATGACATTGCCACCCTGCACAGCCTGACCGCCCACTTCTACACCTCGGTAGGGCGCGCTGTTGGTGCCATTGCGATCTCGGTGCTGTACCTGTTTTTCATGGACTGGCGCATGGCGATTGTGGCGTTGCTGCCCTTCCCCGGCTTCTTCCTGTTTTTGCGCCACGCCATGAAAGCCAGCAACGCGCACATGCAGGGCTTTGTTGCGAAACTGGGCCGTCTGAACAGCGCCACCGTGGAGTTTGTCAGCGGCATTCCTGTGGTCAAAGCCTTTGGTTCCAATGGGCAAGCACATGGCGGCTATAGCAAGGCCGTGGATGGCTTTGCCGACGCCTTTCTGAACTTTGCCCGCCCACTGGTGGCCCGCATGGCCCATGCACACGCCATGATCGCCCCCGTCACCGTTCTGGGTGTAGTGCTGATTTTCGGTGCCCTGTTCAGTTATCTGGACTGGATGGCGCCCGTCGATATCCTGCCCTTCGCCCTGGTAGCCCCCGGCATTTGCGCCCCCCTGCTTTTGCTGCACACCTTGCTGCACGATCTGGGCGGCGCAACAGGTGCCGCACAGCGCGTGCAAGCCTTGATGAAAACTCCCGTGCTGGAAACGCTGACCACCGATCAGCAACAAGTCCCCGCAAATCAGGAAGTGCGGGTCGAAAACGTCAGCTATGCCTATGACGAAAGCCATCAGGCACTGAGCAATATCAGCTTCACCCTGGAACCGGGCACGGTCACCGCCATTGTGGGTTCCTCCGGTTCTGGCAAATCCACCATCGCTCGCCTGCTGCTGCGCTTCTTTGACCCCAGCGAAGGCCGTATCACCCTGGGCGGTGCAGATCTGCGCCAGATTGAATCCACCCAGTTGTACCGCCGCATTGGTTTTGTACTGCAGGAAGTGCGCCTGATCAATGCCAGCGTGCGCGAGAACATTGCGCTGGGCCGTCCATCCGCCAGTCAGCAAGAGATTGAAGACGCCGCCCGCGCCGCCAATATTCACGACCGCATCTTGAGCCTGCCTCGTGGCTACGACTCTGTCGTGGGTGAAGACGCCCAACTATCCGGTGGCGAACGTCAGCGCGTCAGCATTGCCCGCGCTGTTCTGCTTGATCCGCCGATTCTGGTGCTGGACGAAGCCACCGCCGCCGCCGACGCCAGCAATGAAGTCGCCATTCAGGATGCGCTGTCGCGCTTTGCACAAGGTCGTACCTTGCTGGTCATTGCTCATCGTCTGGACACCATCATGCACGCCGATCACATTCTGGTGCTGGAAGACGGTGCCATTGTGGAGCAAGGCCATCACGCCAGCCTGCTGGCTGAGCAAGGCCGTTACGCACGGCTCTGGACCCTGGGTGGCTACGACAATCCTTCCAAGGACACATCATGCTAAAGACCCTGATTCAGTTGCTGGGTACGGATGCCCCCATTTTCCGTCGCTATAGCTGGATGGCAGTGCTATACGGCCTGCTGTGCGGCCTGACCATGACCACCTTGGTCCCCGTTTTCACTCATCTGCTCAATGGCGAACCCAAACAGGCAGGCGGCTGGCTGCTCATCTTGCTGCTAGGCGTGGCCATCTGCTGGGCATGGCGTCGCCATGTGGAGCAAGCCGGTGTGAATGTGGGAGCCGCCATCCTGCAAGGTGGCCGTCATCGTCTGGGCGAACATATCGCCCAACTGCCCGTCGGCTGGTTCTCCGCTCAAAACACCGCGCGGCTGGGGCACATCGTCACCCAGGGCATGATGTCGGTGGCCCAATTGCCTGCACACGTCTTCACCCCACTGATCGCCGGAGTTGTGACGCCGCTTGTGCTGGTCGTGGCGCTGTTCATTCTGCATTGGCCGCTAGGGCTAACTGCCTTGATCGTCTTGCCTTTGCTGGCCGCTGTCTTGGCCCTGACCGCCCATTTGGGACGCAAGGCCGATGATGCCTTCCAGGCTCATTTCGCCCATGCCAGCCAGCGTGTGGTGGAGTTTGCCCAAGCCCAATCCGTGCTGCGCGCCTTCAATGGTGAAGGCGGTGGTACACGCCTGCTGGAAGAAGCCATTGAGCACCAGCACCAGGCGGGCAAGAAACTGATCTGGCAATCCACGGCCTCGGCGGTGCTCAATGCCTGGGCGGTGCAAGCAGCCTTCGCTGCCCTGCTGATTACCGCCACGCTTTGGCTGAACAACCGTACAGGCCTGGGCATGAGCAGTGCAGAAGTCATCGCCGTCATCGTGTCCTTGCTGCTGAGCGCACGCTATATCGACTCCTTGCTGGAAGTAGCCAGCTACAGTGAAGTGCTACGCGGTGCACGCGGCCAACTGGATGCCATTCAGGAACTGTTTGCCGTCCAGCCCCTGCCCGAACCCGCCTCGCCCCAAACCCCAAGCGACGGCTCGATTGCGCTGAGCAATGTGCATTTCCGCTATGCCGCCGACAAACCGGATGTACTGAACGGCATCAGCCTGAGCATTGCAGCAGGCAGCATGGTGGCCTTGATCGGGGAATCCGGCTCGGGCAAAACCACCCTGGCCCGGCTGATTGCCCGCTTCTTTGATGTCAGCCAGGGCAGTGTCTCCATCGGTGGCGTGGATGTACGCCAGATCAGCAGCCCGGTACTGGCCACACAAATCAGCCAGATTTTCCAGGACGATTATCTGTTCGCAGGCAGCATTGCCGAGAACATCCGCCTGGGCAAACCGGATGCAACCGAGGCCGAACTGATGGAAGCGGTGAAACAAGCCGGTGTCAGCGAAATCATCGCCCGTCTACCAGAAGGTTTGAACACCACGGTAGGCGAAGGCGGGGCCCGTCTGTCCGGTGGCGAGCGTCAACGCATCGCCATTGCCCGCGCCCTGATCAAGAACGCCCCCATTTTGCTGGTGGACGAAGCCACTGCCGCACTGGATGCCGAAAACCAGGCTGCCATTGCCCAGGCATTGGCCCGTCTGCGGGGCAAACGCACCCTGATCGTGATTGCCCACCAGCTCTCTACCGTCGCCATGGCCGATCAGATCGTAGTGCTGGAAAACGGCCAGATTATCGAACAAGGCCCGCCAGCCCAACTGCGCGAAAGCCAAGGCCGCTACGCCCACTTTCTGAACCAGCGTCATGCCGCCAAAGGCTGGCGTATTGCCACCGCAGCCCAGAATAACGGTGTGTAATGCAAGCTAGATCTTTTGTGCTCTTGTTCCTGATGCTGTGCAGCCTGTCCTTGTTGATAGGCGCACGGCAAATCAACTGGGCACAGCTATGGAGCTTTTCAGGCGACGCCTGGCTGACACTGACCGCCAGCCGCCTGCCCCGTCTGGCGGCGCTGGTCTTGAGCGGCATCGGCCTGTCCGTCTGCGGGGTGATCTTGCAGCACATTGTGCGCAATAAATTTGTGGAGCCAGCCACCTCGGGCGGGCTGGATGCCGCCAAGCTGGGCATTCTGATCGCCCTGACTCTGGCTCCCAGCAGCGGCACTCTGGGCAAGCTGCTGTTTGCCCTCTTGTTCTGCTTTGCCTCCAGCCTGATCTTCATCGCCGTGGTGCGCCGTATCCGCTTCAAGAACACCGTGCTGGTGCCGGTGATTGGTCTGATGTACGGCGGCGTGCTCAGCGCCATTGCCGAGTTTTATGCCTATCAGCACCAGATTTTGCAAAGCATGCAGGGCTGGATGCTGGGCGACTTCTCCAAGATCGTGCAGGGCAACTACGAGATCATTTATCTGATTCTGCCCATTGTGCTGCTCACCTATCTGTACGCGCATCGCTTTACCGTTCTGGGCATGGGCGAAGGCATGGCCACCAGTCTGGGCCTGAACTATTCCGCCACTGTCGCCCTGGGTTTGATACTGGTCGCGATTACCGTCTCGGCCACGGTCATTACCGTAGGGGCCATCCCTTTTATCGGCCTGGTCATCCCCAATCTGGTGGCACTGCGCTACGGCGACAACCTGGGCCGTACCTTGCCCATTGTGGCGCTGGGCGGTGCCAGCCTGCTGCTGGCTTGCGACATTCTGGGCCGCCTCATTATCTACCCGTTTGAAGTCCCCATCGGCCTGACCGCCGGTGGCGTGGGTGGTGTGCTGTTTCTGTTCCTGATCTTCTGGAGGAACCGATGAAACGGCAGCATCTGGTCTGGATACTATTGCTGGTGCTGGCACTGAGCTTTGTGTTCTATCGCTCCGGCCTGGACTGGGACTACATCATCCCCAAACGCCTGAACCGCTTGGCGGCTATGGTCATTGGCGGCATCTGCATTGCCTGGTCCTCGATTATTTTCCAGACCATGACCGGCAACCGGATTCTGACGCCCGCCATCATGGGATACGAAGCGGTTTACCTGCTGTTCCAGTCCCTGCTGATATTGCTCTTGGGTACACAAAGCCTGGTGATGCTGGGGGCCAATGGCAATGTGATGCTGTCCATTATGCTGATGCTGGCTTACTCGCTGGCTATCCATCACTGGCTGTTTCGCCAGGGCAAGAACAATGTGTATTTCCTGCTGCTGATGGGGCTGGTACTGACCATGATCATCAGCACCTTCACCCAGTTTGTGCAGTTGAAAATCAGCCCCGGCGAGTTCTCCATTCTGCTGGGCTTTAGCCAAGCCTCCTTTAACCGGGCTGAGCCTTTGCAATTGCTGGTGTCCGCGATTCTGGTGGGTGGCATTTGCCTGGGCAGCCTGCGCAGCTTGCCCACACTGGACGTGCTGTCTTTAGGCCGCGAACAAGCCATTTCTTTGGGTGTCGATTACCGCCGTACCGTGCGCATCCAGTTGGCCCTGATTGCTGCCCTGGTCGCCATTTCCACCAGTCTGCTCGGGCCCACTGCCTTCATGGGGATTTTCGTGGCCAACACCAGCTATGCGCTGGCCCGCAGCTTCCGGCACAGACTTACGCTGCCGCTAGGCTGCGCCATTGCCATCATCGTGTTTTTGCTGGCACAGATAGCGGTGGAACACATTTTCAATTACCGCACGACCGTCGGGATACTCGTCAACCTGGTGTGTGGCGCGTACTTCCTGGGACTGATGGTTCGTACCCGAGGCACTGCATGATTACGATCAATCAGCTCTCCAAACACTACAAGAACAAGACCGTACTTTCCAAAGTCAGCACGCAGTTTCCTGGCGGACAGCTCAGTTCCCTGATCGGCCCCAATGGGGCCGGTAAAACCACCTTGCTGATGAGTATCGCCCGCTTGCTGGAAGCCGACGAAGGCCAGATCCAACTGGACGGCCGCAACATTGCGGATATACGTATTGCCGACTATGCACGCCGGGTAGCCACCTTGCGCCAATCTCCTGATTTCAATTTGCGCCTGACCGTAGAAGAACTGGTCGCCTTTGGCCGCTTCCCCTATAGCCGGGGCGCGCTGACGGATGCAGATCAACAAGCCATCTCCGACGCCATTCAGTTTCTATCGCTGGAACCCTTGCGCCAGTCCTATCTGGACGAGCTAAGTGGTGGCCAGCGGCAGATGGCTTTTCTGGCCATGACCATTGCCCAGCAAACGGATTACTTGCTATTGGATGAGCCGCTGAACAATCTGGACATCAAGCACGCCGTGCAGATCATGCGCGCCTTGCGACGGCTCTGTGACGAGTACGGCCGCACCGTGATTCTGGTGGTGCATGACATCAACTTTGCCGCCAACTATTCCGATCACATTGTGGCCATGAAAAACGGTGCCCTGTATTGCGCAGGTCCGGTGTCCGAGGTCGTCACCGAAGCACGGCTGGCCGAACTTTATGGTCTGGATTTCGAGATTACGTACAGCGAGCGTGGCCGCCTGTGCAATTACTTCACCCCATCAGGAGAACGAGCATGATCACCAAACACAGATACGGGCTGATAGCCCTGTTTGTGGCCGCCAGCTTTGCCTTGCAAGGCTGCGAGAAAAAGACCCAGGCAGCGGCGGAAACCCCGGCACCACAAGCCGCCGTCAGCCCTGAAACCAGTGCCCGCTATGAGCCCATCGTAGTCGAGCACAAGCTGGGCTCCACACGCATAGAAAAACTGCCACAACGCGTCGTGGCGCTGGACATGAACGAAGTGGATTTTCTGGATGCCTTGGGGGTCCCGGTTGTAGGCATGCCCAAAGACTTCATCCCGGCCTTCCTGGAAAAATATAAAAATGCCCCTGAAATCCAGGACACCGGCGCCATTGTGCAGCCCAATGTGGAGCAGGTTTATGCCGCCAAACCGGACCTGATTCTGATCACCTCCTTGCAGGCCAATCACTACAAGGAACTGAGCCAGATCGCCCCTACCATTCACTTTGATGTGGATTACCGCGATAGCCAGGTCAACCATATTGAAGTCGTCAAGAACCACCTGCTGACTCTGGGCTCGATCTTCAAGAAAGAAGAGCTTGCCAAACAAAAAGTGGCCGAGCTGGATGCCCAAGTCACCCAGGCCAAGCAAATCACCCAGGATCGCCTCGAAAAAGCCCTGATTGTTCTGCATAACAACGGCTCGTTCAGCTCCTTCGGAGTGCAGTCCCGCTACGGTTTTGTCTTCAACGCGCTGGGCGTACAGCCTGCCAGCCCAACGGTAGAAACCGGCCTGCACGGACAACCCGTGTCCAGCGAGTTCATCCAGGAAGCCAATCCGGACATTATTTACGTCATCGACCGCACTGCCGTGATGGAGCGCCGCCCCGCCCTGGATGCCGACAGCCTGAGCAACCCGCTGCTGCGTGAAACCAAAGCCTGGCAAAACGGCCGCGTGGTGTTTGCCAATGCCGAGGCCTGGTACGTGACGGCTGCCAGTGTCACCTCGCTGAAACTGATTATTGATGATGTGCTCAAGGCCTACCAACACCCATGATCTGAAGGTTTTTACACGGGCAAATAGAAAGTAACGCGACTCAATCCAATTTCTATTTGCCTTAACTAAGCAAAAGAAACACCCCCGCTACATAAAGGAAACTGGCATGTACACACCACGCCACAATGGGACGTTTGCGCCCTCGATACGCAAAAGCATCAATTCCAGCCGCTCCGGCTTTGCCCTGAACCGCACCTTCAGTGCCGTGCAAATGGCGCTACTCCTGGGTTTGGGAGCCAGCGCGCTGGTCTTGATGGCCTCGCCTGCACAGGCACAAAACCGTACGGCTGGCCAAGCTGATGAAGTCGTCACCCTGCCGTCCGTTACCGTCAAAGGTCAGCGTGACAAGACTGTCGAGAGCTATGCAGGCGGACAAGTCGCTACCGGCGGACGCGTCGGTTTGCTGGGCACCAAAGACTTCATGGAAACGCCCTTCAACACCATCAGCTATACCGAGCAATACATGGCCGACCAGCAGGCGCGTGACATCAGTGAAGTAATCGCCAAAACCGACCCCAGCGTCTTCATGAGCGGCATTGCAGGCGAGAGCAACGAAAGCTACTCCATCCGTGGCTTCCGCTCCGATGTGGGCGATGTCACCGTCAACGGCCTGGCCGGGATGGGCGGCTACTACCGCAACTCGCCCGAAGCCTACGAGCGCGTCGAGGTGCTGAAAGGCCCTTCCGCCCTGCTCAACGGCATGCCGCCCAAAGGCTCGGCAGGCGGTGCCGTCAACCTGGTCACCAAACGCGCAGGCGACGATCCCCTGTTTCGCGTCACAGGCAGCTATATGTCCGACTCGCACTTTGGTGGCCACGTGGACCTGGGCCGTCGATTTGGCGAGGACAAGCAGTTCGGTATACGCCTGAACGCGGCCTACCGCGATGGCGACATTGCCATCAAAGACCAAGACAAGAAAATTACGCAAACCTCTCTGGGCCTGGACTGGCGTGGCGAACGTGTGCGACTGTCTGCCGACCTGTTTCACAGCAAAGACCGCGCCTACGGCCTGACACGCGGCCTGACCTTGAATCCCGGTGTAGAACTGCCCAAACCACCCAAGCCCGATGTGTCGTGGAACCCGCCTTGGGCTTTTTATGACACCACGGACAAGGGTGCCATGATCCGTGGCGAATTCGATCTGAACGATCAATTCACCGCTTACGCAGCCGCCGGTATCAGCCGCACCAAATTCAGCTCCAATATGGGCGCTGGTCAGGTCATCAATAACGCGGGCGACTTCAGGATCAACTTCAGCGGCGTGGCCGACGAGATGCGGCGTAAAACCGCTGAAGTGGGCCTGATGGGTAAATTGCAAACTGGCCCGGTCAGCCACCAATTTGCCATCAACGCCACGCAGTACAACGAAGACTACGACCTGAGCGGCTTCCGCAACCTGCTGCCCAGCGCATGGGTGACCAATATCTATGATCCGGTCTGGGGTCCTGAGCCATCGCTGCCCAACAATATCCCGCTGATCAGCACGACTAAAACCCGCTTGAAGAGCATCGGCTTTGCCGACACCCTGTCCTTTGCCGATGACCGCGTACAAGTGACACTGGGCGCACGCCGTCAGCAAGTGATCAACGAGAGCTTTAACGGTGCCACTGGTCAGCGTACAGGCGAACGCTACAAAGAAAGTGCGACTACTCCCGCTGTCGCCCTCCTGGTGAAAGCGACAGACCAGGTATCGGTCTATGCCAACTACATCGAAGGCTTGTCCCAAGGCGCCATTGCGCCCAATACCGCCGCCAATGCAGGTCAAGTCTTCGCCCCCTTCAAAACCAAACAAAAAGAAGTGGGCCTGAAACTGGATCTGGGTGACTTTGCCCACACCCTGGCCTTGTACGAAATCAAGCGCCCCAGCAGCTACACCGACCCATTCACCAACGTGTTTTCCTTTGGTGGCGAGCAACGCAACCGGGGCATTGAATGGGGCTTTTTCGGCTCTCCCGTGGAAGGGGTACGCTTAATGGGTGGCGTGGCTTACTCCAACCCAGAAATCACCAAAGCCGCCAAGCCGTCAGAACAAGGCCGCCAGGCCACCGGACTGCCCAAGTGGCAAGCCAAGCTGGGCGTGGAATGGGATGTACCCAACTTGCAAGGTCTGACCGTGATGGCCAACGCCACCACCTCGTCCAAGCAATACCTGAGCGCGGACAACTCCCTGTCCATTCCCGGCCATACCGTGTTTGATCTGGGCGCACGCTATCGCACCAAGATCGCCGGCCGTCCGCTGACCTTGCGGGCCACGGTGAATAACGTAGCGAACAAGGCTTACTGGGCCAAGCCACACTTCACCAGCCTGGCCGTGGGCGCACCACGCACCTTCATGCTGTCGGCAACAATGGATTTCTAAGCTGAAAGCCTGAGTGTGATGAAAGGGCCTTGCTGCGCGATAGCAGCGCAAGCAAGGCCTTTTTCTTTCCAAAAGAAGAGGCTAAGCCTCTAATCCAGCAAACACAGCAGATGGATATCTTCCGGGTCTAGTTCAAATAAGCGGGGGTCAGGCTCTGGCGCAATGCCAAAACCATGCGCCCTATAAAAATCCACCGTATTCACTGAAGGCGTGGCCGAGGCATAGACCGCCTTCGCGCCCCATGCCACAGCCTGTTTCTTGGCCTGATCCAGCAGCCATACGCCCATGCCCTGCCCACGCAAGGAGTGGCTGACATGCAGGAAAAATAGCTGACGCCAGTCGCCTTGTGGCCCTAAAGGCAAGCTGTCCAGACCCACGGCAGCCAGCAAGGTATCACCCTTGAATACACCCATGAACCAGGAGCCGCGATGAAAGGCGTCCTCATGTTCAGGGTGATATTTCTCCGGGTCGCCTTCCGGCCAACCGCGCAGATCAATATCAGCCGCTTGCTTGTGCAACACGCCATTACGCAACTCGTACAAGCCGTCAATTCGCTCGCTACGGTCTATGGACCACAGCAGGTTCAGTTCGGATTCTTGAAGGGGACGAAACATGCAGCCGTCAGGCAGGGAGGAGTCAGGCACAGTATTCAATGCAGATGATGGGATAAAACAAGAGTTGAAACGCGTAAGGCTCGATAGTAAACAATCGCCACAGGCGCGGCTATGCAGACGTGGCCTGCTCAAGGCGTAAAAAACACATCCACATGCAGGTTCTGCACCTTCACGCCGCGCTTGAGCACCATACCGACAGCCTCATCCACCATGGAGGGTGACCCTGCCACATACACCTTCCAGCCATTCAGATCAGGCAGGTCCTGGCCCACCGCTTCAGTCACCATGCCCCTTCGGTACGGTGCCACCGGCATCCCCGACAGCACAGGCGTAAAACGCAGATTGGCATAACGTTCCTGCAAGGCCTTGAACTCGTCCTCGCAGTACAAGTCCCGCCGCTCCCGCACCCCAAAATACACATGGATAGGCTGACTCATGCCCCAGCCCAATGCGGTTTCCACAATCGACTTGATCGGTGCCAGGCCCGTTCCACCGGCCATACAAAGCATCGGCCCGCCATAGCCATCGCGCAGATAGGATGAGCCTAGCGGCACCGTCAGGCTGACCGGCTCACCTTGCTGCAAGACCGTATGTACATAGGCCGAAGCCACCCCACGCGGCACGCGGCGCACGTAAAAATCCAGCTCTGGCGCCCCCGGAGGATTGGCCATGGAATAACTGCGCACCGGAGCCTGCCCAAACTTGATATCCGCGTACTGCCCCGCAAAGAAAATCAACGGTTCCTGACCATCCAAACGTATTCGCACCAGCCGGATATCGTGGGTCAGATCCTTGATACAGGACACGGTGCCCGTCAGTTCCCGGGACGGGATCAAACCCCGAACATCATCCGTCCCTATCCAGCCCACCGTCACATCGGTTTGAGGAACCGCTCTACAGGCCAGAATCAAGCCCCTGGCCTTTTGTTCCTCGGTCAGCGCAAAGCGAGAGTACTCCATCATCTCCACCTGCCCTTTGACCAGGCGCGTCTTGCAGCCGCCACACACGCCCGTCTTGCAGCCGTGGGGATAAGAAATCCCGCGCTCCAGCGCAGCCTGCAAAATGGTGTGATGATCCTGTGCCTGAATCTGCTCTTGTCTGTGCTGGATAAGAATGGTTTTGCCAGCCATGTTTGCCTCTCCTCGCTCCTTTCGGGCCATAGTGCTGCACTCTCGCTCCCGAAGCAATCAGAAACAAAAGTCATAAGCCGGTGCGCAGACCAACTTATCGGTTCCGACGGGCCCGTTCCTTCACCACATCACCTTCCAGCATTAAAGCCGCCCGACTGCTAATCCGGTCCAGCATGCTGCTCAGGGCCGCCATTTCTGCGGCGCTCAAATCCTGGAAGATTTCCTCGTTCAAGGAGGCCACAATCGGCATGACCTCCTTGTAACGCTGCATGCCCAATTCCGTGACCGAGACATGCACCACACGCGTGTCTTTGGTATCGCGCGTGCGCTTTAACAAGCCCTTTTCACACAGAGAGCTGACCGCCCGGGAACAGCGGGCCGTATCCAGCGAGACTGCCTCCGCCAAGGCTGTGCCCGTCAAGGCGGGGTGCATGCTGGCGATAGCCAGAATGCGCCATTCCCGGCGCGTGATATTGAAGCGCCCCTCGCACAAGCGAATAAAAATCGGGTTGCCAGCAGACCAGGCCCGATACAACCGGAACATCATCATGGCCGGCAACGTCGGTGCCGGAGTACCGTCTGCCGTACTTGCCAAGGTAGAAGAGGACGTATAGGAGCTGACCATAGAAAGACCTTTAGCCTTAAAGATACTTGATTAGAACAACTATCCGCCCCCTTGGTAAGCTGCGGTAAAAACTGATAGAAATCAAAAAAAGGAGACAAATCATGACCAAGAACCACCTTCGCACCACGCTAACAAGCTGTCTGCTGTCAGGGCTGTTGTTCACTGGCTTATCCCACGCAGCCACCCCCATTGAAAACCTGACCGTCGTTGTCCCTTATGCACCCGGAGGCGCCTCGGATCGGGCTGCACGTATTGTGTCAGACAGTCTGCACCAAAAACTCGGCATCCCCGTTGTGGTCGAGAACAAAACCGGCGCGGGCGGCCGGATTGCCGCCCAGTATGTCAAAAACACAGCGGCAGACAAAAATGTGCTGATCCTGGCCAATCCCGCCATCATGGTGGTCGCCCCCTTGGTTTTCAACGACATCCCATACAAGCCCGACAGCGACTTTCAAGCGGTTTCCATGGTGACCGAGTACGGCTTTGGAGTAGCCGTCTCGGCGGACAGCGACATTAAAACCATGGACCAACTGATCACCTGGGCCAAAGAGCACCCCGGTGCTTTCAATATCGGCGTTCCCGCCACTGGCAGCCTACCCCACTTCTTTGGCCTGATGCTGTCCCAGCAAATTGGCTCCAAAGGCGAGATTATTGGCTACCGTGGCTCGGCCCCCGTCATTACCGACCTGATCGGCGGCATTTTGCCCGTGGCCATTGATACGCTGGATGTGCTGACCGCCCAGCACCAAGGCAAACGCATCCGCATCCTGGCCACCTCCGGCAGCGAGCGTGAAACCGCCCTGCCAGACGTCCCTACCCTAAAACAGTCGGGTGTTGAGCTGGAAGCCTCAGGCTGGAATGCTTTCTTCGCCCCCGCCTCCATGCCAGCCGACAAAGTGACCCAACTGGGCCTGGCGATCAAAGAGGTCACCAGCGACCCGGCCCTGCAAGAGACATTGCTAAAAAATGAATTGATCCCTGTATCTGCCGATGCAGAAGAAACCCGTGTCCGCATTGAACAGTTCCGCCAACAATGGGCGCCCGTTATTCAAGCCTCCGGCTTCAAAGTCACACAATAAATCAGCAACACAAACCACATGACACAACGCAAGAACGTCCTGTTCATCATGGCCGATCAGCTACGCGCGGATCACCTAGCCTGCTACGGGCACCCTCATATTCGCACCCCCAATCTGGATGCCCTGGCCGCCAAAGGGGTGCGTTTTGACCGCGCTTTCGTTAACTCTGGCGTTTGCGGCCCATCCCGCATGAGCTACTACACAGGCCGCTACCCCTCTACCCACGGTGCCACCTGGAACCGCGTGCCCTTATCAGTAGGCGAGGTCACCATGGGCGAGTACTTGCGCGCCGGTGGGCACAAGCTGGTGCTGGCGGGTAAAACCCACATCATGGTCGACCATAAAGGGCTGGAACGACTGGCACTGGACGGCGGCAGCGAACTGGCCCGCCTGCTGAAAACAGGTGGCTTTGAAGAAATAGACCGCTACGACGGCCACCACGAGCCGGGCGAAGAAAGCGGCTACCCCGCCTACCTGCGACGCCACGGCTACCAGTCCGATGACCCGTGGACAGACTTTGTCATCTCCGCACGCAGCCCGAATGGAGAAGCGGTCAGTGGCTGGCATATGCGCAATGCCTGCTACCCCTCTCTGGTGGAAGAAAAGCACTCGGAAACCGCCTATATGACGGATCAGGCCCTGTCCTTCATGGAACGCATGGGGGACGAACCCTGGGTCCTGCACCTGAGCTACGTCAAACCCCATTGGCCCTATATTGCCCCCGCGCCCTACCACGATATGTACAGCGCAGATCAATGCCTGCCCGTGGTCCGCAACGAGGCCGAACGCAACAACGCACACCCTGTGCTAGAGGCCTACCGCCAACAAGAAGAATGCGTCAGCTTTGCCAGTGACACCTGCGTGGAGACCGTCCGACCCGCCTACCAGGGACTGATCACCCAACTGGACGACCACCTGGGTCGCTTGTTCGACTTCATGTCCCGCAATGGCCTGATGGACAACACCCTGATCATCTTTACCGCCGATCACGGGGACTTCCTGGGTGATCATTGGCTGGGCGAGAAAGAACTGTTCTACGACACCGTGCAACGCGTGCCTTTCATCGTCTACGATCCGTCTCCAGAAGCGGACGCTACGCGTGGAACCGTCGATAACAGAATGGTCGAAGCCGTAGATGTGCTTCCCACCATGCTCTCCTGGCTGGGCCTGCCACCGGCCTCGCACCGCATTGAGGGACGAGACCTGCTGCCCCTGCTACACGGCGCACACCCTTCTTGGCGCGACTGCGTGTTTTCCGAGCTGGATTACAGCTATCGACTGGCGCGCGTGCTACGTGACAAGTCACCGTCCAATGCCAGAGCCTGGTCCCTGCGCAGCGACCGTTGGCGCTATGTGTATTGGCTGGACGAGCCTGAACAGCTTTATGATTTGCACGCAGACCCAGAACAGTTCAACGACCTGGGCCGCTCTGCCGACCATGAGCACATACGGGAGCAATGCCGGGAACGCTTGCTGCAATGGTTCACCAGTCTGAAACGCCGTACCACGGTCACAGAAGAAGAAGTCGAACGCGGCACCAATGCCTATAAAAAGGCAGGCGTGTTTTTTGGGCAGTGGTAAAGCCGACAGGCTTGGCGAGACACGCAAAGGCAAATCAGGCAGAGCCCGGAGCCCACCGGGCAGCCTATCCCCTTTTATATGCTTTGACGGGTTTGCTGCAAAATAAAGTCCACCATCGCTTGAGCAGCAGGGGACAGTGACTTCTCCCGTAGCGTCACAATCCCAATCCTGCGTACTACGGTGGGCGTCGAGAGCGGGATAAAACGCAACGTTTGGCTCTCGCGGGGAAAGGCATACCGAGGCAGCGTTGTTACCGCAAAACCCGCTTCCAGCATTGCTATCAACGAGATCATATTTGACACATAAAACTGTGATAGCTCCAACAAGGGCCTGGCCTCGCTATCCTCCAACAACCTCGAAGTACCATTGGCAATCAATCGATGTTGACAGAGTTCTTTCCAATGCAAGGTCTCTTTTTTCGCTAGAGGATGATTGACCGGACACACGACACCAATCTGATCCTCCCATATCTGCGTGAACACTTTGTCGTAATGCTCATGCTCATGAAACAGGTGACAAATACCAAAATCCACCTGCTGCATCTCTACCATTTTGAGTACAGCATCTGAACTATCGTCAAAAAAGCTCACATGTAGCTCAGGAGCTTGTTCAAGGAAACGCTCCAGCAGTGCGGGCAATACCTGACTTGCAATTGAAGGCACAGACGCCAGCCTCAAATGTCCAGTTTTGTATTTAGCCATCAGCATCATCTCGTGCGACACCCTATCGTGATGCGCGATGAGTTCTTTTGCTTTGGACAGAAAGTGCTTGCCAAAAGGTGTTAGCTCGGCCTTTGCTGTCTTGGTATTACGCTTTTCAAATAACAGCTCTCCCAGCTTATTTTCTAGGTCACGTATCGATAGCGAGATTGCAGGCTGGGTACGGCGCGCCTTGTCGGCAGCCGCATGAAACCGTTTCAGCTCTGCCACCCACACAAAATGACGTAATTGAGCAATCCTAAATTCCGGCAGCATGGCGCACCCACATTCAATATAAAAACGACTTATCAAAAGATAGAAATTGTTAATTTTTATTATTAAACAACAGAGCCTAACATAGTTCCCTATCCACTAGGGAGGTTCAAATGTCCGGTTCAGTTTTTCGTAATTACATTGCCAACCACTGGGTAGATGGCAATCAAGGCAGCATAGCCAACATTAGCCCTGCCAATGTCAAAGATGTGATTGGCCACTACGCGCAAGCAGACAGAGCACAAGCCGAAGCCGCCATTATTGCGGCCCAACAAGGTCAGCAGGAATGGCAAAAAAGCGGTTTAGAGCAACGCTACGCCGTACTGATGGCGATCGGTGACGAGCTCATCGCCCGCAAGGATGAAATCGGTGAAATTCTCGCTCGCGAAGAAGGCAAGACCTTAGCTGAAGGTATTGGAGAAACATACCGCTCAGGTCAGTTCTTTCACTACTACGCGGCAGAAGTACTGCGCCAGATGGGGGAAACCGCAGATTCAGTTCGCGTTGGGATAGAAATTGAAACCCGCCGGGAGCCCGTTGGCGTGGTAGCAATCATCACGCCATGGAACTTTCCTATCGCTACCGGCGCATGGAAAATTGCTCCTGCTCTTGCCTTTGGCAACGCCATTGTGTGGAAGCCTGCGAACCAGGTACCTGCTTCTGCCTGGGCATTAACAGAAATTATCTCACGCCAGAATCTGCCCGCAGGCACCTTCAACCTGGTCATGGGCCCCGGCTCCGAAGTGGGCGATGCTCTCATCCACTCCCGCGCCATCAATGCGCTCACGTTTACAGGCTCTTTGGAAACGGGCCGCAAAGTCGCCGCAGCCACGGCCGTCAATCTGGTGAAGTGTCAGTTGGAGATGGGGAGCAAAAATGCCTTGATCGTACTGGATGATGCAGACCTGGAAAATGCAGTGGAGTGTGCAGTGGGAGGCGCATACGGCGGCACTGGCCAAAAGTGTACCGCCTCATCACGCTTGATTGTCACTGAAGGCATACATGACCGCTTTGTCGCCGCCATGATTGAGCGCATGAAAAAACTCGTTGTTGGGCATCCACTCAAAAAGGGAGTTCACATTGGGGCCGTCGCTGACAGCGATCAAATGCAACAAAACCTGAAGTACCTCGAGTTAGCTCAGCAAGAGGGCGCACATCTGGCCTATGGCGGCGCGGTACTGCAGGAGGAAACCGAAGGCTACTACATGCAGCCCGCGTTATTTACTGGCACAAGCAACGCCATGACCATTAATCGTGAAGAGGCTTTTGCCCCGATCGCTTGCATTATCAAAGTCAAGAACTACGACGAAGCCCTGGCCACCTTGAACGACACCAATTTCGGTCTTACCGGTGGTATTTGTACGCAGTCCTTACGCTATGCATCGGACTTCAAACGCAATGCAAAAGTCGGTTGTGTCATGGTCAATCTGCCCACTGCGGGCACCGATTACCATGTGCCCTTTGGTGGTCGCAAGGACTCCAGCTTTGGTCCCCGCGAGCAAGGCACCTATGCCAAAGAGTTCTATACCGTTGTGAAAACCAGCTATATCCGAGCTTGATTCTACATACCTAAAACAATAGGTCATGCTATGCACAACACACTACACAACGAAATGATCATTATTGATGGGCTTCAGTACTCCAACTGGAACCGAACGATCTTCGAGCAACTCCATCATGGCGGCGTCACCATGGTACACGCCACCATTGTCTACCATGAGCAGATCCGGGAAACCTTACTGCGTATCGCTGAGTGGAATCGCCACTTTGAATTACACAGCGATTTAATCATGCCCATTAAAAGCACCAATGATATTCATCGCGCCAAATCGTTAGGGAAAGTTGGCATTATGTTTGGTGCCCAAAACTGTTCCCCGATAGAAGATGATGTGGGCATGATTCCAGTCATGCGTGAGCTTCACCTGATGATCATGCAACTTACCTACAACAACCAAAGCCTGCTCGCCAGTGGTTGCTATGAAGCGACGGACAGCGGTGTCACTCGCTTTGGGCGTCAAGCCATCAAAGAAATGAATAGAGTCGGCATGATTGTCGACATGAGCCATAGCGGGGAGCGCAGCACGCTGGATGCCATTGAGATCTCAGAACGTCCCATTGTCATCTCTCATGCCAACCCTTTAAGTTTTCACAAGGCCAAACGCAATAAATCCGATACGGTACTCAAGGCACTTGGCGCCTCTGGTGGACTACTGGGCTTTAGCTTGTATCCGTTCCACCTTAAAAACGGGTCGGATTGCACCCTAGACGACTTCTGCGACATGGTTGAAAGCACCGCAGAGCTCATGGGTATTGATCATATCGGCATAGGAACCGATTTATGCCAGGCACAACCCCTCTCAGTATTAGAGTGGATGCGAAATGGTCGCTGGTCCAAAACAATGGATTATGGGGAAGGCTCCCAATCCAACGCCAATTGGCCACGCCCCCTCTCTTGGTTTAACGATAGTCGTGACTTTCCAAAGCTCACACAAGGGCTTCTGCAGCGCGGGTTTAGTCATGCTGACGTCGCTAAGATCATGGGCCAAAACTGGCTTCGCCTTTTGGATGAAGGCTTGACACCCCAATAGTGCCCAAGGCCCAAGCCTGTAGCGGTCGTGTGTACCACATAGACACACTCCAGCTACAGGTGTGGCCTTAACAATAAATATAACGATTCCTCAGGAGACGATAAATGGGTAACACCTCTCATACAGTTGCCGCACAAGCAGCCCTAAAACAGCGCAACACCAAACCACTCGCAGGCATAGACTTACCAGTTCTCCTGCTCAGTGGTGGCGTATTGGTACTGTTCTTAGTCCTGGCCCTCTACGATATAAAAATGGTATCTGGCTGGGTCAATACGGCATTTGCTGCATCGACACGCTATTTCGGTGCTTACTGGCAAGTACTGATGCTACTGACCTTTGTCATTGGACTATTTCTGGCAATTGGCCGTACCGGTTCCGTTGTTTTGGGAGGTACCAAAACCCCAGAAATGTCTACATTTCAATGGATCTCGGTTGTCATGTGTACTCTGCTGGCAGGTGGCGGTGTGTTCTGGGCCGCTGCAGAGCCCATCGCACATTTCACCTCGATACCACCTGTATTTTCTGATACTGCAACCGGCACTCCCCAGGCTGCCTACCATGCCTTGGCACAAAGTTTCATGCATTGGGGATTCCTGGCATGGGCCATCCTAGGTAGCCTAACCTGCATCATCTTTATGTATCTGCATTATGAGAAAGGCCTACCCCTAAAACCTCGCACTCTGCTCTATCCCATTTTTGGCGACAAAGCGATGACAGGCCCCTTAGGTACCCTCGTTGATACCTGCTGTGTACTGGCTGTTGTAGCGGGTACCGTTGGCCCAATAGGCTTTTTAGGTCTGCAAGTAAGCTACGGTCTCGATGCGCTATTTGGCATTTCAAATAACTACACCACCCAATTGATCATTCTTGGTGGCCTGATTGCCATCTACACCCTCTCTGCCGTCAGCGGAGTCATCAAGGGCATACAACTGCTTAGCCGAGCCAATGTACTACTGGCCCTTATCTTGATGGTTTTTATACTATTTTTCGGCCCCACTGCCTTCATCATCGATGGCTATCTCCAAGGCTTGGGCATTTATATCAATCAATTTATGCCAATGGCAACGTTTCGGGCCAACTCTGCCTGGCTGGATGCATGGACTATTTTTTTCTGGGGCTGGTTCTTAGGGTATGCGCCGCTTATGGCAATGTTTGTTGCCCGTATTTCCAAAGGTCGCACCATCCGTGAAATGGTCTTATTGATCTCCATTGTTGCGCCATTGATCACCTGCTTCTGGTTCACCATTTTAGGGGGCAGTGGGCTGGCCTTTGAGCTGCAAAACCCTGGGGTCATAACCTCCGCCTTTACCCACTTTGATCTGCCTGCCGTCCTCTTGGCAATCACCGACCAGTTACCAGCGGGCTTTCTCATATCCGTGCTGTTTCTCGTGCTCACCGCAATCTTTGTGGCTACAACTGGAGACTCCATGACCTATGCCGTCTCTATGGTGATGACAGGAACTGACCACCCCAAAGCGTCCGTACGTGTTTTCTGGGGAGTCATGATGGGCATCATGGCTGCGCTCCTGATCTCTATAGGCTCGGGGGGAATTTCGGCTCTTCAATCTTTTATTGTCGTCACAGCGGTACCCGTTTCCCTGATCCTGTTGCCCTCCTTATGGATTGCTCCACGGATTGCCCACCAAATGGCCAAGGATCAAGGTCTATAACCGTTATCAACCAGGAGTGCCACGGCACTCCTACTACACACAGTATGAAAAAAGCCGTTAAAACCGATTTGTTTACTTCTACAACACCATTTGAATGGGCGGTTATTGCAAACAACCAGCTCTATACCGCACAAATTCCTATCAATGCCAACGGTCACGTAGTAGAAGGCGGTATCGAAGCGCAAGCGCGCCAAACCATGGAAAACCTCAAGCATACGATTGAGGCTGCAGATCTCAGCATGGCCGACGTAACCCAGGTCCTCATCTATGTCACTGACCGTCGCCATCTGCCCCTATTTAATCGCATTTATGCTGAGTACTTTGCGCCCCCTTTCCCCAACCGGGCCGCCGCCATTGTTGCAGGCCTGGCTCGTGAAGAAATGCTCTGCGAAATTATTGCTTATGCGGCGGTACCCAATCCCTGAAAGCCAGCAACGCTTGGCGCTGGCTGCAGACGGGTGATTCTGCCAGGCAACGCATGATCAATAGAAAAAATAGCCTATGGGATTGATAAGTTTTGCTTACTACCTGATAGAGCCTTTTCATTGGTATCAGGGCAAGCTTTTCACCGATGATGTAGGCGGTTCAATACAGATGGTCTATGTCTGTGCTGTACCCCTAGAATGAACCAAGTATAAGGATAAGCATCATGAGCATGCCAGCTGCGATACACGCAGCTCTGCGAGGAGCAAATGCACTACCACTTCGGCCAGCAAGTCAGGTTATGAACTTGGAGCGGCTGGGTTCAATACACCAAAGCCGTTTGAGTTTCATGCGAACCTTGGTACGCCGCATCATGCGTGAGCGTTGGCAAATAGAACTCGTTCACCTGGAGCTGGATGATCTGGCTTATGGCAGCGTTATTTACGAAGTAACGACGCCAAATAAAATATACAGTTTTGTCCTGTTCTCCAATTACTTATCCCCTGAAGAACGTAATGATCGCGTTATTGCCACGAAATGGGACTTGACCATGGCATTAGTGGATGGACAGGTAAATGGCGAGTATCTGGAAACCTTACGCCAACAAGTCCCGTTGCAAGAGGCCGGGCGGCTTGATGCACGTGTATTTGTGCTATCCAGAGCCAATCGCAGTGCGCGTAATTTTGATTATGTTGTTGAACAGTTAGCAAAAGGGGCGCAGCCAGATGTTAAGCAGATAGCCAAAGTTGGCTACTTATACCGCACCACAGCAGTTTATGGCAGTGGCAAGCTAGGTATGGCCGATTGGGAAAAAGTAGCAACTCGCCATGCGGACTTTGCCCGCCCATTTGCAGCAGAAATGTTCGTCTGTCTCATGTTGCGCAATTTTAGTCTGTTTCAGGCTGAATACATTGCTCAGCATCGCTCTCGCGCAACGTACTCTCCCCTGCAACCGGAAGTGAAGCGTTTCTTCGGTATCGGTAACTCGACCGGTTTAGGCATGGCTCCCTATCTGATCAATCATCCAAGACTGATCAATCAATGGATTGAAATGCGCGAACTGGCGCTCGCCAGAGTGCGTGTCCTGGGAAACATTAATGCCCGTATCCAGCAGCAACTCCCGGAGCTCATACACCGCTGTGCACGTCATACCGCTGAAACCGTCACTGAAGATGAGTGGCAAACACACAATAACAAGCAAGTGCTCAAGGATTTGGCTGCCATCAGTGCTTACATCGCGCAGGGGCTCTCTAGCTGGGACGATATCTTGCGCTGGAGTGAGGTGAACTGCTCTTTGCAAGGGCAGGAAATGCTCGTGTCAATCATGCTGGAGCTCTATCCAGAGCTGGTCGATGACCTAGAGGCTTATCACTGTGCGGAAGAATTCCTGGATCTTGACCCGGTCATGCCGTTACAAGAACTCAAGCAGCTTATTGAAGAGCGTTACGGCTGGGCATTACGTTATGACTTTAGCGCGGAAGGAGCAAAAGACACATTCTGGTATCGCTCGGAAGAAAAAATGGAGCCTAGGCTAGGCGATGTTAAGGAAGAACAGGGAAAAGATAAGGAAATGGCATTGGGCGTGGCCTATGCGGTGCGTCGCTGTTATGACCAATTACTTGAGTACATTGTCAAACACCCCGACCACGTAACGGCCCGATTCATGGTCGCCAAGCCCAAGTTACGCGGCATTGTGCGCCGTATACAAAGCATGAGTCGTTGTATCTATGGTGATATACAGGCCAATTTACTGGATCGTGACATTTTGCCTATGCATTTACTGCGTGCGAAATTGGCCTTCTTTGGTGTCGGTAAATTTGATCCACGCTCAAAACTGTGGGTGCGAAACACAATGTTTCAAGGAGCGCCATTACTAGAAGATATAGGAAAAACATTTAATGACGACTGGTTCATGCCCCTCGCTCCTGAGCAACGCGTGCCGTTAGAGGAGAACACATAATGCATGTCTCCATGACGGAATTAAAAACGGTGTTACGTCGCTGTTTTGAAGCGACTGGCTATTTTGTAGGTAACTATGAAGACGCCGCCAACATGATTCTTTGGTTAGAAAAGCACGGCTTAAACGGATTGGAAGAATTGACGCGTGCCCTGCCATACATTGATCAAGATAACGCCAGGCCATTGAGCACCGTGATTTATGAGGATAGTACTTCGGCGATCATCGACAGCCATGGACGCAGTGCGCTTAACTGTATCGCTGCTTCTGTTGACTTGGCACATGCCAAAGCTTTGGCACAAGGCGTTGCGACGGTGACGGTACACAATTGCCATAACCGTATGTTTATTCTCAAAGCCCTAACGGATTGTGGTCGTCGCGGTATTAGTGTTGCTGCTTATTGGCAAAATGGTAGCCAGACACTCATCGAACATACGGCAGCCATCAAGGCCGGGGCGAGATACCCTAGTTATAGCGTGGCGCAAACAAGCCAAAAAGTTAAGGATGAGGATAAACAGGCGCTCACCATTATTTGCAGCTCCAGAGTAGATCTGACATCCTCGTTACAACATCTCAACGCACATCACATTAGTGCGAAGCAGGTGGAATTGAACAAAGAGCAAACCGTGGATTGCGGAATAGAAATTAGTGAGCAACTCTGGGCTCATATCAACAAAATAGGCGAAGGCGTTTTGGTCGAAAGTAGTGAGCGATCTAGACAAGGCGCTGGCGGGCGTTAAGTGCGGCCCAAACGACGAACCACGGCCCCTTCACAACGCTCCCCTCAACCTTGCTCGACGAGCGTTTCAAGGGGGCCATTCGGCACATCACCAGTAAATGGGGGTCTGCCACGCACTTCTCGTCAAACGACAGACATCCCCCATGCCCCTAACCCCGCCAAAAGCACCACCACAACAGGGGGCACCCGCCCTACGGTCAGCAAACCAAACAAAAGCAAAGCCAGCGCAAAATCCGCCCGACTGTGGATGGCACTGGTCCACACCGGGTCATACAGAGCCACCCCAAGAATGCCGACCACCCCTGCATTCACACCGGCCATCGCCGTCCGCATCCCTGCCCTATGCCGCAAGCCCTGCCAAAAAGGCAGGACGCCAATCAAAATCAAGACCGCCGGTATAAAAATCACCACCAGTAAAACCAACCCTCCCAGCCATCCGTGCAAGGGCCCTTGAGCCATCGCCCCGATATACGCCGCAAAGGTAAACAAGGGCCCCGGAACCGCTTGAGCGGCACCGTAACCCACTATCAAATCCGCATTGCTGAGCACACCGCTGGGCACCACCGAGGCCTGCAACAAAGGCAACACCACATGCCCGCCCCCAAACACCAAGGCCCCGGAGCGATACACCCCTTCCAGCAACTGCGCCGTAGACGAACCCGTCGCCACAGCCCACACCGGCAAAGCAAGCAACAAGCCCGCAAACAGCAGCAAAGCCGCTATCCCCACCTTGCGCGACACCGGATACGCATGGGCCTGCTCAGCACCTGCCTGAATTGCATCCAGCCTCCACCAAGCCAGCAGACCCGTAATCGCAATAGCGACAACCTGCCCGAACGCAGAAGGCAGCAAAAGGCTCAACAACGCCGCCAGAATCGCCAAGGCTGCTCTGGCGCGATCAGGACATAAAGAGCGAGCCATCCCCAGCACCGCCTGCGCCACAATCGCAACAGCCACGATCTTGAGACCATGCACCCAAGCAGACTCGGCAACCCCCTGAAACCCGGCCACACTCAAGGCAAACAGAATCAACGCCATCGCCGAAGGCAAGGTAAAGCCCATCCAGGCAGCCAGTAAACCCAACCAGCCCGCACGCCCCAAGCCAATCGCCATCCCCACCTGACTGCTGGCCGGCCCCGGCAAGAACTGACACAAGGCGACCAAATCCGAATAGCTGCGATCATCCAGCCAGCGACGACGCTCCACAAACTCCGCACGGAAATACCCCAGATGCGCGATCGGCCCACCAAATGAGCTCAAGCCCAATTTCAGGAAGGCCCAAAAAACCTCCAGAGGCTTGCCCTGCTGCATCGCCACCTGCTGCGCTAAAGGCGTATTCCTAGAACCATTCATCGCTGTTAGCACTCCCCCGAAAGTCGTCAAATGCACTGACACGCTGCGCCTGAGTCTACTTGTCTTTTGTTATAGCTATGCGAGGTTGCTGGCAGTTAGAGTTAGCACCATCCTGATCCACGTATCTGAAACCATGACACGCCCTGGCATCCACATCGGCCTGCCCGACTTAAACAGAAAAGGTCTCAAAACCAGCTCATCCCAATAGGCTATGATTTACCAGCCATGTCAAACGGACAGAAACCGAGCAAAACCTACCAAGAAAAATAGAGATCATTCATCCAGCGCCATGAGTCAGCCACATCGTGTAGAAGTAAACCAATACCTGTTTTCAAACCTTGCTTTGGCGGAGATAAGATCCAATGCTTATGCTGCTGGGAACTGGCCCTTGGTTTACATCCTCAGCCACAAGGCCAAACGACGCGCCTATGTCGGAGAAACGACCAGTGCGCTAAACCGCCTGAACACCCACCTGCTACACGAGCATAAAAAACTGCTCAACACCGCTCATTTGATCAGCAGTTCACATTTCAACAAATCCGCTACGCTTGATATCGAGTCCACTCTGATTAAATATATGGCGGCTGATGGATGCTTCGAGCTGCTCAACGGAAATCTTGGTCTGACCGATCACAACTACTATCAAAAAGATGAGGTCTACAGTCAAATCTTCCGGGAGGTCTGGGACAAGCTACGAGGCCAGGGAATCGCCAAACACTCGCTGGAGTCGATTGATAACTCTGATGTTTTCAAATACTCGCCCTACAAAGCCTTGTCATTCGATCAACGCCAGAGCCTGATTGAAATCCTGCGCGCTTTGCTTGATGGCAACGTTCGCCACTTGCTGGTTCAAGGTGGTGCAGGCACAGGAAAATCTGTTCTGGCAATCTTCCTGTTCAAACTGATTCACACCGACGAAGCAGAACTGAATCTTCAGGAGTTCTCGGAAGAAGAAAACGAGCTCCGCACACTGCTGACTCAGTTCAAACAACGTTACCCCAATCCCCGCATGGCCCTCGTGGTTCCCATGGCCTCATTTCGGACCACGTTAAAACGCGCTTTCAAGAACGTGGCTGGCTTGCATCCTGATATGGTGATCAACCCATCTAAGCTGGCCCAGAAGGACTACGACATCGTCTTGGTCGATGAGTCACACCGACTACGCCAACGTGTAAACCTTGGATCCTACTATAAACATTTCGACCAGGCATGCGCCGCCTTGGGTTTGGACAAACACACATGCAGCGAGGTGGATTGGGTAACGCAACAGGCAAAAAAAGCGGTTTTCTTCTACGACCCTAATCAATCGATCAGGCCATCGGATGCGAATGCGGCGGACTTCCAAAAAATAAAGCAATCAGAACAGTCGAAGGTCATGACCTTGACCTCACAATACCGCGTCCAGGCAGGCCAAGACTATGTGGACTTTATTGACCGACTTCTTCATATCCAGCTCTCAGAAAACGAGCAACTGCGAACCGGGAAATATGAGTTTTTGTTCTTTGACAACGCAGCTGACTTAGTCAGGGAAATTGAGCACAAGAACCAGCAATATGGCTTGGCTCGACTAGTGGCTGGCTACGCCTGGCCATGGGACTCCAAGAAAAACCCCAAGCTTCACGACATCGAAATAGACACCGTAAAACTGCGCTGGAACCGAACCAATACAGACTGGATCAACACAATCGGCACAGAAAATGAGGTCGGCTGCATTCACACAACCCAAGGCTACGACCTGAATTACACCGGCGTTATCTTTGGGAAAGAGATCAGCTACAACAGTGCCACCAACGAAATTGTCATCGACGAAAACAACTACCTGGATCGTAATGGCAAACACTCCAAAAAAACGGCAACTGAGCTGAAGCAGTACATCCTCAATATCTACAACACAATCATGCTTCGTGGGATCAAAGGCACCTACGTGTATGCCTGCGACCCGGCGCTGCGCGAATACCTGAAAAAACATATTCCCAGCTACCGTCCCACCCAGCCCCAAGAACTGCCACCAGCACCAACACTCGTGCCGTGGGTAAATGCCGTCCCTCTCTATGATCTGCAAGCCGCAGCAGGCAGCTTCAGCGAGCAACAGCACGTAGAACAAACACAATGGGTTGGCGTGCCACAGAATGTAGAACCCAAAAAAGACATGTTCGCCTGCCAGGTTGTCGGTGAGTCCATGAACATGATCATCCCGAATGCTTCCATTTGCCTGTTCCGCCAAGATTCGGGCGGCAGCCGCAACGGCAAGATCGTCCTGGTGGAATGCCTGTCGCCCCAAGACGGCGATGAAGGCACACGATTCACCGTCAAAGAATATGAAAGCACCAAAACCCATACTGAGGACGGCTGGGAACATAAAAGGATTTTCTTGAAACCCCGCTCCAGCGACCCGAGCTATGAAGTCATCGAGCTAAATGCCGATAACGCCTATCGCTATCGGGTGGTGGGGGAGTTCGTGATGCTGCTCTGACCAGCAGCATCCACCCTCATAAGGCCACCATCAAAAAGGTTCAATGGCCTTGAACACACCTGTCCTGCTCATATTGCGCCGAAGATCAAACTGAGCCAGTGCCTCCACCACGTCAATCATCTCAAGAGCCTGGAAATTGAGCTCAGACCATTGAGCACGATCCACATTCACAGAGTACAAATAATCATCACGCAACTGCCCAGTAGCCGGGTCATGGCGCTGAGAAAAACCCGATAGCGTGATGCGCTGAGCAACGGGAAGTGCCGCAAAGGTCTCACCAATAATTCGGAAGCCTACCCCATGCACATGGGCCATATAACGCTTACGCGCCTGAACCATGGGCAAGTCCTTCACAGATAACTTCAACCAGCACCACGGCACGGGCTCCGGCCGAACAAAAGGTATGTTGTACTCACTTTCCCCATATAGCCAACATTGGATCAATCATGGAAAGGAAAGAAGCGAGGCAATACGACATGCTGATACGTTACGTTATTTTCAAGACTACGTATCCTTCAGGATCACGCCCTCCAGACGCCCCTTCTCGATGATTTCCAGCAGCACAGCGCATTGCTTTTCGGTTGGAATTTTCAAAGGAATCTGCATTGCGATCTTGAGTACACCCATTTCCTTTGGCGTGAGAACTCCTTTCTCCAGAAGTGTCCTGTTCAGGCGAATCCAATCAACAGACGGAACCGCCAATACTTTCTTCTGAGCTTCGATCCCGTCGTCGATCTTCTGTGTCTTCCTCGCACTTCGCTCGGTCTCCACTTGCTCATCGAGCGATACCAATTGATCAAAGAACCCAGAGTCCAGACGCGCAGCGATGACGTTGGATTTGGCCTGAATACGTGTCCAGCATCCCTCCCGCTTGCACCACTCACCTATATTCGAAATGCCAGGGGGCGGGTCGATGATGTCCTCATTCACCACGGATGCAGCAGAAGCAATCGCGGCCTCCAGAATTGGATCCACCTTCTGAGCATTCCAGATCGCCAAAAAATCGATCGCCCCGTTCCTGCACCTTGCGATCTCAGCAAGCACGGCAAGCGTATAAGCCACAATGTTGGCTCGATATCCGCCGTTGTACCAAGCCTGCGCGGAAACAATGCGCTCTGTGGCGCGGAAAACCATTCCACGAGCGACAGCCCTCTTGAAGTAGAGCTCGTTAAAGGTATCGGAAGATTTTTCCCACTCGCTTCCGATGCGCTTGGCATACTGCGCGAAGTTCTTCTGCGAACCAAGGTTGACCCAGCGAGGGTGCTCATCCCAGACATTCTCGAATTTTGCGAGGTCTGTCTTTGTGAACATCTGTGGCTTTGGATATTCGGCCTTGAAGCGACGCTGTTCTGCCGGCCTGAGCTTCGACTGCGCATCGGCATACTGACCACGTGCACGCTCATAAAACCAGCGCGTCTCGCGGGTGGCTCCTTTCTGTGCTGGGGCCCAGATGCGCCGTGAGAAGTCTTCCATCCGAACATGGAACGGATGATTCGAGAAGAAGTCGGCAGCATTCACCCTGTTCTGAGTATTGGCGTATTCCGAGATCTTCGGCACGACCATCTCGCTCTGCTGACTGTCGATGACAGAGAGCTTCATCTGGACGAATATTCGGGACAAATCCGCTTTGTCCCGTTTCCGCGTATGGAACAGTGATGCCGTGGTCTGCCCACCATTGACGATCTGAAGGTCGACAACCTTCGTGATCACCAGACCAGAGTCCGTTGTTTCGGTCTCGACGCGCTGTGCAGTGGCCGTAACCCCGTTGTTATAGGCCAAGAACATCTCCGGCTCATTCAGGATGGTTGCTCGGATTCCCTTGTTCACGCTGCCACGAGCCTGCAGGAACGTGCGGACGTTCTGCTCAAGCAGGCGCGCCCCGAATTTTCCGTAAAGGGTTGCAAGAAAATCTGCAGGCATGACCATGAGGAAGGACTGATAGGCATCAGCTCCCAGATGAGCCGGAAGGCTGGCGATGCCCTTGCCGAACATCTCCACGAAGTCCAGATCAAGCGGCTCCTTGTGACTTCGTGAGCTGCGCTGACGATGAAGTCGCGAGATATCCCATACGTGATAGCTGGCGGGAACACCGGCAACGTCCCCTTCAGGAAGGCTCTGCACTGTCCCGCTGAGCGTGCGTTCGGAGAGAAGAATCAGGTTAAGTGAACTGATGCCGCCCCTGCGGTCGGCAATCTGTTTGGCTAGACCGTACCCAGGCGAAGTGACCTCAAGGTCAACCGCAAGATCCCTGTCGATACTTGCCTCGAAAAACTTGGACAGACGTTTGAATGTCGCTTCAAGTTCCGTCTTCGTCAGGGAAGCCAGCTCGGCACGGGCATCGAAATCAGCGACAAAAAGATCGAGGTTCCCCTCGTCATTGAACCAGTATCCATCCACACGTATGCCACCCTGTGGCGGACGATAGTGACACAGCTCGAATCCCTCGGTGAATCCTGTTTCGACAAGTTCAGCAGCAACTGTTTCCATGAATGCATCGAGCTGAAACCCACAAACCTCAGCTTCAGCCAGCAATTCCTGTCGAAAGTCATGGAAGAATTCCTCGGTGGTCTGTTCCATCATTCCCCTCCAAAGATCACGGCCTCATCACACTGATGCGAGGAAATCGCTTCCAGCCTGATGTCGTAGGCGACGTTGGCGATCCCAGCCTGAAGTTTCGAGCGCACAAGGCGAGGAAATTCTTCACTGACGCAATAAGTGAGTGTTTCACTAACAACGAAGCGTGGTTGATCGTACTCAGGGAGCGGTGCGTAGCCGCGAGCCACAAGCTTCCTGTCGAAGGCTTCGACAGCGTCCGCCTCATCAAGCAACAGCTGAACCTCAAAGACGATTTCATTTAGCGAGCGTGCTACTGCAGAATCGGCCAGACTGCTCATCCTGTATACACGCAGGAACAGCAGGTCATTCAACGATTCAAGTTGATCTTCCGATGAAATTCTAATACTGCTTCGTTCAGTACCCGACAGTGATTTGACCTCGACCGCCGTTTTGCCAAAGATGAAGTCCTGATGCGATCGTTCCGGGCCAAGCCAAGATTCGACTGCAACTTCGCTTGGTATTTTCCGATTGATCAGCTCCATCAGAAATACGATTTCGGCGAAGATACCTCGAACATCCTCAGCAGAAAGATGCTGGCTTCTGCCGGAAAGGAATGTTTTCCAACGGCGGAGATGCAGCAGCGAAACTGCCAGGGAACTGGCCGAATCAGTGGCGTTCTCCAGCACGAGTGCAAGGCTGCGACACAGCCCCTCGAAGAGATCGCGATCAACCTCCCTTTCAAGCGCAAGGATCAGACGTTGCCGCCCGCTGTCGCCGGCGCGAAGATCGACATCGACACCGTTGACTGTGACCGCGTTCTTACGATACTGGACCGCATGATCCCCCTGAAGCTCAACGATGAACAGGCAAGAACCATTAGCATCACGTCCCCAGAAGCAGGGAACTGCAGTTTTCACAGCAACCTGACGGACATTGAAGTCCGCTCCTGGAATGGTGATTGCATCCCACGGTGAAGACTCAGGCATCGTAGTCCTCCTCATCGTCAGGGTCATCGACATAGCCTTGCATCTGCTTGAGCCAGACCTTGTTAACGACGACATTGATGGTCGTCAAATAGTCTCCGAAAGGGAAACTGATGCCGAAAGCGGCAATCGGACCTGCCACAGAATCCCCCTTGGGTTCCAGGCTGTGAATCATGAGGAGAGGTTTCTCGCGAACCTCACGGTAATGGGTATCAGAGACGGCTCCCAGGCCGTCTTTCCCTTCGGCAAGAATTTTTGCCTTCTCGCGCTGTGGATCACTGAGCCCCAGTTTCTCGTCACCACGCGAAGCAACCCTGTCTTTGTTCAGACGCCAGGAAGAGCCCGCAGGTTGATCCTTCCCAACAACTCGCACCTGATTCCGCAGTGTGAAAGGAGCATCGCCACCCGAGCCCGCTGAAGGTGATATCAACAAAACATCGGCCCAAGGGCGTTTTGCCGCTATTCTTTCAAGATAGCTCACCACATCGGACTTCTGCCCCGCAAAGTTCGAATGACATTCAAACTGAATGAGGAAGTCTTCGATCACCTGAACCGGCACGTCCTTAAAGACGAAACCCTTCTCGGTCAGCTCCTGAGGTCGTCCACCAAAACCATTTTTCCAATGATCTGTGATCAGCGAAAAATTTCTAGCATTCACTTCGGAATCTGTGGACACAATGTAGCTCTCGCGAAGTCGCCCACTGAAACTTTGTTCAACCGTTTCCTTCTTGCCAGAACGCATCTTGTTCACCGCCGTGATCAGCAGACTGTCTGGATGCGCACGAACGTAAAAACCAAAATCCTTCGGACTGAGGCGATCGCGTCGCATGCGTTTGACCTGCTGCACCAGCTCTTCGGCGGCACCAGCGATATGTGAATACCAGTTTATGGAGTCTCGGGAAAGATGCACGCGGCACAGATCCTCGAAGCCTGGTCGGTAGCCGAACCAGCGTCCCATCTGCATGAGGGTGTCGTACATCTTCGTGTTGCGGTACATGTAGCTGATGGTCAATCCCTCTATGGTCAAGCCTCGTGAAAGGCTAAGACCGCCGACCGCTACCGCCGTCAGCCCGACGCCTTCCTTCTCGTACCGGGTGTAGTCGAGCACTTCGTCACTCTTGCTATTGATGACGAAAAGATGAAGATGCTCGAAAACGTCATGGAGAGCCGACTTGACCTCCGCCCACGTGCTTCCCGCGTCGGCATATTCGTCATCGAATGCTTGTTTCAGCCCCTGCATGTAAATATTTCTTGATGAAACATCTTCCGGCATCGCGTAGTTGGCGAGAACCGCTTCCCTGATCTTCTTCTCCCTGAGACTCAGGAAGTCACGAACGGCCCTCTGTACGGGCACGAATCGCGAGACGTTAACCATCATCGAGCAATGCTTCCCTGCTTGACCGCGCAGGTTCCGGATGGCCCGGGCGACGATGAATTCGTCCAATGCGCGATAGAGACTAGGCGGCAATTCATGAGTGGAATCATCCCTCTTGTGGGAATAGGGAATAAAATTCTCACAATCATCAATCGGTCTGACGATCGAATCACTGGTTTCCTCGTTGAGAAATACCTTTTCCGCACCAAAGTAGGTGGTTGGTGCATCCAGACAATAGATGAAATCACGAGGGAAAAGCTCTTCCCGGACATCATCGCCATAGGCATCCGGATTGATGAATATATTGGCAAATGGCGTTGCCGTATATCCGACATAGCAGGATTTCGCAAAAAGCCCAAGAATTCGACGAATCATCGCATTCGTCTTGGTCGGATCCAGATCTTCCTTGTTCGTGTTGATCGAGGCATTGTCGGCCTCGTCGTCAATCAACAGCATGGGAACATCGGAGATGCGATCTCCACCTCCGGCGTTGAGCGCCTTCAGCCACTTGTGCAATGCAGTGAGCGTCGTGACGTTTTTCTTGATGATCAGAATGATCGGCTTGCTGAAATCGTTGATCTTCCAGCCACTCTTGGCTGCAGTATTCTTATTGAAGTCGCCGTTGATGTTGGTAAGGGTGGCCGGATGTGGATAGCCCGGCGTGAGACCGACACCAATGTTGCGGCGATCCTCTGGATCACTCGATCGACCGATGAAAGCCTCGTCAATTCGCTGCTGTGTCTGTCTGCGAAGGTTGTTGTGAATGCCTGCGATGACGACAATGAACTTATACCCCGCATCGGCGGCACGAGCTATCAGACCAGTGTAGTTGGCCGTCTTTCCAGACTGCACATGACCAATAACAAGGCCACGTCGATTCCAGCTCGTTCCTTCGCTCAGCGGGTCCTGAAGATGCCCCAGAATGCGTGTGGTTACATCGCTCAGCGACTGGACCATTTGCGGAGGCCAGCCCTCGTTGCGAAGGAATTCCTCGTACGCCCTGGCGTATGTCCAGTCAACATCCTCTCGCTTGTGAACCCATTGGTCATCGTGCTTTGCATCGACGTCAACAAGTGAAACTCCCGCTCCCATGCGAGTCACAACAGACTCCATGGCTTCGGCAACAATGTTGCGCAGATCTCCCTCATATCCGAATATCACGGCAATCTGTTTTGCCTTCTCCTCCACCTGCTCGCGCGTCGGCGTTTCCGGCATGTTGGCCAAGCCTGAAATCAGTGCATTGGAGATATTCCGCTCCTGAGTGACAGCCGTCATGCTCATGCAAACTCCTCACTTATGTATTTATCGATCAGGTCTGTCTGGCCGTCAAAAAGATGTGTGGATCTGACGACCTGAAGAAATGCCTTGGCATCCCCGGGGCCTGTCCCGTAAAGGGCCTGACGCAGACCCCTCAGCCTCTCCATGACTTGACTTTCATCCGCCGATCTCTGATTGATCTCACGCGGGTGCGTCGAATAGTCCGAATAGATCATTTCGACAGGCAGGGAGCCCGCAACTGATTCAAGCAGCACGCGAAGCAGCTCTGCATCCTCTGGAGGAAGCTTGTCTGCCAGGGAAGCAATGATTGGATGCTGGGCATTGATTGCGAACCGAATGCCATCATGATCGGCATAGCGTTCCCAGAGCGGGGCCTGGGTTTCCTGAAACAGTTTCTGCCCACGTCCCCGATGTACCTTCACGCTACGGCCCGTGATCTGGCTGATGATCTGACGCAAGCGCTCACGAACCATATGCGGTGGGCGTGCACGTGATTTCTTGATGTCGATTGTCCAAGCCTCATCCAGGCTGTTGGGAAAGTCAATCTGCACACGGGCCAGCTTGGTCGCTTCCCCTTTCGGCACCAGTCGGAACCAGTCTCCCCATGCCATCAGTCGGCCGTTCCGGTAGACGTAGCCCCCCTGATTCGAGATGAAGTCACTGCGATCCTGGTAGAAGTCATACTCGGACGCGGAAAGCCGACTGTGATGAGGCAACACATAAGGCTGCAGACGCACTTCGGCATCACCAACCCGGACTATCTCCTCCGGGAGCATCTGAGTGGCAGGATTTTTCCTGCAGAAAGGGTCGAACGTGGCAACAGGATGACCATTGATGGAAATCGAGATTCTGGAGTTTCCCTTGACCTCACCGGAAAGAAAACGGTGAAAAACGAGGGATAGATGCCTCCCTACCACCTCAAGCTTCTCGTTGACGATTTCCTGGCTGTGATCTCCAGCTTCATCTTCCATCAACCGGTCGAGCCTCTGCCAGATGACGGCAGTGCCTCGGCTGCCCAGGCGTTCGGTGTGTGGCAGCGCACGGACGTCAGCTTCATCGAGAATGCTCAGAACCCAGTCGTCCGCTGCATCGATACGATCCAGGTCCCATTCGGCACCGCAAACCTTGCCATCCCTCTTGCTCACAACCGTGAGGGATCGACACTGGGAGAACGATGCAGTCTTCAGTCCAAGGCCGAAGCGCCCGAGATCCTGTGGAGAACGCTGCTGTCGTGGGTTTCCGGTTCCATGACGCATTGCAGCCCGCAGCTCCACCTCGTCCATGCCTCTGCCATTGTCGAGAATGACAAGCACAGGATGTTCGCCCGAAACATCGCAGACGATATCGATCGCATCCGCGCCTGCGGAAATGCTGTTGTCTATCAGATCCGCGATAGCTGTTTCAAGTGAATAACCAAGATCTCTCATCGATGCCGAAAGGCATGCTGCACTTGGTGGATGTCTACATTCCCTCGCCATATCGATACTCCCCCTTCAACGTGCTCCGCTGTCAGCAACGTGCTAAGCTTCTGAGCATATACAGCGGCTTTTTTTCATTCAACGAATCGGCCTTCTTCGATACGCCTCTTTTTTCGCACACCCTGATATCACTCGATCCAGATCATGCGTGTACCAACGACTCCGCAGCGCAGCCGCATGATGTCGAGCATCAGAGGAAAGAACACTTGGCCGGAACGCACTCTCCGCACTATTCTTTTCTCCAGAGGATTCCGGTATAGACTTCATGTCAGGAAACTGCCGGGCTCCCCTGACATGGTGTTCCCGAAGTACAGGGCTTTGGTATTCGTCCATGGCTGTTTCTGGCATCGACATGACGGTTGCCGATACACGACCACGCCGCGAACGAATGGCAACTTCTGGAGACGGAAATTCCAGGGAAACATCGAACGCGACAGACGACACATGGATGCCCTCAAAGCTCTCAACTGGCGGGTGGCCATTGTCTGGGAGTGCGCACTGAAGCATTCGCCTGTAAAAACTGCATGTATGGTTGAGGAGTGGCTGCATGGCAATGCTCCTGTCTTGGTGGTCGGTCAATCGACCTCCGCAAGCAGCGGCATCTGACCACGCTTCGCAGGAAGGTGATGACGCTGGCTTTCCAGCTCTTCCTGGCACCAGTGAACACCTTCCTGTTTTCGCTTCTCCCGAGTCATTCTGTTCAGAATGCTGCGCACGACTTCGGCGAGTTTTCGGGCCAGCAAGGGGGGAACGGCATTCCCGACTTGGGTGTACTGTTCGGTGCGGTTGCCAGCAAAGAAATAGTTGTCTGGAAAAGTCTGCAGACGCGCAGCTTCCCTGACAGTGAGACTCCTGCACTGCGAAGGGTCGTAATGAATGTAATAGTGGCCATCCTTGGCAATGTGAGCAACCACAGTGGTTGCCGGTTCATTTCTGCACTGAACCCTGAAGCGATCATTGAATGGCATGGGCTGGTTTTCGCCCAGAACATGGACATTGATATGGTCAGGTAGAAGCTTCGGAGGAAAAATATTCAGCCTTGGCGAATATCCCTGCGAATGCGCAAAAGTGGCCGAAAAAAGATATCGCGCCAGATCGGTAGCCATGTGCGATCTCGCTTCATGCTGACATACTCCACCAAGGCTTCGATCAAGCAGCCACTTCTGAAGTTCTGTCTGATTCCTTGTCCTTTTGTATTCCTTCTCAATAAAGGCACCACCCGTTGTGACACTGGTCGCCGAGGCTGCAAAGTCTCGCATCAAGTTGATCAGGGTGGACTCGTTTTCCGTTTTCCATCCCTTGACGTAGGCTGGAGCAGCCAGGACAGCCTTTCGCCACGCGTCGAGCGAGTCGTCCCTGGACAACCGGCTTCTGATCTTCGGCAGGTCGTCAATTGCCTGGCTGACAGTTGTGGGGCTTGCAACGGGAGTCAACAGTCTGTGCTGGGGAATGCCAAGCCCTTTTCTAACGCCAAGCAGAATCACGCGCTGTCTGCTTTGAGGTATACCATAGCGTTCCGAATGAATGAGATAGTCAGCAGGCTCCAGAGAATCGCTGTTGCCGGCCTTCGTGAAGGAGCGGATCTCATACTCAAGACCTTCCTCTGGCGAGGACAGGTCGGAGATGATCTTCTCGAACATCGGATTGCCGAAGTGCTTCGACGAGAGCAGCCCCTTGACGTTCTCCATCACGAAGATCGCTGGCTTGTGCACTTGAATGATCCGCAGGTACTCCTTGTAGAGGAAGTGCTTTTCATCCTTGTGAAAATTCTTGTCGTTCGCCCGACGGGAGCGGCCAGCAAGGGAATACGCTTGACACGGCGGGCCACCGATAAGCACCCAGGTTTCCTGACCTTTCAGTGCGGCCCGTATCTCGGCATCGATGGCGGCCTCATCTGACTTGCCAAGTTCCAGACACCTTGCTTCTTTTGAGGCATGCTCGAAGGCGCTTTCTACAGCCGGGAGTGCGCGGAATTCAGACTCGTCAATCTTACCTTGCACGTAGCTGTAGTAATGCCGGATGTCCTTCGTGCCACGCAGGCGTCTGAACACTGCCCTCAATGTCAGGGTGCGATGCGCAACTGCGGTCTTCTCGATGGAAAGAGCGATCTCGAAGAACGGCTGTTGCCTGTGCCCCCTCAATGAGGCGAACCCCTCACCAAGCCCTCCCGGCCCTGCAAACAGATCGATTATCGGAACAGGCATCATCTACCTTCCATGCATTCATTGTTGAGTGCACACTCCGAAGATTGGGCGATATGAAATGTCATTCGCATCTCATCCCCAGCCTCTGGGCCTGATCGCTCAATTCCTCCATGGCCTTTTCGCTGTCCTTCTCTCTTGTTTCCTTGAACCGCATCAGATCATCCAAGCGGATGCGCCGATGCTTGCCAGTGCGATGAAATGGCAATTCCCCATCCTCCAGCAGCTTCACCATGTGAGGCCTCGATACATTAAGCAGATCAGCAGCTTCCTGCGTAGTCAGCTCAGCATGCACAGGCACGATCCGGACTGCTCTTCCGTTGGCTATTTCAAGCAATATTTCTTCCACAAGACGCAATGTCGAGGTAGACAGCTCCATCTCGTATACCCCATCACCGTCACCGAAGACCTGAATCCGCCTGGTCTTGCTCCGCCCCGAAAGACAGGAAGCAAGAACACGCTGCCCGTGGATGGCCATCTGAACCTCCCATACATCGGGCCGATTCTGGAAGAGCTGCATTGGGACATTCATTCTGAATTTTAGTGCTTCGACTATACAAAGTTACATTCTATGCCGAAACGGAGAAAAACGAAATAAACGAAATAACAGTCTCCATTCCACCCCCGCAGCCTGTCCGGCAAGGTCGGACGCGGTATGCAACCCGAAGGGGGTTGCTCCAGGCACTACACGACTCAAATCCTGTTAGCGTTCATACTCCTGGCTTGGTAACGGGTATGAGCGAGCAATGATCTCCATAAAGTTTTCGTACTCACGGCAACCGAGAGTAGAGGGTTTGGCTCCAGTGCGATTTGCAGCTAGAGTTATTTCCTCAACGTCTCTAGCGCGGCTAAAGACAAGATCAGCCTGCAACGCAGTTAAGGATGCTGGATCATTCATGCGATCCCATTGCTGTAGCCAGTGAGCAATGGGTTTGCTATCAGGAACGCCTCCCATCGACACCCGCATTAGACGCAGCAGGGCGTGGTGCTCATTGATCGTAAACATCGCTAATCTCCTTTGCTCGCAGTGCCACCTTGGCGGCCCCATTGTGTTTTCTGTAGCCGTTCCATAACGTGCTGACGGTAGGCAGGATTAAGCATCGAGTTCCCCGCGGCAAGATGGTTCAGACGACCAGCCGGGACCATTTGCCCACTTTGCAGGTCTCGCCTCGTGCTTTGCCTGTTTAGCCCATGAGTCACAGGCGATGCAGCAGCCTGGGCAACATCTCGCAGAGTGATGCCAGCCGAAGAGATGCCCCCAGCCAAGGCTGCTCCAGCCGCATATGCTCTCTGCAACAAAAAGAGCGTCACGATCAGGATCTCAAGCATGGTGGCAATCGGGTGATCAGTGGTCACCGGAAACATCAGCATTGCGATGAAAAAGAGGCCGATACCCAGCATGACAGTCAGCATGATTTTGGAGGGAATGACCATCCCCCGCTTACGGGGTAGAGCCGTAGAGCCGGACACGACAAATCGTTGGAGCACAGAACGCCCAGACAATCAGACAGATAAGCTAATTTTTTAGATTGCCCTACATAGGGCTATGACTTAAATCGCGCTAAGTGTTTGTGAACACTAGGGATTTTTAAGTGGTGCCCGGGGCCGGAATCGAACCGGCACGCCTTGCGGCGGGGGATTTTGAGTCCCCTGCGTCTACCAATTTCACCACCCGGGCTAGGTATGGCAACCTGGGAATCCAGGCTTGGAAGGAAAGATTAGTATTATACGCAGATTACTGGGGGTTTTGGCAAGTGCTGCTGCTATTTTTTTAAATTTAGCCTGGGCCCGAACAGATTGTCGTCTAAAACCTGCCTGACACCACCTTTTCCGGCTGTTTTGTCACAACTGCTTAAGCAATAGCGGGCCGTTTTAGGT
Source organism: Alcaligenes faecalis (assembly GCF_041521385.1). Classification (NCBI taxonomy): domain Bacteria; kingdom Pseudomonadati; phylum Pseudomonadota; class Betaproteobacteria; order Burkholderiales; family Alcaligenaceae; genus Alcaligenes; species Alcaligenes faecalis. Next base: position 2,766,640 of record NZ_CP168006.1, on the reverse strand, counting down.
GGGCAGAAAGCACGCTCGTTGCTGCCCCTACTCCAGCCAGAACCTCAAATAAAAAACAGGCCAGGTACATTGCCCTGGCCTGTTCATTTCTTGCTCTGTATACAGGGGCTAGTCCCCTGCTACTGCCTGTCCGTTACGAATCCATTCGCGCCAGATAGCGACCAGCAAGGCCATCAGGACTGGGCCGATGAACAAGCCTACGATGCCCATTGTTTGCACGCCGCCCACCAAGCCAAAGAAGGTTGGCAGGAATGGCAGTTTTACCGGGCCGCCGACCAGTCGTGGTCGAAGGGTTTTATCAACGATGAACAGCTCGATCGCGCCCCACAGGAATAGGCTGACGCCTGCAACCAGGTGACCAGAGCCTATCAAATACAAAGACACCATGGTGAATGACAGCGGGGCACCACCAGGAATCAGCGCCATGAAGCCGGTGATCACCCCCAGCAGGACGGGTGATGGAACTCCTGCAATCCAATAAGCAATCCCCAGAACAACGCCCTCGCCCAAGGCGATCAAGCCCATCCCGGTGACGGTGGAGTTAACCGTAGCCGGCACGACACGGGAGAATCGCTGCCAGCGGCCTGGCAAGATTCGCTCGCCCACAATGTCCAACTGCACCAGCAGGCGGTCGCCATCCTTGAAGATGAAAAACAGCGTGATCAGCATGAACAGCACGGTCAGCAGCAGGTGGAACACGTTGCCGGTCGCGGACAAGACCATGCGGTAGATATTGCCCAGATGCTGGCCGCTGACCATCTCGACCAGTTCGCCCAGCGCGTGGGGTTCACCCAGATAAAGCTGCCAATAGTCTGTCAGGCGTTCGCCCACTAAGGGCATGGCCTTAATCCACTCCGGGGTGGGTGTGCCGTATCGGTTGGCGGCTAGCGCCCAGGTGATGAAGCTGCTGGCTTCCTGAATGGCAAAGGACAGGGCTAGTGATAAAGGCACCACCAGCACCACGATCACGACAAGCAGTGCCAGTGTGGCCGCCAGGGCATGGCGGCCATTGCAGCGTACGACCAGTCGTTTATAAAGGGGCCAGCCGGCCAGTCCTATGATCAGCGCAGCCAGAACGGGGACCAGAAATCCCTTCAAGAAATAAACGCCTGCGGCCAGCAAAAGCAGTAATAGCCAGCGGGCAATTAAAAATGCGGGTAAGACGGGTTGCATAAACGATGGAGACCCTCGTGTCTATTGGGTGGGCATGGGTCGGTGCCCGAAAGTTTTTTGACAATAGCATGATCATCGCCCAAGGAATACCCGTTTCTAAGCGCAGGCTGGACAAGTTGTTAAGTCCAGAAAATCAGCACTCTACAAAACGGGGAAGGGCACTAGACCGCGGCCTCTCAGAACACGGGTTCTGGTGAGGCTCCCTGTTACTTGCCATTTCAACAGAACTCGGCAGGTCAGGGCGTTTATATCTTACGCCCTTCTGCTGGCGGATACCGCTAGCGTGCCCCATCCCGATCCGCTTGAACTGCACCCACAGGTAAACCCCAGTTTTTTTTAATTTTCACATACGTAAAATATTTTTCTCACACAGGAAATTAAAACATGAAAAAACCATCTTGGATTGTTAGCCCGGACGATGTGCTGCCCTACTCGCCGGCCAACCACACGGGCACGGTTAATCGTCGTTTGATCAGCCAGGCCAATGTGGGTGCCAAGCATGTAGAAGTGCTGTTGGGCGTCATTGAAAAAGATCAGGGTGCCCTACCCCATGCGCACCCTGGTATTGAGCAGGTCTGCTATCTGCTCAGCGGTACAGCCGATGTGGAAGTTGATGGCGAACGCGGCCAAATGAAAGCAGGCGAGTGCTGTTACTTGCCCCCCGACAAAAAGCATGTCTTTACCGTGACCAGTGACGAGCCAGCCCGACTGCTGGTGATTTACTCCCCCCCTTACGAAGAGCATCCCGACCGGGTCATTCGCTGACCCAGGCGCGTTTGCCAGCTTGGCTCACCGTACCAAGCCCATCCACCACAAGGAGACACCCATGACCTTCAAGAAAAAAAACCGTTTGCTATCCCTGCCCGCACGCCTCAAGACTATTCTGGCCGGCAGTGCAGCCATGCTGCTGCTAACCGGCAATGCCTTGGCTCAATACCCTGATCGCCCCATTACACTGATCGTGCCCTTTCCGGCCGGTTCCGGCACCGATGCCGTAGGCCGAATTTTTGCAGAAGAGATTGGCAAACGAGTCGGGCAAACCATCATTGTGGAAAACCGCCCCGGTGCCAATGCCACCATTGCGGCCAACTACGTCAAACGTGCCGCCCCCGATGGCTACACCTTGTTTGTCACCACCAATACGTCCCACTCAGCCGCACCGTGGCTAATGAAGAACGTTCCCTACGACCCGGTAAAGGACTTCACCCCGATTGCTCGTGGTGGCAACCTGCCGTTTATTCTGGTCACCAATCCAGAACGGCCTTACAGCACAGTCGAGCAGATGCTGCAGTACGCCAAGGACAACCCAGGTCAAATTACCTACGCCTCGGGCAATAGCACCGGTATCGTGGCCGGTGGCACTCTGGATTTCCAGACAGGCATGAAGGCCTTGCACGTTCCCTATAAAGGTACACCTCAAGCATTAACCGATCTGGTGGCCGGACAGGTTGACTTCATGTTCACCGATGTCACCTCCGGGCTACCTTTTATCAATAGCGGCCGTATCAAGGCTCTGGCCGTCTCCACGGCCAAGCGCAGCGCCCTGCTACCGGATCTGCCAGCCATGGAAGAAGCCGGTTTGTCCGACTTTGATATCACCTCTTGGAATGGGTTTTTCGGTCCGGCAGGCATGGACCCGGAACGAGTTCAATTGCTCAACCGCACGATTAATGAAGTCATTCAGGACGACGCCGTGCGCCAACGACTGGCCCAATTGGGGTTCGATGCCTTCAGCGGCCCACCTGAAGAGTTTGCCCAATTTGTTCAAGAGCAATACACGCTGTGGGGCAAATTAATTACCGACGCCAAACTTGGCCCTCAATAGTTGCCCAGGCACCTGCTATGACAGAACACAAGAAGGACAATGTAGGGCCATTAAGCGGTATCCGCATTCTGGATCTGAGCTCGGTAGTGATGGGGCCCTTTGCCACCCAGATCCTGGCGGATCTGGGGGCCGACGTGATCAAGGTGGAGTCCCCCAGCGGGGACACCATGCGGGCCGTCGGCCCAATGCGCAACACGGCGATGGGGGCCTTGTTTCTGCACCTGAACCGCAATAAACGATCTGTGGTGCTGGATTTGAAAACCCCAGCCGGTCAAGAAGCCTGCCTGCAACTGATCCAGGAATCGGATGTGCTGCTCTACAATCTGCGCCCGGCTGCCATGGCACGTCTGGGCCTGGATTACGAGCGCGTCGCCGCTGCCAACCCGGCCATTGTGTATGTCGGTGCTTATGGTTTCGGGGAAGATGGCCCCTACGCCGGACGCCCCGCCTACGATGACCTGATCCAGGGCATGACAGGGCTGGGGCATCTCTATCAGCAGCAATCCGGTGATGTTCCCCGCTACACGCCTTTGACATTATGCGACCGCACCGTGGGTCTGCATGTGGCCGTAGCAGTGCTGGCTGGTGCCATTGAGGCTCGCCAAAGTGGCCAAGGCCAGGCCATTGAAATCCCCATGTTCGAGGCAATGGCGCATTTTGTATTGGGTGACCACTTGGGCGGCCATTCTTTTAAGCCAGCACTAGGTTCCACCGGCTATGCTCGTCTGCTGGCCAAAGAGCGCAAGCCCTATCAAACCAGTGACGGCTTTCTGGTGCTGTTGATCTATAACGACAAGCATTGGACCAACTTTTTTTCCTTGATCGGCCAACCCGAACTGCAACAGGACCCGCGTTTCAGCTCACACTCGGCCCGTGCCATGCATATTGGCGAGGTCTATGATTTTGTGGCCTCGCAAATCAAGCAAAAGGACACGGCGTATTGGCTCCATGCCTTGCGCCAGGTCGACATCCCGGCCGCCCCCTTGTACTCCATCGAACAACTAATTGATGACGAGCATCTACAAGCGGTCAACCATCTACAGCATATGGATCACCCGACCGAGGGGTCTATCTGCACCCCCTCTCCCTTGGGCAAGTATTCGCGCACCCCGCTCAGCATTCGACGCCATGCACCCCGTCTGGGTGAACACACCGCCCAGGTTCTGGCAGAGCTGGGCTACAGCGAACAAGACATACAAGCCATGCTGGCCAGCGTTTCCCCCTCACCCCGAGAACAGATTGTATGAATATCGAATTAAGCGAAGATCAACGCGCCTTGGTCCAGGCTATTGAGGCCGTTTGCCAGCAGTTTGATGACGAATACTGGCTGGCCCGCGACCAGGACGGCGTCTACCCCCATGACTTTCATCAAGCCTTGGCAGACGGTGGCTGGTTAGGCATTGCCATGCCAGAACAATACGGCGGAGCGGGCTTGGGCATGATGGAAGCGGCCTTGATGATGCACACCATCTCCCGTACAGGCGCCGGGTTCTCGGGGGCCTCTGCCGTGCATATGAATATTTTTGGTCTGAATCCGGTCGTGGTATTTGGCAACGACGAGCAGCGCGCCCGCTTTCTGCCGCCCTTAATTCAAGGCAAGGACAAAGCCTGCTTTGGCGTCACCGAACCCAACTCCGGACTGGATACCAGCAAGCTGGAAACCCGTGCCGTTTTGCAGGGTGATCACTATCAGGTCCATGGGCGCAAAATCTGGATTTCCACGGCACAAGTGGCCAACAAAATCCTGCTACTGGCCCGCACGACCCCGCTATCAGAGGTCAACAAACCAACGGATGGCTTATCGCTGTTCTATACAGACCTGGATCGCAGCACTATCGAAGTGCGTCATATCGACAAGATGGGGCGCAACGCGGTGGACTCCAACATGCTGTTTATCGACGGGCTGCGCATCCCTGTCGAGGACCGCATCGGCGAGGAAGGCAAAGGCTTTGGCTATTTGTTGCACGGGCTCAACCCTGAGCGGATTTTGATCGCCTCCGAAGCCATAGGCTTGGGTAGAGCCGCCCTGGAGAAGGCCACCCTCTACGCCAAAGAACGACACGTGTTTGGGCGGCCAATCGGACAGAACCAAGGCATACAACACCCGCTGGCTCAAGCCTGGATGCAGTTGGAGGCCGCCGATCTGGTCACGTTGAAAGCGGCGGCTTTGTATGATGCAGGCAAGCCTTGCGGGGAGTACGCCAACGCTGCCAAATACCTGGCCGCCGAAGCCGGTTTCCAGTCCTGTCAGACTGCGATTCAAACCCTGGGAGGCATGGGGTATGCCAAGGAATACCATGTAGAACGCTATCTGCGCGAAAGCTTTATTCCGCGACTGGCTCCCGTCAGCCCGCAGTTAATCATGTGCTATATCGCGGAAAAAGTACTGGGACTGCCCAAGTCCTATTAAGCCGCCTGCTAGGCCTCTTCAATAAAACGGCAGGCTACACGCAGACGCTCCGCGTAACTTTGCAGGTTCTGTTCAATACGATAAACAGGACCTGCAATGGAGATGGCATACACCCCACCCGAGATCCGTATCGGCCAGGCAATACCGCCCACATCGGACATGGACTCACCCATATTGCTGTACCAACCACGCTGTGCCGCAGTTTCCAGATCAGCATTCAAACTGTCCAGGCTGGTCAAGGTCTTGCTGGTAAAGGCCTCCAAAGGCCCATCACCCAAAAGCTGGGAACGTTCTTCCTGTGTCATCTGGGACAGTAAGGCTTTACCAATGGAGTTGGCATGCACGTGACGCTGGGTGCCGGCCACCGCCACATAGCGAATGGGGTGCGGAGAAGAAATGACCTCCACATAGACCACTTTCTTATCCAAATCCAGCTTGCCGAACACCACGGTTTCCTGCGTGGTGTCGCGCAATTCTTCCAGGCTGGGGCGAACTTTTTCCAGTATCGGGTCTGCTTGAGAAATGCGCTGGGCCATCGCCAGCAAACGGCCCGTCGGGTAATAACCTTGCCTGCGTCCCGTCTCGTAGATATAACCCTGCCGAGACAAGGTACGCAGCAGCGCCAGGCAACTGGACACCGGCGCATCCAGCAAGCGGGCCATTTCAGAAAGTGCTAATGGCCGCGTCTCGCGTGCAAACAGCTCGATGATCTCAATGACGCGCAACGCCGTTTTGACATTGCTCTCGGCAGGTTTGGCGTTCATGGTCAGGGCGCCACCGGCAACGCACGTTTATGGGCCGAAGCACGGAAAGTCTTGATGATGATCTGCGTGGCTTCATCATCGATGACCTTGCCCTCCAGAAAATCATCAATCTGATCATAGCTGACACCAAAAGCGTCTTCGTCAGGTTTCAAGGGGCTGAGGCTTTCCAGATCAGCGGTGGGAACTTTGAACACCAGGGCGTCGGATGCGCCCATTGCCGTCGCCAGGGCGCGCACGCGTCGCTTATTCAAGCCCGCCAAGGGGGTAATATCAGCCGCGCCATCACCGAACTTGGTGAAAAAACCCATCAAGGCTTCGGCAGCGTGGTCAGTGCCAACCACCAAGCCCCCATTCGCCCCCGCAATCGCATACTGCGCCACCATACGCTGACGGGCTTTGATATTACCCATCAGGAAATCCTGTTGCGCCGCGTCGCGGAACGTCAGGCCGCCGGCCAGCAGTTGATCCATCATGGCATCAGAGGCGGGCTTGACGTTAACAACCAAAATCTGGTCAGGATTGATGACCTTCAGGCCATCTTGGGCGTCCTTTTCATCCGCCTGCTCACCGTAAGGCAAACGCACCGCGATAAATTGCGCCGAATGACCTTGCGCGCGCGCCTGCTCGACGGCTCGCTGCGACAGACACCCTGTTGCCAGGGAGTCCACACCACCACTAATCCCCAGAACCAGGCTACGGCAACCAGTACGCAACAGATAATCACTTAAAAAGCGGACGCGATGTTCAATTTCTTGCTGAACATCGAAATGATCCTTTACGTCCAATTCCGCACGGATACTGGCTTGCAAAGCGCGTTGATCATCAGTCATGGCGCAGGCTCTCTACATAAAGTGAACAATAGTTCGATTGTAAGGGACGAGCGGCACAGTTGGCGGTTCCATGCAGGATCAACTCGTAGCGTAAGCACGGCCCACAAGCCAAACAGACGCATCCTGATCATGGGGAATGCCTCGACATGCAACGTTCGGAACAAGACCGCGCCATTAGCATCCTGGAACCGAATTTGAGACTCGCATAGGAATAATGCCGCTTCGCATACGAATGTGAACATTAAGCATTCTCATTCGCCGCTACTATTTCAAGAGGTACCGAATACTGATCCACGATGGCCCGCCCCCATCCGCAGACAAGGAACGCATACGAGATGAAACACGCATCCCGCAGACTCCGCCCCACTCATAGACACATCCGCCTGCACGCAATCACGGCGGCATACGGCACAGCGCTCCTCCAGATGAGCCTTCCTGCACTGGGGCAGACTTTGCAGAACCAGCCCGCGGTCAACACGCCATCAGAAGCACATCAGGCCCTCGGTCTGCCCGCCATCATCGTACATGCGCAAAAGCAGGATGAAGATATCCTGACCGTACCGGCATCCATCTCCGTCGTCGATGGGCTGACACTCGAAGAAGAAGGTGCGCAAAGCCTGGAAACACTGACAAGCATGGTCAGCGGGCTGAGCTTCCAGCACATGGGACAATCCGGCCTCACCCCCCCCATCATCCGCGGCCTGAATGCCAACGTAACCTCCTTTTCTTCCTCAGTCGCACTCATCGTTGATGGGGTCGCCACACTGCGCGGACAAGGTTTCGACGATCCACTGCTCGGGGTCGAACAGGTGGAAGTCCTGAAGGGGCCACAGTCGACGCTATACGGTCGCAACGCTGAGGCGGGCGTCATCAGTATCACAACCCGCAAGCCCGACAACACACCGTATGCCTTCATTTCCGCCGAGGCGGGCAACCATAAACGGCGCGCCCTGCGCTTTGACCTCAGCCATCCTCTGGTGCAGGACCAGTTGTTTCTGGGCATTGCCGGCTCCTTCAGCCGCAAGGATGGTTTCTTGGAAAACACCTGGCTAGACCAGAAGGACGGTGGCCAGATACGGCGCAGCGGCCGGTTCGCCTTGCGCTGGACACCTGGGACACGCACCGACGCCGTTCTGCGCTACACCCAAAATGAGTACCGCGATCAAGCCTCGCTCTGGGGCTCCCCCTCCTCACCAGAACGCACCGAGATACGCTCCGGTACCGAGGGTTGGAACCGCTCCACGGCACGTGCCTGGTCGCTAGACGTCACGCACCAATTCGACTCCAATATCCGTCTGCGCTCGACCACCGCGCATAACACCTACGTGGACGACCTACAGCAAGACACTGACTTCCAGCCGGTCGACATAATGCACATCGGGCGCAGACACGAATTCACCACCCTGTCACAGGAACTGCGTCTGGAGGGAGGTGCAGCGGGCCAGACACGCTGGCTGGCCGGGTTGTACCTGGATAACGACAAGCAGGACCTGTCCTTCAGCCAGAAAACACCCATGGCCCTGACCCTGACCCAGGGACTCCAGAAACAGCGCACTGCCGCACTGTTCACACACTGGACGATTCCACTATCCGGCCCTTGGTCATTGGTCGCAGGTGGGCGCGTGGAGCAGACCCGCATCAGCTTCGACATGCCTGGCAAAGATCGGCAGTCACGCACCTATACGCAGGTTTCCCCCAAGCTGGCCATACAGTATGCAGTGAACCCAAACACCAACCTGTATGCCAGCCTGTCGGAAGGTTATCGCGCCGGCGGCTTTAACGCATTCGCCCCCCCCTCCTATCACGAATACGAGCCCGAAAAAGTATGGGCACTCGAATTCGGCGCCAAGGGCATCGCGCTGAACGAAACGTTGCGCTACAGTGCCGCGCTATACGCCATGGACATCCGACAAATGCAGGTGCAGCAGATGGGGATGCCAGGTCAGGTCTTCATCACCAACGCGGCCACCGGGCGCTCCATCGGCACAGAGCTCGACCTTGACTACCGACTGGCGCCCGGCTGGAATCTGCAAGCAGGCCTGGCGCTGAATCGCAGCACATTTCGCAAATTCCAGGACGGCGCCCACAACTACGACGGCAACGACAACGCTTTCTCGCCCCGCATCAGCGGCTATGCCGGCCTACGCTACCAGGACAAGCACGGCTGGTACGCCCAGGCACGGTTGCACGGCGCAAGCAAGGTCTATCTGGACGCTGCCAATGCGTATTCGCGCAACGGATTTGGCATTATCGACCTGAGCGCCGGCTACCTGCTCAAGGATGTGGAACTGACCGTCTACGCCAACAACGTCACCAACCGGCGCTATGACTCGGTCGGCTTCCTGAATGGCCTGGTCACCATCTACAGCCCACCTCGGGAGGTGGGCCTGCGCGTGAGCTGGAGGTTGTGAAGCCCCTGAAATATCCCTGCTCCGATCAAGGAAACCTTGATGAAAACCCTATTATCGAAACGACACACACTAGCCGTCCTCGCGACCGCCGGACTAGAAGGGGCCGCCCTTCTGCCTGCGACGGCCAGGGCGCACGGACCAAAGACGACAAAGGAGCCCGTCATGCAGCATCCCGATTTCTTTTCCCTGGTACCAGTCATCGTCATGCGTGACCCGCTAGCGGAGTTTCTGGGCGCGGCCACACACGGCACCATTCAGTACTCCTATCTGGATGCGGTCAAAATGGCGGGCCACTCCTGCGCCGTGGTGGCCAGCGCCTACCTGTTGGCACGACAGGGGCTCACGCGCCTGTATGGCACAGATATACCGGTACGCGGTGATATCCAGATCGCTATCCGTAACAAAGGCACCGAGGGGACCACAGGGGTTACCGGCGCGGTACTGACCCTGATCACCGGTGCCGCAGGCGAGACCGGCTTTCACGGCATGGGTAAGGGCCGACACTTCGCGCGCCAGAATCTGCTGGCCTACGACCAGGAAATCGATGATTTCCTGACCATGCGCCGATGCGATACCGGCAAGACCATCGGTCTGTCATTTAACATCGAGGCGGTCCCTTTTCGTCCACAGATGCAGGAACTACTCCCCATGGCCATCGCAGGCACCCTGCCCGAACAGGATCGCGGACGCTTCGCCGACCTGTGGCAGGATCGTGTCAAACGCATGCTCTTGGAGCATGCAGAAGATCCTGCCCTGATTCAAATCCGGGATCTCTGAACCTTTGTGGTCGAACCGCACATGCCTGCCCGACATGTGCTGTTCCAGGTAATACGGCAGCGATGACTGCGTTTCACGCCATCTGTACAACGGCACCCCCACAAAACTGCTGTTTGATCTTCGGATAGACAAGGTTCGCACGGCGGAAGGCCAGTTATCAATTCGGCAAGCGCATCACATGACGCATTGCGGCATTGCGGCATTGTCAATCCAGCAAGCCTGTCACAAAGCCGCTTTGTTGAGATTGAACTGGCTCTCTGACTCCCCCTGCCTAAAGCAGGGGGCAACAACAGAACTAATGCTTAACGATCCAACTGCGACACGTCACGCACAGCGCCACGATCAGCCGACGTCGCCAAGGCGGCATAGGCTTTCAGGGCTTGAGACACAACACGCTCACGGTTCACTGGCTTCCAGGCTTTGGAACCACGCGATTCCATTTCCGCACGGCGCGCCGCCAACTCTTCATCGCTGATGGCCAAGTGGATACGACGGTTGGGGATATCAATCTCGATAGTGTCGCCATCTTGCACCAGGGCGATGTTGCCACCCTCGGCCGCTTCAGGCGAAGCATGACCAATCACCAGACCAGACGAGCCACCGGAGAAACGACCATCAGTAAACAAGGCCGAGCTTTTGCCCAGACCCATGGATTTCAGGTAGGAGGTGGGGTACAGCATTTCCTGCATACCAGGGCCACCTTTGGGGCCTTCGTAGCGAATGATGACCACATCGCCCGCCTTGACCACGCCGTCCAGAATAGCGGCCACGGAATCATCCTGGCTTTCGTAAACACGAGCCGTGCCAGTGAAGGTCAAAATGCTTTCGTCCACACCCGCGGTTTTCACGATACAACCGTTGAGGGCCAGATTGCCGTACAACACAGCCAAACCGCCGTCTTGCGAGTAGGCATTGGCCTTGTCGCGGATACAGCCTTTCATGCGGTCGCTATCCAGATCCTGGTAATAACGGTCCTGGCTGAACGCCACTTGAGTAGGAATACCGCCGGGGGCCGCGCGATAGAAGTCGCTAATGGCTTTCACGTTGTCACCCTTGATGTCCCAACGCTTGATCGCTTCACGCAAGGTGCCACTGTGTACGTTGCCTACATCCAGGTTCAACAGATTGGCACGGCTCAGCTCAGCCAGAATGGCCATGATGCCGCCGGCGCGGTGGACATCTTCCATATGGAATTCAGGCGTGGCGGGGGCCACTTTACACAGGCAAGGCACACGGCGCGAAATCTTGTCGATATCGGCCATCGTAAACTCCACACCGGCTTCCTGAGCCGCAGCCAGCAAGTGCAGCACGGTGTTGGTGGAACCGCCCATGGCCACATCCAGGGTCATGGCATTTTCAAAAGCCTGGAAGGTGGCGATATTACGTGGCAAAACGGATTCGTCGTCTTGCTCGTAGTAGCGTTTGGCCAGATCCACGATCAGGCTGCCCGCGCGCTCGAACAAGCCTTGGCGACGAGCATGGGTGGCAACAATGGTGCCGTTACCGGGCAGGGACAAGCCCAGCGCCTCGGTCAAGCAGTTCATGGAGTTGGCAGTAAACATACCCGAACAGGAGCCACAGGTCGGGCAAGCACTACGTTCAACCGCTTCGGCCTGTTCATCGCTCACGTTAGGGTCAGCGGCTTGAATCATGGCATCGACCAGATCCAGCTTTTGCACCACGGTCTTGCCGTCAGGCGAGTAGACCTTGCCCGCTTCCATCGGCCCACCCGACACAAACACCACAGGAATGTTCAGGCGCATGGCGGCCATCAACATACCGGGGGTGATTTTGTCGCAGTTGGAGATACACACCATGGCATCCGCACAGTGGGCGTTGACCATGTATTCCACCGAGTCGGCGATCAGTTCGCGCGAAGGCAGGGAATACAGCATGCCGCCGTGGCCCATTGCAATACCGTCGTCCACCGCAATGGTGTTGAACTCTTTCGCCACACCGCCGACCGCTTCAATTTGACGGGCAACCAGTTGGCCCATGTCTTTCAGGTGTACGTGACCCGGTACAAATTGCGTAAAGGAGTTCACCACCGCAATGATCGGTTTGGAGAAATCCTCGTCTTTCATACCGGTGGCGCGCCACAGGGCACGCGCGCCGGCCATATTACGACCGTGGGTCGAGGTACGGGAGCGATATTGGGGCATGACTACTCTCTGAACAGGAAAATTATGTAAAGATACCTATCATAAACGTCCCAAGGCGCTTTGTGCGCGTCAAGGTCGGGCAGGCGTCTTACCGTCGGGCGACTACCGATCTGGCACCCCGAATCCTTTGCAGCAAAACCCCTTAGTTCACAGGAGATATATTATGCCGCAGGCCGTGCCTGACCTTTCCAACCTGCTTAGACAGGACATCCGCTTTCTGGGCAAGGCCCTGGGAGAGGTGATTCGTGATAGCGAAGGAAAGGCGACCTTCACGCTGATTGAAGCCCTGCGCCGGGCCGCTGTCAGTTTCAGACGTGAACACGATCCGCAGCAAGCACGGATTCTGGAAAAAGACATTCCCAAGCTGAATGATGCGCAGGCCCGCTCGGTGGCCCGCGCCTTTGCCTACTTTCTGCACCTGTCCAATATTGCCGAGGACCGCGACCAAAACCGTCGCCGCGAAGAGCAGGACCCGGAAAAACTGCTGGGCAGCCTGCAACACGCCATTCAGACCTTGATGGATCAGGGCCTGAGCGCCAAGAAAATACGCCGTTATCTGCAAGAAGCGTGTGTGATGCCAGTGCTGACGGCCCACCCCACGGAAGTTCAACGCCAAAGTACGCTGGCCGTTCATATGGCCATTGCCGATGAGTTGAACGGCTTGGATCACAAGGCCAGCGCCACACAATCGGCCCGCACGCAGGAAAAACTGACCGGCCTGGTATCCCTGCTGTGGCAAACCCGCATGCTGCGCGATCACAAGCTGACCGTGATGGACGAAATCGACAACGCCCTGGCCTATTACGGGTCCACTTTTCTGCCTACGATTCCCCAGCTCTACCACGACCTGGACCGTTTGCTGGAGCCCGGCAAGAAAAGCCTGCTGGATCAGAAAACCCGCGCTTTGCCTGCCTTTTTGCGCATGGGCAGTTGGATTGGTGGTGACCGCGATGGTAACCCCAATGTGGGCCCTGAAACCGTTGAACAAGCGGTGCTGCGCCAGTCGACACGCGCGCTCCAACACTATCTGGAACAGATCCGCCTGCTGGGTACAGAAATCTCCGTATCCGACGCGCTGAACCGCGTCAGCAAAGACCTGGCGGCCTTGTCGGCCAGCAGCCAGGACCGTTCGCCACACCGTGTAGACGAGCCTTATCGTCGCAGCTTTATTCATCTGTACGCCCGCATGGCAGCCACGGCGCAAACTTTGCTGGGCCGTGATCTGGCTGATCGCCCCACTTACGATGCTACGCCCTACGCCAGCCCACAGGAATTCAAGGCCGATTTGCAAATCATCGCGGACTCGCTGGCGGAAAACAAAGGCGGTGCCATTGCCGGCCTGCGTTTGAATGCGTTGATTCAGGCCGTAGAAGTGTTTGGCTTTCATCTGGCCACTCTGGACCTGCGCCAAAGCTCTGATGTGCATGAACGTGTGCTGGACGAGCTATTCCGCGTGGCGGGCACACTGTACAAGGATGAGCCCGTCAGTTACCGCCAGTTGTCCGAAGAAGACCGCATTACCTTGCTACGTTCGGAGCTGCGTCACCATCGCCCTCTGGTATCACCCTGGTATCGCTACTCGGAAGAAACCGAAAAAGAGCTGTCCATTCTGCGCAAAGCCGCCGAATGCCGCCGCCGCTTCGGTGCGCGCGCATTGGAACAAACCATTGTGTCGCACACCGAAACGCTCAGCGACTTGCTGGAAGTGTTGGTACTGCAGCAGGAAACTGGCCTGATCGTGCCCAACTCTAACGAGCCTGAACACCAGGGCTTGATGGTGGTGCCGCTGTTCGAGACCATCCCTGACCTGGAGCGTGGCCCGCAAATCATGCAGGAATGGCTGGACATGCCTGAAATCCGCCAGCGCGTGCGTCATGCTCACGACAGCGTACAGGAAGTGATGCTGGGCTATTCGGACAGTAATAAAGACGGTGGCTACCTGACTTCCAACTGGACGCTGTACCGAGCCGAGCGTGAGTTTGCACAGGTATTCTCGCGCCGCAAGGTACGCCTGCGTCTGTTCCATGGCCGAGGCGGTTCAGTAGGCCGAGGCGGTGGTTCCAGTTTCGACGCCATTCTGGCGCAACCTCCCGGCACCGTGAACGGCCAGATTCGCCTGACCGAGCAAGGCGAGATGATTCAAGGCCGCTACAAAGATGCAGACGTGGGCCGCTGGCATCTGGAGCTGTTTGTCGCCGCCACGCTGGAAGCCAGCCTGGGTTCACGCAAAGGCTCACCCAATGACGACGAACACTTGGCGGCCTACGGTCAGGCCATGGCCTGGATGTCCGAGCAGGCACATCAAAGCTATCGCCAGTTGGTCTACGGGACACCCAACTTTGACCAGTACTTCTTTCAGTCCACCCCTATCAAGGAAATTGCCGGCCTGAATATCGGCTCGCGTCCCTCGTCACGCAAGGCGACACAAAGCATTGAAGACCTGCGCGCCATCCCCTGGAGTTTTTCCTGGGCGCAATGTCGCCTGCCTATTCCAGGCTGGTACGGCATGGGCACGGCCTTGAGCCGCTATCTGGAGTCAGGGTTGCCCAATGACGGCCTGAACCGCAGCAAACGCTTGGCCCAACTGCAAACCATGGCGCGTGACTGGGCCTTCTTCCGTACCCTGCTGTCCAATATGGAACAGGTATTGGCCAAGACTGACCTGGATATTGGCCTGAAGTATGCCGGTCTGGTCGAGGACGAGGAACTACGTGAAGGCATCTTTGCCCAAATCCGCGACGAGTTCGAGCTGACACACCGACTGTTCCGTGAAATCACCGGCCACGAACTGCTGGCACACGATCAGGCTTTGCAGGATGCCCTGGCCGAACGCTTTGCCTACATTGATCCCCTGAACCACTTGCAGGTGGAGCTGCTGCGCCGCCATCGCCGTCAAGGTGAAAAAGCCAGCAAACCTACTCGTAGCGGCGTGAACAAGCAACACGTGATTCACCTGACGATTAACGGTATTGCGGCTGGCCTGCGTAACTCGGGTTAAGGCAAATAGCAGGAAACCAGCCCTATTAATTACTTTTATAAATAAGCTAATTTCCAAAAGAAGTTAGGAGGGTACAATAAGCCATTACTACGCTTTTTGAAAAAGGCGTGATCCCACCGGGGTCACGCCCTCTGGCTTATGGCACTCGCAATTATTCTGGGAATTCTGACTGGCCTGTCCCTGGGCTTGACTGGCGCGGGTGGCGGCATATTAGCCGTGCCCGCTCTGGTGCTGGGCATGGGCTACAGCATGACAGCGGCCACGCCTGTAGCCTTGCTGGCGGTGGGTGCAGCCGCGCTGGTGGGCGCACTGGATGGTTTATACAAACATATCGTGCGCTATCGGGCCGCCCTGTTCATGGCCGTCACGGGCGCTTTGGTGACATCCTTAGGGGTACGCATCAGCCATGCCTTGCCGGAAAAAGTACTGGTGGCCTTGTTTGTCGCCATCATGCTGTGGATTGCCACCAAGATGCTGCGCCGTCCTACGGACACAGTGCATACCCATACCCCCTGTTGCCTGAATCCGGAAACCGGCCGCCTGCGCTGGACAGCCGTGGGCACCGCCACCCTGGCCTCCATCGGCGCAGTAGCGGGTTTGTTTTCAGGCATGTTGGGCGTAGGCGGCGGCTTTCTGATCGTGCCTGCCTTGAAACGTTTCAGCGACCTGTCCATGCACAGCATTGTGGCCACTTCGCTGATGTTGATCGCCTTGATTTCCCTAAGTGCCTCGGCCATGAGCCTGGCACACGGGGCGGTAATTCCCATGAGCGGCTGGGTATTTGTGGCCTCGGCCATGGGTGGAATGGTAATAGGCCGAAAACTGGCCCCTCATATTCCTTCCTTGCGCTTGCAACAGGGGTTCAGCATTCTGACCGTTATTGTGGCTCTGTCCATGCTGGCACGCACGTATCTGTTTTAAGGCGGGATGCAGTGCTACGTGCAAACCCGCTCCAGCCACACCGGATGCGTTTCTTTGAGCCAAGCACAGCACTTGGCTCAGAACTACACACGCTTTATTCGCAGATACTGCCACCACCGTCCTGCGGGTTCAGACGGTAATCGCTGAAAGAGCCATCCTCACGCGGGCGCACCGCTACAACGCGCTGCACAATATGGTCCGGATCCGCCCGGAAACCATGCTCATACGCCACGATATCCAGCTCTGCACACCAGCGCAGCAACTCACCTGGCTGCAACAAAAAGTCCGGATTGCGCGGCGTATTGTATTGCTCGTTACCCACCCCAAAGGTTTCATAAACCAGCACCCCGCCCGGCTCCAGGCTTTCCAGCAAAGTCGGCATCAAGGGACGCCACAGATACTTGGTCACCACCAGCGCATTGAACTTGCGCCCGGCAAAAGGCCAGGGACCGTTTTCAATATCAGCCTGGATGATTTCCCCATAGGGTGATGTCGCTGCCACGGCCTCCGGGTCCCGATCTACACCGATCACGGTATTGCCGCGCTCGGCCAACCAGCGGGCATTGCGCCCCCGGCCACAGGCCACATCCAGAACCGTGCCCGGATTCGGAATCAAATGAGCCCAAGCCTGTAACCAGGCGCTGGCCTGTCCCCTGTCATTCATCCCTACCCCTTTGCTAAGCAGACAAAACGCCCATGGTAACGCAGCGGTGGGCAAGCTCAAGCACAACACGGGCCTGGGCTACAATTGGCCCCGGTTCCACGCTATTTTTTGAGGGTGTATGAAAGTTCTGCTGCAAAAACCCATATTGCTGATGGCCGTTCTGTGCCTGCCTTTATGGTTTATCTACGGCAACTTCATCCTGGCTGCTGTCACCAGCATCCTGATCGGGATGCTGGTAGGCATGATCCGCACCCTGCATCAAGTGACTGAGGCCAAGAAAGCCAGCGCCAAGAGCACCACCCCGGCTTCTTCCGAGACACCTAACGACGAGCCCAACTGACACCATGAACGTATTGTCCGCCCCAGCCCTGCCACACGGTCTACCGCCTCTGTCCGAAGAGCTGAAAAAACACGTCGCACAGGTCAACGATTATTTGCTGAGCCGCATTGAGGATGAAGGCGGTTTCCTGCCTTTCGATCAATGGATGCACCATGCGTTGTACGCCCCCCATCTGGGCTACTACACAGGCGGCAGCACCAAGTTTGGCAGCAACCTCCCTACTGGTGACTTTACGACGGCACCTGAACTCTCCCCCCTGTTTGCTCAAACCTTAAGCCGTCAGGTCATGGAGGTGCTGGAAGGCAGCCAAACCCTGAACATTCTGGAGTTTGGCGCGGGCAGTGGCGCTTTGGCCCACGCTCTGATTAGCGAACTACGCAGGCAAGGTATCGAACCGCAGTACTCAATACTGGAAGTATCGCCTGACCTGCGGGCACGTCAACAAGAGCGTCTGGCCCCCCTGCAAGCCCAGGTGCAATGGCTGGACAGCACACCCCACAGCTTCAAGGGCTGCGTGGTGGCCAATGAAGTTCTGGACGCCATGCCAGCCAGCCTGTTTACCTTTGATACTGAGGGCAAGGTGCTGGAAGTCGGTGTTATTGCGGCGGACGACAGCACGGCCCAAGGACTGCCAGCCCCTTTTTATCTGGCAACCCGCCCGGCTCCTGAGCATCTGGCTACACTGGTGGCCGAGCGTGTCCAAGCACAACCTTTTTACCTGTCGGAAATCAATCTGCAGGCTGAAGCCTGGGTGCGCAGCATGGGCTCTTGGCTAAAACGGGGCGCAGCAATTCTAATCGACTACGGTTTTCCGCAACGTGAGTACTACCACCCACAACGCGACAAAGGCACCTTGATGTGCCACTTCCGTCATTTTGCTCATGCCGAGCCGCTGGTTCTGGCGGGCTTGCAGGACATCACCGCCCACGTGGATTTCACCGCCATGGCAGATGCCGCACTGGAAGCCGGTTTGGATGTGCTGGGCTACACCAGTCAGGCACGCTTCCTGATGAACTGTGGCGTGGCCAATTTCCTGGCCTCGCCGCCGGAAGACCCGTCACCCGCCGTACAGCAGCAATGGGCGCAGACCATGAGTGCCGCCAACAAACTGCTGTCTGAGGCAGAAATGGGCGAGCTGTTCAAGGTACTGATCATTGGGCGTGATATTGCTGCCCCTGTGATAGGCACCATGAATGGAGATCGGCGCGAACGTCTGTAAGTAGACTGCCTATTCCGGGCGACCGCTACGCCACAAGGGGGATTCTGCTGATCCCCCTTCACCTTGCCTGAAAGACAAGACATCACGCTAAATAGCCTATCCACTTCATACGCCAAAGTGGAAACCCGCACACGACTTCAAACGAAAGAACAAAAGATCAGCGGCCAATAGGCCGCTGATCTACTTGTGCGCGACAGACAGTTCACACGACACTAAACCGACTGCTCCAGGGCAGCCAATCTGGCCGCCCGCACCGCCTCCCGAATTCTGCTGGGTTCAGCCTTGAATTTCGCGGCGACTGCACCTGCATCCACACTGGCCATGACTGCCCGCAACTCATCCCACTCACGCTCTGAAACCGCCCTCAGGCAGGCTGCCGCACTGATCAACTGCATGAAACGCTCAGGCTTACGCAAGGCATCCAGCGACTCCATGACTTGCAAGGCCGACTCTACATCTGCGCGCGGTTGCAACAAAGCAGGACTGGCCAACAGCACGGGCAATAAACGAGCCTGATCACGCCATTCCGAGGGAGCCCGAATCTGCTCCGCAACCTGTGCAGGCGTTTCCGAGAGATGACACAGAACGGCAAAACAGCCTGCCAGATTGAGGCATCTGTCTTTGGCGATCTGCACTTGCTGACCAACCTGATCGCTGTAGTTCAAGGCCGGCATGACACGCTCTAAGGCCCCTACTTCCCGCAGCACTTCAAACATGCGCGCGGGTTGTCTGGCAGACAAACCCTTGCTGACTTCCAGATAGATGCGCTCAGGCACCAGCTCATCCACTTCACCTTGCTCGACCAGATCACGCGCCAAGGCCCAGGTTTCGTCAGCTACGGTGAATTCAGTAAAACGGGCCGCAAACCGCGCCAGACGCAACAAACGCACCGGGTCTTCGCTAAACGCCACGCCTACATGACGGAACAGCCGAGCCTGCAAATCCGCCAGGCCATTCAAAGGGTCGTGCAGATTCCCCGCCGCATCCACGGCCATGGCATTAATAGTCAAATCGCGACGGCGCAAATCATCGGCCAAGCTCACGTCCGTGCCGGTATAAAAGGTAAAGCCCTTGTAACCACGGCCCGACTTGCGCTCGGTGCGGGCCAGCGCAAACTCTTCTTTGCTATACGGGTTCAGAAAGACCGGGAAGTCACCGCCCACAGGCACAAAACCTCGGGCGGCCAATTCTTCGGGCCTGGCTCCCACCACAACCCAGTCCTTGTCGCCTGCGGGCAAACCCAGCAAGGCATCGCGCACCGCGCCACCCACCACATAGACCTGCAAACCTTGCAGAACAGGCTCTGGCGGCCCCATCAGGGCCGCCAAGGCTGTTTGCTGTCTGTCATCAAGCATGGAGGGATTCATCAAGGCGAAATCGTACCCAAACGCCCTTTCAGGGACTGTGGCTGACCGCTGAACATCATGGAGTAGTACGTCGCATTGGAGAGCACATTCTTCACGTACAAGCGCGTTTCGGTAAAAGGGATGGTTTCAGCAAAAATAGCCCCTTCCACCGAGGCATTCAAGCGTGAGCGCCACTGCCGGGGGCGACCTGGACCGGCGTTATAACCCGCCGACGCCAGCACTTGGGAGCCATCCAACTGCCCCAGCACGATGCTCAGGTAGTTAGTACCCAGCACCGTATTCACCTCGAACTCGTTCACACGTGAAGGCGCGAAATCGTGCATATCAATCTTTTTGGCTACCCATTTGGCCGTTGCAGGCATCAGTTGCATCAAGCCAGACGCTCCGACGCCCGAGCGCGCATCGGTAATAAAGCGTGACTCCTGGCGGATCAGACCATATACCCAGGCCGGATCCAGATTGATGGACTGGGCCTGCTCAGTCACGCGGCCTTCAAAAGGAGCGATAAAGCGTTGGCTGAAGTCGATCTCGTTCTTGGTCAACAAGGAGGTATTCACTACCCGATCGTAAATATGCTGCTCACGGGCGAACTCGGCCGCGGCCCGCAGTTGTCGGTCGTTCATGCCGCGCAAGGCAAAGTTCCACTCAGGCACGGCTTCCGGACGCCAGCCCAGCTTGAACAGCTCCACCGCACGCAGCAAACCGGCATTAGTGCGGGCATCCTGCATGTCCAGAGGCGTCAACGGCTGCGGCTGAGGAGGCAAGGAGAGGGTCAGACCCAATTCTTCTGTTGCCAACTGACCATAGAAGTTCAAATCGCCAACAATGGACTGGAACTTGGCGCGAGCCTGATCTGTGTGCCCCAATGCCTGATGCGCACGTCCCGACCAGTACACCCAGACTGGCTCAGCCTTTTGCGCATCGTTCATCTTGTCGATGGCAGCAGAGACATGCTTCCAGTCAATAGTCGCCTGGCGCAATTCAGCGCGCACTTGCCAGGCATTGTTGTAATCCGTCATGGGAGTGCGGCCAGAACGTCGATACCATTTGGCCGCATCGTCTTCTACCCGCAAGGCGCTAATCAGACCAAACTGGCCCCAGACCCAGTTCAGGTTTTCCTGGGGGATTTTGCCTGCCCAGGTACGGTCTATATACGCCGCGGCGACATCACGCTGCCCGCGACCCAGACGAGACAAGGCCAGGGACACCAGCTCCGGATTGACCGAGCTATTGTTCGCGTTGCGATCCAACCACTTCTGCGGCGAGGCCATCAAAGCGGTGTAATCCTTCATTTGCGACGCCGTGAAGATAATCGCAGCCAGACGACGGGCCTGAGTTTTGCGGTTACTTTCCAAGGCCTCACGCATCAAGTCACGGACTTGATTCTTGCTGACGACTTTACTGTCATACAGTTGATCCAGTGCCGACCAGCAAGCCTGACTAGGCGAAAAGGACGCCAACAAACCCTGTACATCCACCGCTTGTCCAGTTGCATTCTGCGCCGAAGCCACTGCACATTTCACAGCCGAAGAGGGAGCATGAACCGGCGCCAGCTCACGCACCAGCGCATAGTTGCCAGCGCGCGCGGCCGCCACAATCCAATCAGACTTCAAACGGTTTTCCAGGTATTCGTCTTGATTGCTGCTCAGGAACAAACGAACTTGCTCATCGGGCACAGGCGTCGTCGTATCGTGCAAAATCTGACGCAAACGCCAGTACTGGGCATAAGAGCCCAGGACAGGATCATTGGCCGCAACGGGCGCCAAGGCATCCAGCGTTGACCAACGCTTGGCCTGCATGGCATCGCGGGCGTCAATCAAAGCCTGACGGGCCGTTGGCGGCACAGGCGGGACACGGTCCCAACGACGCACGGCCTCTTTGGCTGGTGGCAAAACGACCGCTTGCTTGGCGGTGGCGGGCTCCGGAGAGCGGGTCTGGGCCTGAGGGGACTGAGACCCCGCACAGCCGACCAAACCCAGAGCAAACACCACCAAGGCACTCAAGGACGGACGAGGCAGCGCGGGCAGCATGCCCCTGGCCGGTGTTTTCTGGTACTTTAGCTGGTTGATACCCATAGTGACGGCCTTTAGAAAATCACCCATGATTCAGAATGTAGAGCATAACGCAGCCGCGCTGCGCACGCGACTAAAAGACCTGCGTGCAGGACAGCCCGCCATCGACACCAACCGGGGCGCTTTGCTGATCCGGGGCCGCCTGTTTACCTGGCTGGCCACCAATCGCAGCCGCCTGCGCGAACAAGGCCGTACCGAACCCACCACCATTGCCGCGTTCTGGCCGATGGCCGAAGAACCGGACCTGCGCCCCTTGCTGCTTCAATGGGTGGAAGAAGAAGGCATCAATGTCTGTCTGCCTGTAGTTAAAGAAGCCGATGCCCCATTGAGCTTTGTCGAGTGGACACCCGAGACCGAAATGGAAAAGGGGCGCTACGGCATCGAAATCCCGATTTCCAACAAGACCCTGCAACCGGACATTGTCCTGGTCCCCACTCTGGGCTATACCCGCCAGGGTGATCGCTTGGGATACGGAAAAGGATACTACGACCGAACCTTGGCGGCGCTGAAAGAACAAAACCATGCTTTTACCAGCATTGGTATTGCCTGGGCCGTGGGCGACCTGTCGGGCCAATCCTACCAACCCGCCCCGCATGACCAACGCCTGGACAGTATTCTGACCGATAAAGGCTGGGCGGTACCCGCGCCGGAGCTGTAAGGCTCCTTTCCTGGTAACCCCGCGTTCGGCCACCGGGCAGCTCCACCAAAGGATCTCTGGCTCGCAAACACCGGACAATCGGCCCTGCGCTAAACCTTTGAATGGACGATCCGTTCTATAAAGCCCCAATAAAAAACCCGCCTCCTTAACTGACCAGCGTCATGGGGTCAGCCAAGAAGGCGGGTTTTTATTGAATACCAGCAATGACTAGCGCCAGGTCAGATTCGGCAAGATAGCCATGCTCGCATCAGCCCCGTTCAGGGTGTACATGTGAATACCGGGCGCACCACCGTCCAACAGGTCCTGACACAAGCGTGCCACCACATCGATACCAAAAGCACGAATCGACGCGCGATCATCGCCAAAGTCAGCCAGACGCAAACGAATCCAGCGCGGTACTTCTGCACCACACATGGTCGAGAAACGCAGCAACTGGGACGAGTTGGTAATGGGCATGATGCCCGGCGTGATCGGAATCGTAACGCCTTGGGCCTGGGCCCGTTCCACAAAGCTGAAGTAGGAGTCCGGATTGAAGAAGTACTGCGTGATCGCGCCATGCGCCCCTGCGTTGACCTTGTTCACAAAGTGACCCAGGTCGTCCCCAAAACCTGTAGCCTGGGGGTGCATCTCAGGGTAGGCGGCCACTTCGATATGGAAATGCTCGCCGTAGTTTTTACGAATGAAGGCCACCAGATCGCTGGCATAGCGCAGCTCGCCCGCATCGCCCCCCATACCCGAGGGCAAGTCACCGCGCAGGGCCACGATACGTCGTATGCCCTGGTCGCGGTAATTGTCCAGCATCTCGCTAAGCTGCGCCGGTGCCGTACCAATGCACGACAAGTGCGGTGCCACATCAAAACCCAGTTTTTGCAGCAGTGCCACCGCATCGACTGTGCCAGCCCGCGTGGAGCCACCGGCTCCAAACGTCATGCTGACATAGGCGGGGTTCAAGCCCATTAAGGTCTTGGCGGTGCGCACCAGTTTTTCCTGCGCCGCGATGTCTCGCGGCGGGAAAAACTCCAGGCTCAAGGTTTGCTTGTTGCTCATTTAATTAATAGTCCCGACAGCAGCCCGGCGACCAGACTGTAGACGATCGCCCCAATCACGGCCCACCAGAAGCCTTCAACCTGGAAGCCTTTGAGGATAGAGCCGGCAAACCAGAACACTAACGCATTGAGCACCAACAGGAACAAGCCCAAGGTCACAATAGTGATGGGCAGGGTCAGCACAACCAACAGGGGTTTGACCAGGGTATTGAGCAAGCCCAATACCAGCGCAGCTATCAGGGCCGAGCCAAACGACGCCACGACAATACCGGGCAGAATGTAGGCAACAACCAGCAAGGCAACAGCATTCAGGATCCAGACAAGTAGCAAAGTCATAATAGGGCTCCAAGAAGTGGCGTCCGAAGACGCCAGTGCATTTTAGTAGCGGTAGTGCTCGGCCTTGAACGGTCCTTGCACAGGCACGTTGATGTAATCCGCCTGCGCCTGGGACAAGGTCGACAAGTTCACACCTAATTTCTTCAAGTGCAAACGAGCGACTTTTTCGTCCAGATGCTTGGGCAGTACATATACTTTACCCGTTTCATAGTGATCACCACGAGTGAACAGTTCAATTTGGGCAATGGTCTGGTTCGTGAACGAAGCCGACATCACAAACGAAGGGTGGCCCGTGGCGCAGCCCAGATTCACCAGACGACCTTGAGCCAGCAAGATGATGCGCTTGCCGTCAGGGAAAATAACGTGATCAACCTGAGGTTTGATCTCTTCCCACTCCAGATCTTCCACCGAGGCCACGTCAATTTCATTGTCGAAGTGACCGATATTGCACACGATGGCCTGATCTTTCATGCGCTCCATGTGCGAACGATCGATCACGTGGTAATTACCAGTGGCGGTCACGAAGATGTCGGCCTTGTCGGCGGCTTCTTCCATGGTCACAACACGGTAGCCTTCCATCGAGGCTTGCAGGGCGCAGATAGGGTCAATTTCAGTCACCCAAACCTGGGCACGCAAGGCAGCCAGTGCTTGAGCACAACCTTTACCCACGTCACCAAAACCGCACACCACGGCGATCTTGCCGGCAACCATCACATCGGTCGCGCGCTTGATACCGTCCACCAGGGACTCGCGGCAGCCGTACAGGTTATCGAACTTGGACTTGGTCACCGAGTCGTTCACGTTGATGGCAGGGAAAGCCAGTTCACCTTTATTGGCCATCTGGTACAGACGGTGCACGCCGGTGGTGGTCTCTTCGGTCACACCCTTGATCTGGGCCAGACGGGTGGAGTACCAGGTTTTGTCGTTTTGCAAACGGGCGCGGATGGAGGCGAACATGACGCGCTCTTCTTCACTGCCGGGATTGTCCAGAACGGACAGGTCTTTTTCAGCACGGGCACCCAGGTGCAACAGCAAGGTTGCGTCACCGCCGTCGTCCAGAATCATGTTGGCCTGCTCACCGGGCCAATCGAAAATGTCGTGGGCGTATTGCCAGTACTCTTCCAGGGTTTCGCCCTTGACGGCGAACACGGGCACGCCGGAGGCGGCAATGGCAGCAGCAGCGTGATCTTGAGTGGAGAAGATATTGCACGATGCCCAGCGCACTTCAGCGCCCAGGGCTGTCAGGGTTTCAATCAGAACCCCGGTTTGAATGGTCATGTGCAAACTGCCGGCAATGCGCGCGCCCTTCAGGGGCTGGGAGGCAGCAAATTCCTCGCGGGTGGCCATCAGGCCAGGCATTTCGGTCTCGGCAATGGTCAGCTCGCGGCGGCCCCATTCAGCCAAGGAAATATCGGCAATTTTGTAATCGGTAAAAGTCACAGTCGGGCTCCGTTATACGGCACGCAGACTGCAGGGAGAGCAAATGAATTCTCACCAGCAGCCCGCCATGCAGGTCGTGGTGAGCGTCGTTCTCCAAGGTGGATACCACCTATCCATGCCCCGAGCCTGGCAAGACCGTGAGTCTTGTCGCAACGCCCCTCGAGGATGGCAAATGAATGTTCGTGATTGTACCCGTTTGGATTGTCTTGGGAAGACAGCCCCACGGGTAAAAATCATAATTTCTTCTCATGAGACTGGCACTTTCCCGTCCCACCCAGCGTTGCTGGCTGACTGGTTTCCCGGCCCCGACAACGCTGTCAAACTGCAGCAAACAGCCGCCCGCAAGCGGCCTTTTGCCTCTTTCTTAAATAGCCTGGCGCAAAGCCTGGGCCTTGTCCGTGGCTTCCCAACTGAACTCGGGCTCGCTACGACCAAAGTGACCGTAGGCGGCCGTCTTGGTGTAGATGGGGCGCTGCAGGTCCAGCATTTCGATGATGCCGCGTGGGCGCAGATCGAAATGTTGGCGCACCAGCTTGGCGATCTCGGTATCCGGGATCACGCCGGTGCCTTCGGTGTAGATGGTGATGTTGATAGGCTCGGCCACACCAATGGCGTAGCTCAACTGCACCTGACACTGACGGGCCAGACCGGCCGCCACAATGTTCTTGGCCACGTAACGCGCCGCGTAGGCAGCGGAACGATCCACTTTGGAGGGATCCTTGCCGGAGAAAGCACCACCGCCGTGAGGGCATGCACCACCGTAGGTATCCACAATGATCTTGCGGCCAGTCAAACCGCAATCACCTTGAGGGCCACCAATCACAAACTTGCCGGTAGGGTTCACCAGAAAGCGGGTTTTCTCGGTCAGCAGATCCGAAGGGAAGCATGGACGAATGATGTGTTCGATCACGGCTTCGTGAATATCTTTCTGCGACATTTCAGGCGCGTGCTGCGTGGACAGCACCACAGTATCCACCTCAGCAGGACGGCCATCCACGTAGCGGAAAGTCACCTGAGACTTGGCGTCAGGGCGCAACCAGGGCAGACGGCCATCTTTGCGCAGTTCGCTCTGGCGCTGCACCAGACGGTGGGCGTACCAGATGGGAGCCGGCATCAGATCAGGAGTTTCGTCGCACGCGTAGCCGAACATCAGGCCCTGGTCGCCAGCCCCCTGGTTCAGCAGCTCTTCAGGGCTGCGGTCCACGCCTTGGGCGATATCAGGCGATTGCTTGTCGTAGGCCACCAGAACGGCGCAAGACTTGTAATCGATTCCGTAGTCGCCATTGTCATAGCCAATACGCTTGATGGTGTCACGCGCTACCTGGATGTAATCCACGTTGGCGTGCGTGGTGATCTCGCCGGCCAGCACCACCAGCCCGGTATTGCACAAGGTCTCGGCAGCAACACGCGCCTGAGGGTCTTGCTCGAAAATAGCGTCCAGGATGGCGTCGGAAATCTGGTCGGCTACCTTGTCGGGGTGGCCTTCAGAGACGGATTCGGAAGTAAAGAGAAAGTCGTTGTTGCTCACAGCGTAGCTTCCTTGAATAAGGGCTGATAATCAGCACGAGGTTGAACAAACTGCGTTGCACCTCGAAGCCAGCGATGTGGATACGATAGACGGGGCGCGACGCTTTAGCGGTTTATAGTGGACAGATTGCTGCCCGATCGCTCCGCAAGTTGTCGTTTAACTCAGCGATACAATCCATTTTAAGCGAAAATACGTATTTGTTTCAGCAAAACTTCACACTAAAGGATTGCCTGGCCCATGCTCGCGGCACTTTTACGTCTGATGGCCCGCCTGCCCTTACCCGTTCTTCATGGGCTGGGCAAAGGCATTGGACGCCTGATTTACGCTTTTCCCGGACGCTACCGCCGCCGTCTGCAAAACCACTGCCGACAAGCGGGTTACGACTCCCCTGCCTTTTTCCGGCAAGCGGCCGGACAAACCGGCGCCATGATTCTGGAAACACCGCGCGTCTGGCTGCATCCGCAAGCCTGTCTGGCCCGCTGCACCGTCGATGATGTGGCCTTGCTCGAGGCCACCCATGCCGAAGGACGCGGCGTGCTGTATCTGACCCCGCACTTGGGTTGCTTTGAGATTACGGCACGTTATCTGGTGGGTTTAGGCCCACTGACCGTGATGTTTCGCCCACCACGCCAAGCCGTACTGGAACCCCTGATGGTGGAGTCACGTGAACTGCCCGGCCTGCATGCCGTCCCCGCCAACATGAAAGGCGTGCGTGAATTTGTACGCGCGTTTCGCAAAGGTGAATCGGTAGGCATGTTGCCCGACCAGGTTCCCAGCGGTGGCGATGGCGTTTGGGCCCCATTTTTTGGCCGCCCTGCCCTGACCATGACACTGGCAGGCAAGCTGGCCCGTCAGTCCAATGTGCCCGTAATTGTGACCGCTGCCGAGCGCCTGCCTAAAGGGCGCGGCTGGCATGTTCACACCTTGCGCCTGCCCGAGCCTTTGCCCGAAGATCCCACGGAACTGGCCACCCTGATCAACGAATCCATGGAAAGCTTGATACGCCGCTTCCCCACGCAATACCTGTGGGGATACAACCGCTACAAGATTCCCCACGATGCGCCCCCTTTGCCTGGCGATACCACCCCATGAGTTTTAATTCTTACCCGCTGCTCAAATCCGTTTTCACCTACTTTGGCCGTGCCTCCGTACGCACGCGTCAGCGTTGGGGGACCGTGCTAGGCGGGCTGGTGCATCGCTTTGCCTCCCGCCGTCGTCATATTGTTCGCACTAACCTGGATTTGTGCTTTCCCGACACCCCCGAAAGCACACGCCGCGAATGGGAGAAGCAGCACTTTCGCCTGCTGGCCCAATCCTATCTGGATCGGGGCCTGCTCTGGTTTGGCCTGCCCAGCACCATTCTGAACACGCTACACCTGACGGGCGAAGAACACATTACCCAGGCCCTGGAACAGGGCCGCAAGGTCATGCTGCTGGTGCCTCACTTTCTGGGTATGGATGCAGCGGGCACCCGCCTGTCCATGTCCATCTCGCCCTTGGTGGCCTTTTACACTCCGCAACGCGACCCCCATGTAGATCGCCTGATGTACGAAGGCCGTAGCCGCTTTTCCTCGGTCCCGCTGATTTCCCGCAAGGATGGTATCCGTGGTCTGATGCGCGCGCTGCAAAAAGGCCAGCCGATTTATTACCTGCCTGATATGGACTTCGGCACCAAGGGCTCGGCCTTTGTGCCCTTTTTCAATGTCCCGGCCGCCACCCTGCTGTCCACTGCCCAGATTGCCCGCAATCAGGATGCACTGGTCATTCCCGTGATTTCCCGCTTGGATGCCCAGACCGGCCACTACCATATTCAGGTGCTGGAACCCATGTCCGACTTCCCCGGCGAAGGTACTCTGGAAGAGGCCACCGAGCGCATGAATGCCCTGATCGAAAAATATGTGCGCGAGGACCCGCCGCAGTATTATTGGGTACATCGACGCTTCAAAACCCGACCTGAAGGTCAAGCCGGCATCTACTAGGCCCATCATGCACAGTCCCACCGCCCCCCAGCCCGTTTCCTCCCTTTGGCGTTTCAGCAAAATGCACGGTGCGGGCAATGACTTTGTCATGCTCGACGGTGTAACGCAGCCTATTGAACTGACACCGGAACGGGCCCGCGCCCTGGCAGATCGCCACTTCGGGATTGGAGCCGACCAGATCTTGCTGGTTGAGGCGGCCACTGAAGCAGGGGCCGACTTCCGCTATCGCATCTTCAATGCAGACGGCAGCGAAGTTGAGCATTGCGGCAACGGCGCACGTTGTTTTGTCCGCTTTGTACACGAACAAGGTCTATCGTCAGCCAACCCTTTGCGGGCACAGATCCGTACCGGCATCATCAGCCTGAATGACGACCCACAACGCGGCGTAGACGTCATGATGGGCACCACCCGCTTTGCCCCTGCCGATGTAGGTTTTGACAATAAAGGGCTGGAAACGCACGATCAAGGTGAAGACACGCTGTGGCTCTTGCCTGTGCCCGATCAAGCCGCCCCCGTCGCCCTGTCGCTGGTCTCGATTTCCAACCCGCATGCCGTGCAGGTCGTGAACGATGTCAAGCAGGCTCCGGTTGCCACGGTAGGCCCCTTCATCGAATCCCACCCTCGTTTTGCCCACAAAGTGAACGCGGGTTTCATGCAAATCGTCGACCCTCACCACATCAAGCTGCGCGTCTACGAGCGCGGAGCCGGTGAAACCCTGGCCTGCGGTACCGGCGCGTGTGCGGCTGTGGTGGCAGGCATACGGCGGGGATTGCTCCAAAGCCCGGTTGTCGTTGATACTCGTGGAGGCAGTTTGCGCATTGAATGGGACGGGCAGGCACTGCGCATGAGCGGCCCAGCCCAAACTGTCTTTACCGGACAGGTCGATATCGATGCACTATGTGCGTCCTTAGCCAGAAAGGAAACCTTCTAGACATGGATACCCCCAACAGCCTTAGCGCCGTGGAAGTGGCCCAGTTTTTGAAAGCCAACCCTGATTTCTTCGACGCACACGCCGACATTTTTGCCAAACTGATGGTGCCGCACCCGCATCAAAGCCGCGCCATTTCCCTGGGCGAGCGCCAGATCATGCTGCTGCGCGAGCGCGGCAAAAAAACCGAGCGCCAACTGGCTACACTGGTCGCCAATGCCCGTGGCAATGAAAAGATCTCGCGCCAACTGCATCAATGGAACTGCCAGATGCTGGCCGAGTCCGATCCCAACGCCCTCCCCGCTCTTATTTGCAGCAGCCTGGAGCGCATTTTTGACATGCCCGTGGTACGCCTGCACTGCTGGAATCCGGACGAGGTGCTGGCCGACGACGCACTGGCTAGCTGGGCCGACACCTTGATCACCCCCTATTGCGGAGCCCGACGCGAACAAGCGTTCTTGGCCAATTTGCAGCAAGACGCGCAATCGGTCGCTATCGTGCCTTTGAAATCCCCCGAGTCGAACACCTTTTTTGGTCTGCTTGTTTTAGGTTCACCAGAGGACACGCGTTTTACCGCCGATATGGGTACGGACTTTCTGGAAGGCATTGGTGAATTATGCAGCGCCGCCCTACAGCGTTTGCACAAGCCCAGCAGCGTTAATCAAAGCGAATGTCCGGCCTGAAAAAACAAGACCGCTCTCCTTCCGGGGACAAGTCCCCAAAGCAGCCAGCCGCCTCCCTGGCCCTCAGTCCAGCCATGCAACGCTGGCTGCATCAACTAAGCCACGAAAAACGCTATTCGGAACACACGCTCAGTGCGTACCGTAATGATCTGCGTCATTTGCTGGCGCAGTACCCAGGCGTAGACCCCGACACCCTGACTCAAAGCCAGTTGCGCCAGGCCGCCGCCTATTTGCATGCGCAGGGCCTGGCACCACGCAGCCTGGCCCGCATCCTGGCGGCCTGGCGTGGCTACTATCAATCGCGCACCAAAGAACTGGGCTGGCCCTTGAACCCAGCCGCCAGCCTGAAAGCACCCAAGATAGGCCGCCCACTGCCCAAGGCCTTGTCCGTAGACCAGACCCAGCAGCTACTGGATCACGCTACTGCCCCTATTCAGGACGACCCGATCAGGTGGCGCAATCAGGCCATGTTTGAATTGTTTTATTCCAGCGGGCTGCGTTTGGCTGAGCTGGTCAGCCTGGACACGCACTATCACCAGGACCCGCAACACCAATCCCAAAGCTGGGTACTCCTGGATGATCGTGAACTGGTGGTCAGCGGTAAAGGCGGCAAGACGCGTCGCCTGCCGGTAGGCGAGAAAGCCTTGTATGCCTTGCAACAGTGGCTGAAAAAACGCCCAACCCTGGCCTCGCTGGCGACCAGCGCCGATGCCAGGGCGGCGCTGTTTCTAGGAGCCCGTGGCGCCCGTATCCACCCGCGTATCGTGCAACAAGCACTGGAAAACTACGCCCGTGCCAGTGGCCTGCCTGTGCATGTACACCCACACAGCCTGCGCCACAGCTTTGCCAGCCATTTGCTGCAATCGGCACAAGACTTGCGAGCGGTACAGGAGCTATTGGGCCACACCAATATTTCCACGACCCAGATTTATACCCGTCTGGATTTCCAGCATCTGGCCCAGGCTTACGATCAGGCCCACCCTCGGGCACAACGCAAGAACCGGGCCAGCGACAAAGCAAATGAGTGAATCAGGGCTGTAAAGCCTTGATCAATTGATCGGTATTCGAGCGCATCATGCCCAAATAGGTATCCACGCCTGACCCAGGCACACCCAAGGCATCGGAATACAGAGTGCCACCTACCTTCGCGCCGGTTTCTCTGGCCACTTGCTCAACCAGCTTTGCGCTAACCGTATTTTCTACGAAGATGGCCTGAATCTGCTCGCTACGCGCTTGCTGGATGATCTGTGCAATATCGCGGGCAGACGGCTCCGCCTGACTGGAGACACCGACCAAGGGGATGAAACGGATGTCGTAAGCCTTGCCCATATAAGAGAAGGCATCGTGCGAGGTAATGACCTTGCGCTTGTCTACCGGCACCGCTTGCAGACGGGTTTTGATGGAATCATCCAGTTCCTGAATGCGCTGCGCGTAATCCTTGGCGCGGCGCTGGTAGTACTCGGCATTAGCCGGATCGGCTTGCTCAAGACCTTTGCTGATATTGCGGACATAGATCTGCGCCAGGCCCAGACTTTGCCAAGCATGCGGATCCTGGCTACCGTGCTGATGGCTGTGGGCATGCCCGCTGTGAGACTGTGCCTCCTCCTTGGCATGGGTCTGCTCATGATCATGAGCATGCTCGGGTTCGGAATCGTGACTGTGGTCGTGGTCGTGGTCGTGGTCGTGGTCGTGGTCGTGGTCGTGGTCGTGGTCGTGGTCGTGGTCGTGGTCGTGGTCAGCATGATCGTCATGCCCGCCTTCAAACGCCAAGGGCGTAATGCTTTCTGTCGCTACGACCTGCGGCCCCTTATAGCCCGCCGCCTGCTGCAAGCGCGGCAGCCAGGATTCAAATTCCAAGCCATTGACCACCAGCAACTGCGCGCTGGCCAAGGTCTTCGCATCACTGGGACGAGGCTCAAAAGAGTGAGCATCCCCATTGGCAGGCACAATCGTGCTGGCCATGACTTTGTCTCCCCCAATCTCCTTGACCATATCGTTCAGGATCGAGAAGCTGCTGACCACTCGCAAGGGTTCGGCCTGCACCGACAGGCTGGCTGCCAGCAAGCCCAGAGCCAGCACCATGCGGCCTGAATACATGTCTCGCATTTTCATCAATCGTGCTCCAAGAGAGAGGCCATGCGCCGACGTCGTGCGCGCCATTGGGAATAAGCACGCAGCAAACCGCCTTGGGGGCCAAAGGTGATAGAAAGAAAATAAAACGCGCCCGCCGCCAGGATGATCGCGGGCGAAGCCGGTACGTTGTAGTAGTACGAGAACAGCAGCCCCAGATAGGCGCTGATCATGCCCAGCAAGGCCGCCACCAGCATTTGTCGGCCTACGGAATACACCCAGAACCGAGCCGAGGCGGCGGGCAGCATCATGATCCCCACCACCATCAAGGTCCCCAGAACCTGGAAGCCAGCCACCAGCGTGATGACCAGCATGAACAAGAACAACATGTGAACCACCGAGCCGCGCCCACCTTGGGTGCGCAGAAAGATCGGGTCCAGGCACTCCAACACCAAGGGGCGGAACACCAGAGCCAGAATAATCAGCGTAATCGTCGTACTGCTGGTGACCAGCAGCAAAGACGCATCATCCAGCCCCAGCACCGTGCCAAACAGCACATGGATCAAATCCATATTGGAGCCACGCAGCGACACCAGCAGCACTCCCAGCCCCAGGGACACCAGATAGAAAGCCGCAAAACTGGCATCCTCGCGTTGTGGTGTCAGGCGGGCCACCAGACCGGCCAGCAAGGCCACGACCAGGCCGGTAATCATGCCGCCTATGGCCATCGCACTTAAAGACAGCCCCGCCGTCAGAAAACCCACCGCCACACCGGGCAAGATGGCATGGGCCATCGCATCGCCCATCAGGCTCATGCGGCGCAGCACCAGAAATACACCTAAAGGCCCAGCCGCTGCGGCCAAGGCAAACGAGCCCGCCAAAGCGCGTTTCATGAAACCGAAGTCCATGAAGGGGCCAAGCAACACATCCATCAACGCCGTCATAGATAGTCCCCCGCACACAAATGGCGAGCCAGATGCAGGTTCTCCGGCGTCAGCACCGCCTCGGTTTCACCCCAGCCCACCACCTGCCCAGCAAGCAGCACGGTTTGCGGAAAACAACTACGCACCATATCCAGATCATGCAGCACGGCCATCACAGTACGGCCCTGTTTGTGCCAGTCCAGAATCAGGTTCATCAACTCATCCGAGGTTGCGCGATCCACCGCAGCAAAGGGCTCATCCAGCAAGAGGATCTGGGCATCTTGCACCATCATGCGGGCAAACAAGGCGCGCTGTAACTGACCGCCCGACAAGGTGCCAATGGAACGACGCGCAAAATCAGCCAGCCCCACCTGCTCCAGCGCGTGGCTAATGCGTTCGTGCTCGACTTTGGGGAAACCGCCCCAGGCTCCCACACGCTTCCAGGCTCCCATGGCCACCAGATCATGCACCGTCACCGGAAAACTTTTGTCCAGATCGCCCATTTGTGGCAACAAGGCCAGTTGGTCCAGAAAACCGCTATCGACGGCAATGCGCCCTTTCAGGGGATTGATCTGCCCGGTCAGCCCTTTGAGCAAGGTGGATTTACCAGCACCGTTAGGCCCGACGATAGCCGTCAAGGAGCCTCGGTTAAAACAGCCGCTGATATCACGCAGAGCGATTTTGTCTTTCCAGCCCAGCGCGACATGCTCGAGTTCGATCAAGGTTTGATGTGAACTCATGCCCTTACCACGCGCCCAATGCCCAGGCAGTCAGTAGCCACAGGGCTCCTGCCACGCACAAAGCGCCCAGTACGCGCTGTCCGGCCGAGGCCAGCAAGAGCGAACGACGAGGTGCCGGACTGCGGAAAGTCGAGGGAAATTGAGGACAGGACATGAAACAGGGATAATGCGGCTAGATTTGGAATTTCATTTTTTTCCAAAGATGTTATAACATAACAAACATTCCATCAAGCGCCATGCCTGTACATATTCTTACGCCCAACGCTATTGAAGATCAGCTTGCGACCGCTGAACAGCTTTGCCTGGAACGCGGTAAACGGCTGACTTCAATTCGCCGTCAGGTACTGGAAATCCTGATTCAGGCCCAACGCAGCTTGCGCGCCTACGAACTACTGGATCTGGTTCGCGAGTTTCAACCCGGCGCCAAACCCCCTACCGTTTACCGCGCCCTGGACTTTCTGACGGAAGAAGGTCTGATTCACCGGCTGGATGCCGTCAATGCCTGGACCGCCTGTGTAGATGCCGGTGGCCACCCCCACGACTTGCTGATCGTCTGCACCCAGTGCGGTACCGTGGTGGAACTGTGCGCTCCAGACTTAAGCCAAAGGCTGGCGGACTGTGTACGCGGAGCAGGCTTTGCCCTGTCCGGCCACGAGACCGAGTTGCGCGGCCTGTGCCAACGTTGCGTTGCCGCTAAAAACGAGCGAAAACCCTTATCTGCCCCCTAAAACATGGTATTTTGCCGCCAATCGGTATATATTCCCCGATCTATTGGCAAACCTCTGTGAATTTTTACAGATCACCGTTTGCCCAACAGGCAAGGCTGTGATGTAATCGCACGTTGTTTTCGTGCGGAGCAGATGGGTGCAGGAAGCCGCGGCTGGTGCCGTGCCTTGTACCTTTCGCCCGCCACTGC
This sequence comes from Alcaligenes faecalis, assembly GCF_041521385.1. NCBI lineage: Bacteria > Pseudomonadati > Pseudomonadota > Betaproteobacteria > Burkholderiales > Alcaligenaceae > Alcaligenes > Alcaligenes faecalis. The sequence continues at coordinate 2,731,460 of NZ_CP168006.1, read as the reverse complement.
GAGGCATGTTTATGAACGCGGCATCAGATCTGAACAACATGGTTCCAGTCACTGTGCTGACTGGTTTTCTGGGCGCTGGTAAAACCACGCTGCTCAAGCGCATCCTGAGCGAATATCACGGTCGACGCATTGCCGTCATCGAAAACGAGTTCGGGCCTGAAGGCATCGACAATGAATTGTTGGTGCAAGACTCCCAGGAAGAAATCGTCGAACTGAGCAACGGTTGTGTATGCTGCACCGTGCGCGGCGACCTGATGCGCACCCTGAATGATTTGCGCGTTCGCCGTCAGGCAGGCGAACTGAAGTTCGAGCGCGTCATCATCGAGACCACCGGCATGGCTAACCCCGGCCCGGTCTGCCAGACCTTTTTCATGGACGATGATATTGCCGACTACTATCGGCTGGATGCGGTCATTACCGTCGTGGATGCCAAACATGGCATGGCTACACTGGACCAACAAGAAGAAGCCCAAAAACAGGTTGGTTTTGCGGACCGCTTGCTGATCTCCAAAAAAGATCTGGTCAACGATGTAGATTACGAGGCCCTGCGTGCCCGCCTGATCCGCATCAACCCGCGAGCCACCATTACGCCGGTTCACTTTGGTGAAACCGACATCAAGGATTTGCTGGAAGTCAGTGGTTTCAACCTGAATTCCATTCTGGACATTGACCCACAATTTCTGGCAGAGCAACACCCCGATGCGGCAGACGGCCATGATCACCACCACGATCATGCCCATGGCGATGACGGCGATTGTGGTCCGGGTTGCGGACACGATCACCACCATCATCACCACGAGCACGCCGCTCACAATGACGAAATCGGAGCTTTCGTATTCCGCTCGGACCGTCCTTTCGACCCCGAACGGTTGGAAGACTTTCTGTCAGGCATTGTCCAGGTATTTGGACCAGATCTGATGCGCTACAAAGGCATTTTGTATCTGAAGGGCATCAATCGCCGTATGCTCTTTCAAGGCGTACACATGATGATGAGCGCCGAGCCTGGCAGTGCCTGGCTGGCCAAAGATAAAAAAGGCACCAAGCTGGTCTTTATTGGCCGCAAATTGCCACAAGACATATTCACCCAGGGCCTGGAGAATTGCCTGGTTTGAATTAATAATTATTCAGTAAATGCGGAGCGATTGCGCGTGACGACAGTTACAGGCTCCCAGACGTCAACAAGAGGTAAGCATCATGGCAACTAAGTCACATGACAGTACTACAACCCTGCTGACCGAGCAGGAGCTTTTGGCGATGCCTGAGTCAGACTACATGAACGCCGCCCAGCTGGAGTTTTTCAAGCATCGCTTGCGCCAGCTAGAGCAAGACATTCTGGCCAACGCGGGCGCTACAACGGAAAACCTGCGTGAAACCCAGTTCGTTCCTGACCCGGCTGACCGTGCCACGATCGAAGAAGAGCACGCTCTGGAGCTGCGTACCCGTGATCGCGAACGCAAACTGCTCAAGAAAGTGCAACAGTCCATCGCCCTGATCGATTCGGGCGAATACGGCTGGTGTGAGGAAACAGGCGAACCCATCGGCCTGCCCCGTTTGCTGGCACGTCCCACGGCCAACCTGTCTTTGGAAGCACAGGAACGTCGTGAGAAGCGTCAAAAAATGTTTGGGGATTAAAACCACCAGCGTTTGAAGTACGTCAAACCCTCCCATAAGCAAATAGGCAATGGGAGGGTTTTTTACTTACTGGACCACGAGTCGCTTCATAACAAACCAGCCCTAACTCCATCCGGCTAAAAACGTTGCCCGCAAACAAAAACTGTTCGGCTAGACCATCTACATCAGCAAATTTACAGGCCTGCACATTGATCCTTGAAATTTCCCGCCGGGCCCCCAAATGGGTACCTTAAAGGAAGGAAATCATGGAACAATTTCACGCCACTACTATTGTCTGTGTACGCCGCGGAGATCAAGTCGCCATTGGCGGCGATGGTCAGGTCACCCTGGGCAATGTTGTCATCAAGGGCACGGCCCGCAAGATTCGCCGTTTGTACAACGACAGCATCCTGGCCGGCTTTGCCGGTGCGACGGCCGACGCATTCACCTTGCAAGAACGCTTTGAAGCGAAGCTGGAAAAGCACCAGGGCAACTTGCTGCGCGCTGCCGTCGAGCTGACGCGCGACTGGCGTACCGACCGCGTTCTGCGCCGCCTGGAAGCCATGCTGCTGGTGGCGGACAAGGAACACACGCTGGTGCTGACCGGCAATGGCGATGTGCTTGAACCCGAACATGGCCTGGCTGCCATTGGCTCGGGTGGCTCCTATGCACAATCTGCAGCACTCGCGTTGCTGCAAAACACCGATATGGCTCCTGCCGACATCGTTAAAAAGTCTCTGGAGATCGCAGGTGACCTGTGCATCTACACCAACCAGAACCATATCGTCGAAACACTCTGACAGCCGGATACCCCACCATGTCTACACCTAATATGACTCCCGGAGAAATCGTCTCCGAACTGGACAAGCATATCGTTGGCCAGGGCAAGGCCAAGCGTTCTGTCGCCGTGGCCCTGCGCAATCGCTGGCGCCGCCAGCAGGTTGCCGAGCCCCTGCGCAGTGAAATCGTCCCCAAAAACATTCTGATGATCGGCCCCACTGGCGTGGGTAAAACCGAAATCGCCCGCCGTCTGGCCAAGCTGGCCAATGCGCCTTTCATCAAAGTCGAGGCCACCAAGTTCACGGAAGTGGGCTATGTGGGCCGCGACGTTGAAACCATCATCCGCGATCTGGTGGATATTTCGGTCAAACAAACCCGCGAAGTCGAAATGCGCCGTGTGCGCACCCAGGCCGAGGAAGCCGCTGAAGACCGCATTCTGGACGTGCTGGTGCCGCCCTCGCGCGATGCACACGGTCAGCCCCAGCGTGAGGACAACTCGGCACGCCAGGTATTCCGCAAGCGCCTGCGTGAAGGCAAGCTGGACGATACCGAGATTGAAATTGAAATGGCCCAGGCCATGCCTCGCATGGAAATCATGGCACCTCCCGGCATGGAAGAGATGACCGAGCAATTGCGCGGCATGTTCTCCGGTCTGGGCCAGGAAAAAACCAAGGCTCGCAAGCTGACGGTCAAGGAAGCCTTCAAGCAACTGACCGAGGAAGAAGCGGCCCGTCGCGTCAATGAAGACGATTTGCGCACTGCGGCGGTGGCCAACGCCGAGCAGAACGGCATCGTATTCCTGGACGAAATCGACAAGATCACTGCGCGTGGCGAAAGCCAGGGCAGCGGCGGCGATGTGTCCCGCCAAGGTGTGCAGCGCGACCTACTGCCTTTGGTAGAAGGCACCAGCGTCACCACCAAATACGGTGTGGTGCGTACTGATCACATCCTGTTTATTGCCTCGGGCGCGTTCCACCTGTCCCGCCCATCCGATCTGATCCCTGAGCTACAAGGCCGCTTCCCCATCCGTGTGGAACTGGAGTCGCTGAGCGCCCAGGATTTCGTACAGATTCTGTCGGCCACAGATGCGTCACTGACCAAGCAGTACGCGGCCTTGCTGGGAACCGAAGACGTCAAACTGGATTTCCGTCCAGACGGCATTCAGCGTCTGGCCGAACTGGCTTTTGATGTCAACGAACGCACCGAGAACATTGGTGCCCGTCGCTTGTACACCGTCATGGAAAAGCTGCTGGAAGAGCTTTCCTACAGTGCTGGCAGCCACGGTGAGCAAAACGTGGTCATCGATGCAGACTACGTGAACAAGCAATTGCAAGAAACCGCCGCCAGCCAGGATCTGGCACGCTACGTGCTGTAAGTTCAGCCCTGGATTCAAGGCTTATTCCGCTTGTTGTCGGACACGAAAAAGGGGCAGAAAAATCTGCCCCTTTTTCCATTCTTGTTCGGATAAGAACCAACACCGTATCAAGCAGACGATGGCACCAAGTTTTCAACAAGCTCTGACTTGGCAAAATGAATCAAGCTGACTGATCGCCAGATCACCAAACCATCCCGCCGACCAGAGCAGACTGACGGCTCCCCTGCATAAGACATAAAAAACCGGGCGAACCCGGTTTTTATCCACTTGCTGAATCTGCCTTATTTGCTGATCTTGGTGACCACGTAGTCACCACCATCACGCTTGGCAGTGAACTTTACCTTGTCACCCGGTTTGATATTGGCCAGCAAGACAGGATCAATCTTGTACACCAATGTCATGGCGGGCAACTGCAGCTCACTGATCTCACCATGCTTGATGGTAACTTTGCCGGCATCGGCGTCCAGTCGACGCACTTCACCCGACGCACTGGCTTCCTGAGCCTGGGCAACCACCACATATGCCGAGCCAGCCACCACACCCAAGGTCCCCAATGCCAAGGCCGCGCCTCGTTTCGTCCATGTCATTTTTCACTCCTGCAAATTGGGCAGAGCCACACAATTGGCTCATAATGCCTACTTTCGGACGCCTGATGCGTCTGTTTCCGATCAAGCATAACGCTAAACCTTTGCAAAAGCATGAGTGAATTTATTAAAGGGTATGTGCTGCGTCCAGCCACCCCCGCAGATATTCCGGCCATTTTGGGCCTGATGCGCGATATGGCCGCCTTTGAAAAACTGGAGCATATTTTCAAGGCGAACGCCGAGTCGCTACGCAACAGCTTCTTCTCCGATGAGCCTAGCGCCTACTGCCTGGTGATCACGCCGGAAGACCAGCCCGACACACCAATTTCTTACATTATGTGGTTTTACAACTACTCCAGCTTTCTGGATCGCCGCGGCATCTATCTGGAGGATTTGTATATCGACCCCGCCCATCGCAAACACGGACTGGGTGCGGCTGCCCTGCGCCATCTGGCTCAGTTGGCTGTTGCCCAGGGCTGTGGCCGCCTGGAGTGGGTGGTACTGGACTGGAACCAGAACGCCATCGATTTCTACAAACATCAAGGCGCTCAGGTTCTGGATGACTGGCGCGTGGTGCGCGTCACGGGCGAGGCCTTGCTCAACCTGGCCCAAGGCACTCCTATTCCTGCTGAAATATAAAGCTCCATCATGTCCACACGACTTTCCATTATCAGCACACGCACTGGCGACGACGGCACCACGGGCCTGGGTGACGGCAGCCGCCTGCCCAAAACCGCTCCCCTGATCCATGCCCTGGGAGATGTGGATGAATTGAACAGTCATATCGGTGTCTTGCGCAGCATGACCCTGCCAGAAGATATTGATACCTTGCTGTCCGACATCCAGCACGACTTGTTCGATATGGGAGCTGAACTGTGCATTCCTGGCCATCAGGTCATAGGCAGTGCCCATGTAGAGCGTCTGGATCAGGCGATTCGCCACTACAACGAGCCTTTGGGCATACTCCAAGAGTTCATTTTGCCGGGCGGCAGCCCGGCAGCGGCGCAAGCGCATGTGCTGCGCTGTGTGGCGCGTCGTGCGGAGCGTAGTGTTATTGCTGTGCCCTCCGAGGCATTGCCACAGGACGGTCCGCGCTTGTACCTGAACCGCCTGTCGGATTTGCTGTTTATATTGGCACGTACCTTGAACCGTCATGCAGGCCGCTCTGACGTACTGTGGACGCCCAAGCGCAACGCGCCTGACCAGGACTAACGCCCCATCGCGGCTGCGACTGCGACTGCGACTGCGACTATAAGAATAGGGCCCTGCATTAGCAGGGCCCTATTCCTTTTCAGGCTAGATCAATGCGAGTGGTATCCGCAAATTTCAGCACAGGCTCGTCCGTGGGGTCTTCGTAGACCTGCCACTTCAAGGACTGGCTACCCACCTGAATATCCACAGTTGCCAGGGTGTTTTCCGCGTCACTGTCCTTCGGGTCACAGCGCCAGATCGGAAATTCCGCATGGTGCTGATCCGCCAGGATCGTCAAAGGATCAAGCGCAGCACCTGCTTGTGCCAACAATTGCTCCCCACGCTCCTGCCGCAGCTCGGACGAACGGGTAATACGCTGTTCAAAGCCTTGCATGGACGGATGTACCGCATGATTGGCGTGCAGATGATTTTGCTCAATCGTTTGCACGGACACGGCCTGAGCACTGAACTCCACACTCAGCAAGCGCGGATCCCCACGCTGCGCCAGACTCAAATGAAAAGCGCCGGAACGAGGATGATCCTGCAGGATACCCACCGCCTGATCCAGACCGGGCTGATCGAGCATGGCACGGGTCAGAACCATGCGCGGCACGCCTGGGGCCACGTGACGCGCCCGCACATTATTGACCGTCATGGCCAGGCCTGCCTGCGTCACCGCAAAGCTGTGGCCTGGCAAGGAGGCTGGATACAGAAAGGAGACAAAAGACATGCCGCTATCGGGGATGAATTTGGCCACCCCGCAGTACCCGGCAAACCCTGGATCACCATCCTCGTTATGCACCAGGCGGGGTTCCCCTTGTGCAGGCATTTGCACGGTCGTGCAACCATCAGGAGCCATGGCCCACAAGTCGCCACGGCAATTCCACAAGAACACATCCTCAAAGGGAAGCTCCAGACCTAATGCCAGGCCCTGAAGCTCGGTCCATATTCGGGGAAAATAACGCTCGGTGTACTGGGCTAGCTGACTGGCTACAGCCGTTCCCTTTGATTGCATGATGCCCTGCCATGCTGCTGAGTTCAGCAAATAAGCATGCACTGCAGAGGCTCCGAAACGTCCCAAAGAATGGCCAATTTCTTTGGGACCACCACTTAACTCCAGATAGGACAACTTAGCCATTGCGTCTATTTCCAGTAGGCACCGGACTGGTGCAATTGATTTTCAAGCAACTCAATACCGCTTACCGCACGACTGCCCGCCTTGGCCAGAACCTGCTCCAGCAACACCTCCACCAGCGCCTGTGCAGCCACTAAAGAAGGGAAAAAAGACGGACTGTCGGTTCCAAACAATAATGTGGCATCGGCCTGCTGCGCAATAGGGGCAAGCAAGCTGTCGCAAATCGCCAGAATTTGTGCATCGGCCTGCCGAGCAGCCTGATGCACCAGTACCGCTTCTTGCGAATACGGTGCAAAACCGAACAAAACCAATACATCGCCCTTTTGTAACGCCCGCACATCCATATCCAGGGTCCCTGACTCGCCACGCAGCAAAACAATGGACGGTCGGAACAAACGGTACTGATAATGAAAAGAAAAAGCCGGTGCAAAAGAGGCTCGAAACCCAGCAACAAAAACCCGTTTTGCCTTGGCAAGCAGGCTGACTGCCTGCGGCAGACGGGCTTCGTTCACCTCGCGCAATAGCGCCAGATTATCCATCTGTGCGGTCAAGGCCTGGGCCAGCCGATCCTCTTTGTTTCGATTCCGAACCACCGCCCGAGCCTGATCGGCATAGCGGTGCGCACCTTGACCATGCAGAGCCTGGGTGAATACGGCCTTGAACTGTGCCCAACCGCCAAAACCCAATGACTGCGCAAAACGCAGCAACGTCGCAGGCTGTACCTGCGCCTGAGCGGCCAACTGACGCATGGACAACAAAGGCACCTGATCCGCGTGATCAAGCACATAACGTGCGCTTTGCTGGAACTGGGGCGACATGGTGGTAAATGCCGCCTGAATACGCTCAGTCAGGTTACTCAAGGAGTTCATGGGCCAACGTGCTTGAAAAGGGGACACCAAGTATATATCGGTCACCAATGCTGCCAAGACGCAACAGTGCGATCTTTATCCACCTGTAGCGACCAATCAAAGATGATTTATTTGTTGAAAGTATTATTATATATTCAACATACGTTGAAAATATTTTGGGACTACTTTCTGGATCTGCGCCATGACACATGTTTTTCATCGCAACCCCAAGCACATGCTGCCCTATGCCGTTAAAGGTGATGGCATCCGCATTATGGACAAGGAAGGCAAATCGTATATCGACGCCAGTGGTGGGGCGGCCGTGTCCTGCCTGGGCCATAGCCACCCTGCCGTCATCGCCGCCATCAAGCAGCAGCTAGACCAGATTGCCTACGCCCATACCTCCTTTTTCAGCAGCCAGGCTGCCGAAGATCTCGCGGATTTTCTCACTAGCCGATCCCCTGGTGATCTGAATCACGCCTACTTTCTATCCGGCGGCTCTGAAGCGGTAGAGGCCAGTCTGAAACTGGCTCGACAATATTTTGTAGAAATTGGCCAGCCTGAGCGCCATATCTTCATCGCCCGCCGTCAGAGCTATCACGGCAATACACTGGGTGCCTTGGCCATTGGCGGCAATGAATGGCGCCGCAAGCCCTTTTTGCCGCTGCTGGCTCCAGCCCAGCATGTCTCGCCCTGCTATCCCTACCGCGACCAACGCAGCGATGAAAGTGCCGATCAGTATGCAGACCGTCTGGCCCAGGAGCTGGATGACACGATTCAAAACCTGGGCCCCCAACATGTTGCTGCCTTTGTCGGCGAGACCGTGGTAGGAGCCACCGCCGGTGCCTTGGCCCCGGTAGGCGACTACTGGAAAAAAATCCGCCAGGTCTGCGACAAGCATGGTGTGCTGCTGATTCTGGACGAAGTCATGTCCGGCATGGGGCGCACCGGCTATCTGTTTGCCTGCGAAGAGGACGGCGTGGTGCCAGACATCATGGCGATAGCCAAGGGTCTGGGTGCGGGCTATCAGCCGATTGGGGCCATGCTGGCCAGTGACCGGATTTATCAAGCCATCCTGAATGGCTCGGGCTTTTTCCAGCACGGCCACACCTATATGGGCCACGCCACGGCCTGCGCCGGTGCGCTGGCCGTGCAGCACGTCATTGAGCAGGACCAGTTACTGAAAAACGTCCGCCAGCGTGGCGAACAACTGCGCCGGGAGCTGCATCAGGCCTTGGACAGCCACCCCAATGTAGGCGATATACGCGGTCGAGGACTGTTTGTGGGCGTCGAATTAGTCCAGGACAAGGCCAGCAAGCAAGCCCTGGACCCGAGTCTGAAAACCCACGCCAAGATCAAACAACAGGCCTTTTCCCAAGGTCTGATGCTCTATCCTATGGGTGGCACGATAGATGGGGTGCATGGCGATCATATTTTGCTGGCGCCGCCCTTTATCTGCACCGAGTCCGACATTCAAGACATCGTCAAACGTCTGACTCAAACCATCGATCACGTCCTTCCCCGTTAAATCCCGTCTTGCAGAGCGTTGAGTGGACATGGACCTGCGCCACTCAAGAACGCTCTACTGACTGCCCTGCAGCAAGCCTGCCACCAAAAACACCGCTATACATAAAGGAGAACCATGGCCCGCCTACCTTATGCTGACCTGAGCGCCCCCGAAGCCGCCCCATTGGTAGAACAGATCATTGCAGAACGCGGCAGCGTCTTGCACCTGTACCAGATGCTGCTGCACAGCCCGCCCATCGCGAAAGGCTGGCTCAATCACCTGACGGGTATACGCCACAACAGCAGCCTGCCGGGTGATCTGCGCGAGCTGGTCATCATGCGTGTGGCCTTGTTGAACCGTGCCCCTTACGAGGCCGATCAACATGCCCCTATCGCCCTGGCAGAGGGTTTGAGCCAGTCCCAACTGGATGCCCTGCCCAACTGGCAAGATGCGGATGCGTTCACACCCATCCAGTGTGCGGTACTGGCCTACACCGATGCCATGACCTTGAATGTGCAAGTGGAGCCCGCCGTTTTTCAAGCGGTACGCCAATATTTCGATGAGCGCCTGACGGTCGAGCTGACCGCCACCATTGCTACCTACAATATGGTGTCGCGCTTTCTGGAAGCCTTGCACATCCACTCAGACGACACGCGTTAAAGCGACACGCCAAGCACATCCGTCCGGCTCCCTCCCAAGCGTCTCGCCAGAAACTCCACAAACAAGCGCAGCTTGGGAGGCAGATGGCGGGTGGGCGGATACAAGGCCCACAGGGCACCGCAGTATTGAGTGCGGAACTCCCAATCAGCCAGCACACGCACAATACGCCCCTCCTGCTCAGGCTCCTTGGCCACAAAGCAAGGCAGGCTGCCTATCCCCAAACCCCGCTCCACCGCATCCAGACGCACGCCCGTATGGTTGGCCGCGTAGCGCCCGCTAACAGACACATTCAACACCCGCCCGCCTTTATTGAAGCGCCAGCGTGAATCGCTGGGTGCCTCTCCCAGATAGATGCAGCTATGTTCGCGCAGTTGCTGGGGGTGCTCGGGCTGGCTGTGTTCGGCCAAATAAGCAGGGCTGGCATACAAACCATGTCGAATATCTGTCAGATGACGACCCATCAAACCCGGTGGCGGTTGATCGGTGATGCGTATCGCCAGATCCAGTTGATCGTCGATCAGATCGGCGTAACGATCATCCAGATTCATCAGAACATTCACCTTGGGATGCGCCATCAAGAAGTCCGGCATATGGGGGTGAATCAAAAAATGCCCGACTGCTTTTGGAACACTCAAGCGAATCTGCCCCTCTGGCTCGGTCTGAAACTGCCCCGAAATCTCCATTGCGGCCTGGGCGCAAGACAGCATGTCACGGGCATGCTCATAAATCGCCTGGCCGCTATCACTTAAACGCAATTTGCGTGTCGTGCGCTGCAAAACGCGCGTTCCCAGGCCTTTCTCCAAACGCGCAATGGAGCGGCTGACCGCCGACGGGGTATAGCCAAGCTGACGAGAGGCTTCAGAAAAACTGCCTGTCTCCACCACTTTGACAAAGACCACCATGTCACTCATCAGGGAAGTGAGATTACTTGTGCTCATAGGGAATAAATTATTTCAATGAATTGCAATTATCAGGACTGCCGACAATGCCTACAATGCCTTAAAACCCACCTACAGGTAATAAAATGCAAGATAAATTATATTTGACTAGCAATAGCCTTACCTGCAGCGCAGAAATTCTGAAGTGCTATCACTCCGAAAATGAACGCTACGCTGTCAGGCTGGATAAAACCTTATTTCACCCTCAAGGTGGTGGCCAACCTTGCGACAAAGGCACCATAAATGGGCACGAGGTTCTGCATGTGGCACAAAACCGCGATGGCCATGTGCTGCACTACCTGCATGCACGCCTGCCCTTGGGCCCCGTAGAACTGCATATCGACCGCAACCATAGACTGGAACATGCCCGGCTGCACACCGCTGGTCACATGATTGGCCATCTGGTTGAGCGCATTGGCTGGCAGGCCGTAAAGGCACATCATTGGCGTGGCGAGTCGCGTGTCGTCTTCCGTAACCCCAAAAACGCCCTCCCTCCCTTCCTGGATGATTTGTCGAACCGCTGTGCCGAACAGATCCAACTGGCCCAGCCTATTTCCATCAGTTTCAAAGAAGGGCGACGCCAAGTTGCCATTGGTAGTCTGGGGCAATATCCATGTGGCGGCACCCATGTTGAAAACACATCGGAATTGACTGGATTAACAATAATTCGCATCAAAAACAAAAAAGACGAACTGAGCATTAATTATGAAATGATGACTCAATAAATAATAAAAACCCAGTCAATTTATTCATATCTTCCGTGACTGGGAAAGAAAAATTCTTTTAAAACTTCCAAGAGAAGTAAGAAATGTATTTAGAGACCAAACGATTGCAGACTGAACATATGCAGTCTCTGCTGAACGGCGAGCTCCTGGCGATCCACCTGCCCCAGTTCATTGATGCGCCCACCTCACAAAAGCTGGGTGAACAAATCATTGATAAAGGCTTTGATCGCTATGTGAATGCCCCCAGCATCGGCCGTATAGGCATGGCTTTTTACGAAGCCGAAAACCAGCCCGAACGCATGGCCTCTTACTTCGAGGGGGTTTTTGACAATATCGACGAGTTGCGTCGCCGCTGCGCTCCCTACCTGTCCCCCATTGATGTGCTGCGCTGCACGCTGGACGAGGTCTGGCCTGCAGGAGCCACGCTGGAGACACTGTACGGAAAAAAAAATGCATGCCGTCACCCCCGGCAAGGGCGATTTGCGCCTGAGCCTGTCTTGCTTTGTGGGATATCGTGGCCCGGCCATGCCGCTGACCTTTTGGAGTTAATGTGTTGCAAACCTATTGGCCAGAGTTCGCTACTCTGGCTTTGATTCATTTTTTGGCCGTTATTGCCCCTGGACCTGATTTTGCGGTCACCATCCGCCAAAGTGTGCGACTGGGCCGCCAGGCCGGGATTGCCACTGCCATTGGCATTGGTGCAGGCATTTCCGTTCATGTGATCTACACCTTGATGGGCGTGGGCGCCTTACTGCACTCCACCCCCTGGCTGATGAGCGTGGCCGAAGTCCTGGGCGGCGCTTATCTGCTGTATATAGGCTGGGGATTTTTACGGCAGGTCCATACCCCCATGGAGGTCAGCCTGGCCGAGTCCAGTCATAGCAAACCCGCTGCTGTCAGTGTGCGTCAATCCCTGACGCTGGGCTTCATGACCAATGCCACCAACCCTAAAGCCACGCTGTTCTTTCTGGCGGTGTTTACCACCGTGGTCAGCACCAGCACACCCTTGACGACCCAGATGCTCTACGGCGTCTGGATGTGTCTGGTCAATGCGGGTTGGTTTGTTATCGTGAGTCTGATTTTTACCAGCCCTCGTGTGCGCCAACGTTTTTTGCGCATGGGAACCTGGTTTGAACGGATAACAGGCGTATTGCTGCTTGGCTTTTCACTGCGCCTGCTGGTGCATGCCGGGCAACGTCTTTTGTCATAAGCTGACAAGAGCCCAATTGTGTCAAAGGTCACAGCACGTCTTTGCACTCTGGGCGGCATAAGCGACAAATAGCGTCAAGCGTGCTTGCTCTAACGCCCTAAAAAATCGCCCCGTTTTTTACAAGACGGGGCGATTTTTCATTAGACCATGGACTGGCCGGTCTTGCGGGCCCTGCGCCAATCCCGAATCAGGTTACCAACCAGCAAGGCCAGAATGATGGCCGATATGACAGGCCAGATCATAAAGTAAATCGTCATCAACATAAGATTCTCCTTTGCGTTTTTCTATCGTGCGCTCAAGCTCGGGCCGAAGCCGGTTCACCCTTCAATTCACGCTGCTTCTTACCCGACACCGACTTGTCATCGTAGTGAAAGGACTGCACGCGCTGGGCCAGTACAGAAAAATCAAAACGTTCCTGACTACGCAAACTGATTGCCACACACACCACGGCACTGACACCGTAAGCCGTCAAGGACCCCAGTAAAACAATGTACTCACGTAGAAAACCAATGAAATTAGGAAGCAAGATAGCGGTCGCCATCACCCCAATTGCAATGGCAATACGGCTGCGGAAAAACGCAAAGGTCATCAAACCAGCAACGACACCACCGCCAATCGATGCGGTCACTTCGTAGAACAAGGCCACCACACCTTCGATGGGAACCAGCTCAAAGCGCACAATCGTAAACAGCACAACGGCGCACAGAACCGACCAGGTAAACGCTTTATTGGTAACACGATCCCAGTAAAAACTGGCGATAACCGGGAACACAATTGCGCCCCACAAGGCCCCAACAAACACCAGCATCACCAGAATATCGAGACGCAAACTGGCAAAGATCACCCCCACCATTGTGGCAACAACCATAGTGGCACGGCCCCACCACAGCATGCGAGCGGGTTTGGGACGACCACGGGCAATGTTTTTGGCGTAAATATCCGTCATCACAATGGCTGACAAGGCGGCCAAGTCCGAGTCTGCTGTGGAAGACAGGGAGCCCACCACCAGGACGAAAAACAAGGCAATGCCAACTGGCGGCAGATAAGTGGACGCCATCTGCGGGATGATATTGTTCATATTGCCATTAACAGGCTGCAAGCCGGTGAACAAGGCCAGCAGACCCAACATGCCCAAACCAATCACAACCGCACCATAACCAATAGTGGCCGTCAGGAAAGTGGGCTTGATCAGATCTTCCCGCACCGCAAACAGGCGTTGGGCAATCGTCTGGTTACCAATCGCGTAAGCCAGTACGGCCACAAAATACGGCGCACCTTGCTCCAAAATAGCCTTGGTCGAATAAAAGTTGGCTTGCTCGGAATCCAGACGCCACCAATTGGCCTGAATCATCTCTGTGCCACCAGCGTTAAAGAAAATCAGCGGAATAATGACGACGGCCGACAAAATCATGGCAACCAACTGAGCAAAGTCTGTCATCACCGAGGCACGGAAACCTGACCACAAGGTGTAGGACAGCACGCCCAGACCCGCAATCAGCACACCTTGAATAAAAGTCAAAGGGCTAAGGACCGAGACCAACGCACCCGCGGCGGTGAAATTCACCATCAGGCTGATACCACTGCCTACCACGTTGGAAATCGCCATAATCATCTGACTGGACGAGCCATGCCGTGCGTGCAGCACCTCGGCCAACGTATGTGCCTGCGGGGCCAGTTGGCGAAAACGTCGCCCAAAGGGGTAGATGAACAAAATCATCAAGGCCCCCCATAGCCCGTAATGCAGAGGGCCAGATAAACCATACTTAAAACCCGAGGTCGCACTGGCGTAAAACGACGCGGCCCATATCCAGGTGGCAATCATGCTGGCCGCTGCCAGGCCAAATCCCACCGCACTGTTGGATACCATGTACCCATCTACGTTTTCTTTCTTTTGACCGATCATGATGGACATCAGGAATGTCGCACCATAAAAGCCAACCAGCAACAATATGGCCGTTGTGGTTGAAAGCGTAAAAAACTCCGCCTCTTGCATGTCTTTCCCTTTCTCGTCTGCGCAATAGCCGCTTGCAAAACAGCTCTCACTCGCATGCGTGCCGATTCCGCAGTAACGCGCTGGGCGGCACCGATCCCAGGACCAGAACCCAAACACCCGAACCGAACGCGCGCACAAACGCCTCCGCCCTTGACACAAGCCAAAGCGAGAAAAAGCAAGACACAGCGCAAAGTGCCTCACATTACGGCAAGTCTGCGGGCCTTACAGCAAATAAACATGGCCAGAGACAAGCCGCTCTGTTGCAGGCCGATGTCGTGCGAGACAGTCGGCTGGTTGTTCCGCGACCCAAGGGTCGGGCAAGGTGTTTCGGGCTAAAGCCGGGTTGTTGTGCAACAACCTGTTGAAGAACGGACCGCCATTTTTTTATGCAATTTTGTCGCACCTGAACGGTCGGTTCGAGAAGCTGATTCAATGAACCAGAGCGATCAATTATACATATTTAAAATTTTAGGGTCTATATCATGCTGTTTCAGCATCGAGAAAGGGCTTTTCAGCTCTTTTCAATGCTCTCGTAGACCTCATCAGTGCTCAAGCTGGCACGAGCCAGTTCTTGGCAGACCTCGGGTACTTTGCCTACAAATGCGTAGCCTTCCCCACGCACCGAGCGGATGGGCAGCTCCTCGCCCATCATCGTTAATTTTCGTTTCAAGCGACTGATCAAAACGTCCACAGACCGGACAGTTGCCTCCCGCCCCTCTTCCAGAGGAAACAAGCGATCACGCTCTACGGTTTGGGGACTGACTGCAAAGAGGACCTGCACAATACGCCGCTCACCGCGCGTCAACATGACCGAGTGCCCCCGTGGTGTAAGCAAAGTCCAACCGTTCTCCATCAAATCCCATCGTTGCAGCTCCGGCTCCAACTCTGTTTTTTGAGACAACAGCCCCGCACTAACAGGCTCTGCCAGATCAGTTCGCAAGCTTTGCTGCAAGGCATATCCACGACGTCGCAAGGCCTGCACGCAAGCGACCACTTCTACTGGCAAGGCATCTTGGTCAAAGCAGGCATCAGCCCCAGCAAGCAACAAATGCCCTCGCTCCAGGCCAGCCATCTTGTCACGCCGCACCACAATGACGCCTGCCGCAGGAAAATCCATCCGTAAGCGATTGATATACCAAAAAATTTTCTCTGCCTGACACACCAGGGCAAATACCATCTCCGCCCCGATCGAATGCGCCAAGGACAGGCATTGCTCTATCGTCTCTACCGTCTTTACCTTTACGCCCCACTGCTCCGACTCCATGGCGATCTGCTGCAAACTAGCCTTGTCGTTATGTAACAGAAACATTCGTTCTACCGTCATAGTCCTCACCCTTGTGGGTCCAAACTAGGCACTTTATGTTTTTTACCCTTGGACTGGCCGGTCAATTCGCCACTGGCTGCCTTGACCAGGAACGGGGTCATCAAGGAATTCGTGTGGAGATCAGAATTCAAAGTCACTGAAACCGTCCCACCCCTTTCGGTCAGTGCGATCTTGCGGCCCGCTGTCAAACAAAGGTCTCGCCAAGAATCTGTTGAACAAGGGTGGCACGGTCCCGCAAGCTCAAGCTCAAGCTCAAGCTCAGCACCCATTCCAACACCGTGCGGCTGTCGCAAGTGCCGCCCAAACTCCGTGTACTGTGCATCTTGGACTTTCCCCAACCACCCTAGATGTTGCCGTTTTTTCGTTTAAAACCGATTTATAAACTCTGTTCATCATCTCTTTGCACACAAGCGCAATTCGCCACACTCCTTCCTTGACAATCTTGTATTGGACTGACCCAAGAGAGCTTTCAAGTGCAATCCCCCTACCCTGCCATGAAGATAATTTGCCCCATCAAAATAAATGCCTACCAAACCCTCACTATTATTTGGTTTTTTATTTTCTTACTATTTTTTTTTAATTTCTTTTGAATTCATGCAAAACCTGTTTGAATCACTGCAAAAAACGCCTTGATAAACCGTTTATTTCATTTTTGTTTTAAATATTAAAATTCTTGTGCCGTCGGTAGGCTGATGGGGACAGGCCGCTATATCGGCGAAATGCGGTCGCAAAATTGGCCGGACTCACGTAGCCAGATTCGACCGCCACGTTAGTGATGGCCATCTCTGTTTGCCTGAGCAAGTACATGGCATAACGCATGCGGCTGGAGTACACAAAATCACGAACGGTCAGCCCCCCACTTTCTTTAAAAAGCTCGTTCAGGCGGCGAGCCGTTATTCCAAACGTCTCCGCCAAGCTTTCGGTCGTCAAATAATCCGACAGATTGTCCCGCACGTGCTGCTGTACTGCGTCAACCAGGCAATGCTGACCAGAGGAACGGGGGGAAGCTTCCCATTCCTTGTTTTTACTAGGTTCTTCTTGAACTACGTTCATCTCCTTCAAACCCAGATGTAGGCGAATACGCTCTATCACCAATTGCACATGGGTTTGGTACGTAATGAAATCACGAGCGCCACTACGCAAAGCCATGAGCTGGCTATCCGCACACGAGCCTGCTGATAGGAACACCACTGGAATGGAAGCAGTTTGAGGGTTGGCACGCAACATCCGCATCAATGCGTCGCCCCGCAAACCTGGCAAGTTGTACTCACTCAACACAAAATCAGGCCGTAAGAACTGACAACGTGCCAGGCCCTGCTGCGCATTCAGTGCAAAACTAATACGAGCAAAACTAGCGCGTAACAAAGCCAGTAAATCGGCTATGCCAGCAGGTTCTGGAGCAATAAGCAAAATATGAGCTTCAGACGAGGCATGCATAAACAATCCACCTATGGGGCAAATAAGTTTGTTCTATTCCAAGCTGGGGCCAATTCTAATTATTAAAAACACTTACAAATAATTCTCTAATTTTCTTGAGCTTTATATTTCCATTTATTTCCATATAAAAAGTTACATTATTTCGTTTTATTTCCTCCGAAATCCATTAAACCTTGTCTTACAATGCAAAGATGCGAAAAAAAAGCTGCATTACATTCAAATATTTTTCTTTTGTTTCAAATTAGTAAATTAAGATTCAAAACAATACTTAATCGCACAAACAGACAAATAAAAACCCCGCCGCAGCGGGGTTCATCAGATCAATCAGGGTCAGAACTCAAGGATTAAGCGCATCAGCATAGCCCGCCTGCGCTAAAACGCCCAATGGGCCAATTTGGCGTACCAGGTCGATTTGTTCGGGTGTACGCACATAGATGCAGCCTGCATACGACAAGGCATTGACCGAAATCCCGTCTACCAGCTCCACACTACGTGGCACGACCAGCATCCATCCCTGGCCAGCCAGCATGTTATGAGGCGGCAACAATCCGTCCTGTCCGGGAATCAACCCCAACTCATTGCACGCCAAGCAATAAGAATTCAAAAGGCTGCCACTCAAGGCCACTGGGTCAGACGTGTCCACCAAACGAACAAAGCAGTGCTCGAAGGCCAACGCGGGATGTTGATGCACACTGCCCACCGCAGCCTTAACAGGGAGTTTGTCCAGATACAAAGCCAGCGAACCGTTGCTATCCGCCGGCGGAATCCATTGCGTATGTTTGTGACGTTGACTGGCACCTGCCGGGCCACCACCGTTGTAAAAGCCCAAACCACCCTGCAAGGCCAGAAAATCCGCCAAAACCCGGAAATCAATATCACGCAGCGGACTGAGCTGCTCAGAGAACACCTTGTCGGCCAGCACCAGATGCAAATCACAGACGGCAAATTTGTTCAGCACAATATTGTGCGTGTTGCTGGCATCGTCTACGGTCAATACCGGAGCAGGTGGTAGAAAAGGGTTGAAGTTGGGGTCGCGCGGCCCACCCGGAATCGAGACGCTGGCGGCATCCTTGGCCGCCAGAGTGGATACCCAACGCACAAAAAATGTCAGCCCCTGATCATGCATTAGCTCTTCCTGAGCTTGCACCGGCAACAAGTCACCGCTGGCCAGCGCGGCCTGGCTTAGTTGGTCCAGGCGTTGCAAAATTTCCTTGCTCACGTCGTCTCGCTCCTCATTTGAAGTTGTATAGTGACGCCTTATTGTAGGCAAGAGACGCGAGTAAACGCGCATTGCTGCCTAGTGCACATTTCCCACCACCTCTATCAGGAGTACTCCATGTCCGGTATCCGCCGTATTGCCAGCCCACTACCACTGCCTTTCTCGCGTGCCACCATGGCTGGCGGCTTTCTGTTCTTGTCCGGCCAGATTCCTTACGACGCCCAAGGTGAAGTGGTGCGCGGCTCCATCCAGGACCAGACCCACGCCGTGTTTGACCGCCTGATCGAAGGCCTGGCTCTGGCTGACGCCACCCTGGCTGATGTCGTCAAAGCCACGGTCTGGCTATCCGATATGGCCTTGTTTGCCGACTTCAACAAAGTCTATGCCGAACGCTTTGGCGACACTCTGCCTACCCGCTCCCTGGTTGAGGCCAAGCTGGCCAAAAGCGTGGACGTAGAAATTGAAGTGCAGGCCTGGCTGGGCGATCGCGCCTAAACGGCCTTCAGACTGACGGGCCTTCACACAAATTCACGCTACCCGGTCTTGGATATGGCACACTGAATTTCCCGAGTCCAAGGAGAATCCTGATGCGTTTTTTTGCTTCGGCCCGTCACACTTTACTGGTTTGCTCTGTCCTAGGTCTGGGCACCAGCACCGCCACCTACGCAGCCAATACTGAAAAAACGGCAGAACCGACAGCGATCAAACGCTTTCTAGCCGACTCGGACCTGCCTTTTTCCCGCGCGGTGCAAGCCGGAGACTTTCTGTTCCTGTCGGGGCAGATCCCGCTGAACGAGAAAGGCGAAATCATACGCGGCAGCATTGAAGACCAAACCAATGCCACGCTGGACCGAATTGAAGAGACCCTGAAGCTAGCCGGCGCAGACCTCAGCCATGTCGTCAAAGCGACGGTTTACCTCTCTGATATGGCCTTGTACGATCAATTCAATAAAGCCTATACAGCACGCCTGGGTAGCCACTTCCCGGCACGCTCTTTGGTACAGGCCAAACTGGTCGGTGGTGTTGACGTAGAAATCGAGGTGCAAGCATGGGCAGGTGCTAAAGCCGGGCCCGCCAAACAGTAAGACAGACCACTTGCCATAGCCAATTCCTTATAAGCAACACGCCTATTGCCTGACTGTCTTGTATGGCACACTAGCACCCTTAGCCAGACCCTTTACCCGCGCCAGGCTTGCTGCCTGGCGTTTTCGTTGCCTTTACGGACTCTCTCATGATCTACGCGATTACTGCCCTTTTCGCCTTTCAGTTAATAGGCGAAATCCTGGTGCAGACACTGTCTTTGCCGCTGCCAGGGCCTTTGGCAGGCATGCTGCTTCTGGCCGCTGCCTTGCTGATTCGTGGCGGCGTACCAACCTCTTTAGAGCGCACAGCCAGTGTCATGCTGCAGAACTTGATGCTGCTGTTCATCCCCGCCGTAACCGGCGTGATGTTGTATTTTGATCGAGTCGCCAAGGAGTGGCAGCCCTTCTTGATCGCCACTTTGGGCGGCACCGTCATCACCATGGTGGTCACCGCCGTGGTGCTCAATCGCCTGCTTAAAAACCGCCAGGAAGAAGAATAATGACGGACGGACTTTTTGAAATCTGGGTCTTTCTGTCCAGTTCGCCCCTGTTGTGGCTGACCTTGACCTGCTCGGTCTACGCAGGCTCGGTCTGGATGTACCGCAAATCAGGCAGCAGCCCCTTTTTGCTACCGATTCTGGTCTCGGTTCTTGTGATTGTGTCCCTGCTCTTGCTGACGCGCACGCCCTACCCCGTCTATTTTGAAGGGGCCAAGTTCATTCACTTCCTGATTGGGCCAGCCACGGTGGCTCTGGCCGTACCGCTCTATAGCCAGCTGCGTCAGTTGCGCAAGATCTGGAAGCCGCTGACCATTGCCCTGCTGATTGGCTCGGTTACCGCTATTTTCAGCACGGTCCTGATTGCCTGGGCTTTGGGCGGATCAATTGAAACCATCATGTCGGTTGCCCCACGCTCGGCCACCATGCCGATTGCCATGGCCTTGGCAGAACAATTTGACGGTCAGCCTTCCTTGGCTGCTGTGGCGGTTGCCATTACCGGGATTGCGGGCACCATCATGGCGCGCCCGCTGCTGAACTTGCTGCGTATTGATCGACCCGAAGCCCGCGGCTTTGCAGTGGGCGTGACCGCGCACGCCATCGGCACCGCCCGTGCCTTGCAGGTTCACGAAACGATTGGGGCTTTCTCCGCCATTGGTCTGAGCCTGAACGGCATCATGACAGCGGTTCTGGTGCCCTTTGTTCCTATAGTCCTGCGCTGCTTAGGCGTGGCCTGACAAGGCAAAGCAGGCTGGCTCTAGCGCCACTCGTCCCGATAGACGAAACGGGGCATCTGCCAATTGCGGTGCAAAGCCAGCATACGGAAACCCAGGCCGATAATCATCGGGCCCAACAGGGTCACATACGGGTTCCAATCCAGATGCTGGGCACCCAAATACAAAGCGCCGGTCAGCATGGAGACGCTGGCATACATCTCCTTGCGTAGCAGCAAGGGGATGTCATTGCACAAGATGTCGCGCAGAACACCACCGGCACAACCGGTGATCATGCCGCTGAGCAGCACCACCGTAATCGGTAGCTTCATCTCCAGCGCAATCTGGCAGCCAATCACGGTAAAGACCACCAGTCCCATGGCGTCGAGCAGCAGGAACAAGCTGTGCAAGCGCCGCATGATCGGAGCGATCAAAGCAGTCAGGATGGCCGCACCCGCCGTAATCCACAGGTATTCCGGGTGCTGTACCCAGGTCAGCGGGTAATGCCCCAGAAGCACGTCCCGCACCGAGCCGCCGCCCAGGGCGGTGACACAGGCGATGGTACAGACCCCCACCCAGTCCATGTCGCGTCGGCCAGCGGCCAGCGCCGCGGTCATGGCTTCAGCGGTGATGGCAATAATGTAGAGAACAAGTAAGAGCATGATATTTTTTAAGCATCAAGCTGTTGAAGAAGACCCCGATAACAACGCAGCATCAGCAAGCCAGGCACAGCAATAAAAACGGTACAAATAAAAAAGCCCGGCCAGCCCAGGGATTGGACCAGCACAGGTGTCAAAGGCCCTGCCAGATACGTACGCCCCACTGCCGACAAAGCCGACAGCAGCGCAAATTGGGTGGCCGAGTACGTCCGATTACACAGGGCCATCAGCAAAGCCACAAAGGCCGCTGTCCCCAGGCCGCCGCACAGATTTTCCAGACCAACCACCATGCCCATCAGCCACATGGATGGCGCAGTTTCAATCGCAATCAACCAATAACCCAGGTTGGAGACGGCCTGCAACACACCAAAAATCATCAAGGCACGATACAGACCCAGACGGGCCATGATCGCCCCGCCCATCAAGGCCCCCACCACGGTGGCTGCCAGGCCAAACACCTTATTGATGGTGCCGACCTCGGACAAGGTAAAACCGGCCGCGCGAATCAGAAAGGTGGTGGACAAGGCACCCGCAAAGGCATCACCCAGCTTATAGAGCACGATCAGGGCCAGAATGCTCCAGGCGCCAGGACGCGAGAAAAAATCGGCCAAAGGCGCAACCACGGCTTCGGACAAATTGCGCGGCGGGCGGCTCTGCTCCTGTGGATCCGGCGAAATCAAGGTCACCAGCGCACACAGTGCCATGAAGCCGCCCATCAGGAAATAGGTGTTGGACCAGCCCAACCAGCGATCAGCCAGAATCAGAGCCAAACCGCCGGACACAATCATGGCGATGCGGTAGCCCATAACCTTGACCGCTGCCCCTGCTGCCCGTTCCTGCGCTTGCAGCACATCGGTGCAATAGGCATCAAAGGCAATGTCCTGTGTCGCTGACAAAAAGGCCACCCACACGGCCAGCAAAGCCAGTGCGGTCAGATTTACCGAGGGGGAAAACAAGCCCATGGCCGCAATCGAGGCGGCCAACAACAACTGAGTCAGCAGAATCCAGCCACGTCTGCGCCCCATAAAAGGCGGCGCGTAGCGGTCAATCAGGGGGGCCCACAGAAATTTCAGCGTATAAGCCGAGCCAACCAGGGTCAGGAAACCAATCTCGGTCAGCGAAACATTTTCAACCGTTGCCCAGGCCTGCAAAGTGCCTGAAACCAGGGCCAGGGGCAGGCCGCTGGCAAACCCCAGAATCAGCAAAGGCAAGACTCGGGGACTGGTATAGACACGTGACACGTCAGACCTTATTAACGCTGAGCAGCAAGAAAATGGGGGGACTCAAAACGATACATCGCCAAGGTACTGCGCCAGCCCGGCAAAAAGCGCACCGTATCGCGACCATTGAATGCAGCACGATCAAGAATACGTACACCCACCGCCTGGGCCAGATCCTGAAAGTCTTTCATGGTGCACAAATGGATGTTGGGCGTGTTGTACCACTGATAAGGCATTTCGCCGGTAACCGGCATGCGTCCGCGCAAAATGCTCCAGCCATGCGGCCAATAACCGAAATTGGGAAACGAGACGATACCATACCGCGCCACCCGCGCCATCTCGCGCAGGATGTGCTCGGTATGGTGCATGGATTGCAAGGTTTTGGACAGCACAACGGTATCAAACTGCTGGTCGCTAAATAACGCCAGACCTTCTTCCAAGTCCTGCTGAATGACATTGACGCCGCGACGCACCGAAGCGATCACGAACTGGTCGTTCAACTCTACGCCCGTGCCGACGACCTGGCGCGTATCACGAAGATGCGCCAGCAAGGTGCCATCGTTACAGCCCAGATCCAGCACACGCGAACCTGGCTCAATCCACTGCGCAATGCGCAGCAAATCCGGTCTTAACATGGCGGCATCCACCTGTGTTTGCAGCTTAGTCATTCAGCCAGCACCCCTGTTGTGCGCGTGCGCGCAGGCAAGCCCAAATTAGCGGCGATCTGGTCATAGTACCCCTGCACCACGGCATGATAACGAGGGTCTTCCAGCAAGAAAGCGTCGTGCCCGTGCGGGGCATCGATTTCAGCATAAGTGACCTGACGCTGGTTGCGCAGCAAAGCCTGCACGATTTCACGCGAACACTCGGGCGAGAAACGCCAGTCCGTGGTGAAGGACACCAACAAGAACTTGGCCAGCACCTTTTCCAGTGCCTTGACCAGGTCCCCCTGAGACTGGCGCGAAGGGTCAAAGTAATCCAGCGCACGAGTGATAATCAGGTAGGTATTGGCGTCAAAGTAACGCGAGAATTTCTCGCCTTGATAGCGCAAATAGGATTCGACCTCGAATTCCACGCCATAGTTGTAGTGATATTCGCCGCCTTGAGCTGGCGCACGCTGATTACGGCCAAATTTTTCGGCCATCACGGTATCAGACAAATAAGTGATGTGGCCCACCATGCGGGCAACACCCAGACCCGCTTTAGGCACCACACCATGCTCGTAGTAATTACCACCGTGAAACTGCGGGTCGGACAAAATGGCGCTGCGGGCCACTTCGTTAAAGGCAATGTTCTGGGCCGACAGGCGCGAGGTGCTGGCAATAACCACACAGTTCTCCACACGCTCGGGGCAACTAATGGCCCAGCTCAGGGCCTGCATGCCACCCAAAGAGCCCCCCATGACGGCCGCAAACTTGCGAATGCCAAAGTAATCCGCCAAACGGGCCTGGGCACGAACCCAGTCTTCCACCGTCAGAACAGGAAACTCGGAGCCCCACGGTTTGCCTGTGGCGGGATTGATGCTGGACGGGCCGGTAGAACCAAAGCAGGAGCCAATATTGTTGACGCCAATGACGAAAAAGCGATCGGTATCCACCGCTTTGCCGGGGCCGACCATATTGTCCCACCAGCCTATGCTTTTGGGATCATCGTCGTAATAACCGGCAACGTGGTGCGAGGCATTGAGTGCATGGCACACCAATACCGCATTGCTGCGTTCATCGTTAAGGGTGCCGTAGGTTTCGACTGCCAGCTCGTAGCTGGGCAGCACTTGCCCGCTGCGCAGGTGCAGAGGTTCGTCAAAGGCGATGAGTTCGGCTTGTACAGGGCCCACGGAACCTTCGGGGATCAATCCGCAGGATGGGCTAAGGGCGCCAGTATCGGCGCGAGGGACGGAATCAGTGGCCATCAGGACCTCTTTAGCTGGATTTATGGAGCGCCCGCAAGCGGATCAGGCAAATCGGCGCAAAACGTATAAGGCAAAATTCTAGCATCGCTGCAGCGCGGCGTCCAAATCGACCAGCCGGGATCGATTCAGAACTCTGGGCAAAGGTAACGTCAGAAAAAATACAGTGCTTTGATTTACATCATTATTTTCGTGTAAATCTGTCTGCCAGCTAAGCTAAATTTGAGTACATTGGCCCGACATTTACCACGAATGCATGAGGAATGGCTTTACCGTGACGCACTTAACTTCACGCGAACAGTCCTGCCTGAACTGGGCCGCCCATGGCAAAACCAGTTGGGAAATCAGCATCATCCTGGGCATTACTGAGCGCACGATCAACTTTCACTTCCAGAACGCCTACGCCAAGCTTGGGGTCTACAGCCGCCAAGCGGCCATTACCCTGGCTTTGCAGCAGCGCCTGATCAGCGGCGATCCCGCTAGCGAGCTAAGCCGTCAAAGAAAACCGTTGCCTGAGCCGCGTCCGGGGCCTTGCCGGAGTCCGTCATAACAAAGCCCTGCACTATCCAGCCTGGCTCCATGCGGATCATGGCCTCCAGGCGCAAGGCTACGCCCCCCACATCGCGCGTCATGAAAAACACCTGACCTGGTGGTGGCAGTTGTACCTGGCTTTTCTCGCTGACCTGCCCATCTGGTATGAATTTCCCGCGCAAAGAATCGTGCAGCGCCTCGTACAGGCGTTGGCGGGCAGCCTCGTCCTGTTGCAGCTCCATGGGCAAAATCACATGGCCTACGGTATAGCTTTGTCCACCCGCCGTCGCGGTAGTGAGGTAAAAATCCAGTTGATGCTGCTCGAAATCCAGCAATCGGTGACTGGTGGTAGGCTTGCCAGGCAACATGACCGACAGGCCAGTGTGTTCAAGCTGAACCTTGCGCCAGTTAAACTCCGGACTGCAGGCGGCCAAGGTCAAGAAGGCCGCCAGTATCGCGATAATGCGCCTGATCGTCATGGTACTAATCCCGTATCCCGTTTCATGCTTTTCATCGGCTGGCTGAACAGCCGCCTTATACTCGCCCTGCCCAATACGCCGTTTGGCGCAACTTAACAAAGCAAGTGTGGTCGGACTACTATTTATAGACGGGGCCCAGCCCCTTTGAACAGTCCCGTATCTTGCACCCGATTTCGAAAGTGGGAAACACCACCATGAACACCAGCCACGAACGTCGCCTTGCCCTGCAACAGAATCCCGAGATTTTGCAGGGAATCTTGCGCGGCATCGAAAAAGAAGGACTGCGCGTTGATGCGCTGGGCCAATTGGCAGCGACCCCCCATCCCAAAACCATTGGGTCGGCCCTGACCAACGGCCACATCACAACCGACTACGCCGAGGCCCTGCTGGAGCTGATCACCGAACCGCAAGCCCGGGTCGAGGACGTGTTGCAAGAACTGACCGACATCCACACCTTTGTCGCCGGCAAACTGGACCAGGAAATAATCTGGAACCAGTCCATGCCTGCGCTGCTGCCCGCCGAACAAGATATTGCCATTGCCTGGTACGGCAAATCCAACACGGGCATGCTCAAGCATGTGTACCGCCGTGGTCTGGCTGAACGCTATGGCAAACCCATGCAATGCATTGCCGGGGTGCATTACAACTTTTCCTTGCCTGATGGTATCTGGCCCTTGTTAAACGTCTGTGGCGACAATCTGCAAGACCAGCGATCCAACGGGTATTTGGCACTGATCCGCAACTTCACGCGCTATTCCTGGCTGTTGATGTACTTGTTTGGTGCCTCGCCCGTGCTGGATGCGAACTTCCTGCAAGGTCGTAGCAACAATCTGGACAAGATCGACGACGACACACTGACCATGCCCTGGGCAACCAGCCTGCGCATGAGTGATCTGGGCTATCACAACAAGGAAGCCCAAGCCGAGCTTCAGCTTTGCTACAACGACCTGGACACCTTTGTGATGCGCATGTATCACGCTGCCGTGACCCCTTGGCCGGATTACGAAAAGCTGGGCACCCACCGCGATGGCGAGTGGATTCAGCTCAACACCCATATTCTGCAGATTGAAAACGAGTACTACTCCAGCATTCGCCCCAAGCGCACAACGCAGCGCAGCGAACGTCCAGCCACCGCCCTGGCCCAACGCGGTGTGGAATATATCGAAGTACGCTGCCTGGATATCGACCCAGAATCGCCCACCGGCATTTCCGAGCAAACCTGCCGCTTCCTGGATACGTTCCTGCTGTTCTGTACCATACAAGACAGCCCCTTCTTCCCGGATGGTGGCTACTGCCAGGACAGCAAAAACAACTTTGCCACTGTTGTGCGCGAAGGCCGCCGCCCAGGCCTGATGCTGACCAATCAGCAAAAAGAAAGCGTCAGCCTGCAAGACTGGGGCCACGAGATTCTGGAATCCTTGCTGCCTTACGCACAAATGCTGGATCAGGCCCTGAATACCCAAGGTCACACAGAAGCCGTACAAGCCCAAATCCGCAAGCTGGAGAACCCAGAGCTAACTCCGTCTGCCCAGTTACTAAACCAGTTACGTGAAACCGGCTTGAGCTTTCACGACTACGCCTTGCAACGCAGCCGCGAGCATCACGAAACCTTGCTGGCCCATCCTTTGTCTGCCTCCAAGCAAGCCGCCTTCGAGCAACAGGCTCAAGAGTCTGTGCAAGCCCAGCTTGATATCGAAGCGCAAGACCAGGAGTCCTTTGAGGACTACGTCCATCGCTACGAGCGCAATCTGATTCCACCCGCCGTGAACAACAGCTAAGCCAAGCCGCCCTACGGGGCGGTTTTTTATTCCACATCGTGACAGCTTGGCCCTTGTTCTGCCCCTCAACAGAGCGATAGTCGATATCGCCACCGTTACTTCATCACACCCGCAGAGTTCACAAGACGTATCAGCTCCAGCCAACGCCTGCACGCTTGCCGGCCTGCGATTGTATCAACCTAGCCAAGCCCCTTTGGCCTGAAAGGGTTTCTTTTACTAAACCCAAAAATTATTGTTATGTTATAACGTATCGAAAATTAATCAACTGGAAGATGAGATGCGTTTCCAACCCCGTCCCCTGCCACTAGCCCTGGCTCTGATTTTGTGTGCCTCTGCCCAAGCCAATGAAATTGAAGAAGCTGTCCCAGAACTGGCCCCTATCCGGATCTCCGCCAGCCCCCTGGCCTTGCGACAAACAGAACTGGCCACCGCCAGCACGGTCCTGCAAGGCCCCAAACTGGATTTGCGCCGCAGCAGCACCTTGGGTGAGTTGCTGGACGGTGAGGTCGGCATTCATGTAGACAGCTTCGGTAGCGGCGCCAGCCGCCCTGTCATTCGCGGCCAGACCGCTCCCCGCGTCAAAGTCTTAAGCGATGGTGCGGAGGTCATGGATGCTTCGGCCATCTCGCCCGACCACACCATCACAGTCGACACCTGGCTGGCAGACCGCATTGAGGTACTGCGCGGCCCATCCGCCCTGCTTTACGGCGGTGGTGCCATTGGCGGTGTCGTCAATGTCTTGGACCGCAAAATCCCTACGGCCATCCCCGAAAAGGGTTTTGAAGGCTCGGTGCGCGCCCAAGGCTCCACAGCGGACCGTGGCAGAATCGGCGCAGTGGAAATGACAGCGGGTGAAGGCAATATCGCCTTGCATGTGGAAGGAGCCTCGCACCGCAGCCGCGACTATCGCGTCCCCAACTGGACTGACAGCCGGGTCAAGGACTCGGACTCCAGCACGGACACCGGCAGCATCGGTCTGTCCTTTATTGGCGACCGTGGTTATATAGGTGCGGCTTACTCTTACCGCGAGGGCAGCTACGGCCTGCCCGGTCACAGCCATGAATATGAGGACTGCCACCCACACGGTGCCACCCTGCATTGTGGCGGCCATGGTCATGACCACGGCCATGACCACGATCACGGGCACAATCACGATCATGACCATGATCACTCGGCCACGGCTCACCTGCGCACCCAGCGCTTCGATATACGCGGCGAATTGCGCGATCCTTTACCCGGCTTCAAGCGTGCTCGCCTGCGAGCCGGTGCCACCGACTACCAGCACGTAGAAAAAGATGGTGATATAGCGGGCACTCGCTTTACCAATCGTGGCTACGACACCCGCCTGGAGCTGGAGCACGATTCTTGGGGGCCCTTCGAAGGCGTGATCGGCCTGCAGACCAGCCAGTCTGACTTTGCGTCCCGCGATGGCACAGAAAACTTCATCCCACCTACCCGAACTCGCAGCCATGGCTTGTTCCTCTTGGAAAGCGTGAACTGGGACGATTGGCGTCTGGAGCTGGGTGCGCGTCAGGAATGGCAAACCGTCTCCCCTGACTCGCAAACGCTGGAGCGCCGCAAAGGCACGGCCACCTCCTTCTCCCTGGGTACTGTCTGGGACTTTGCCCCTGAGTACGCGGCCAGCCTGTCCATTTCCCGTTCGCAACGCCTGCCCACCGCCCAGGAGCTATTCGCCAAAGGCGTACACTTTGCCACGCTCAGCTATGAGCGCGGCGACCCGAATCTGGATCGTGAGACCAGCCATACGGTTGATCTGGGCCTGCAAAAACATCTGGGCGATCTGCGCTTTGATCTGCGTACCTTCTACACACACAGCTCAAACTACATTTATGGCCGCAGCCTGGACCGTCACGAAGACTTCCAGTTGATTCAATACAGCCAGGACAAAGCCCAATTCTGGGGCCTGGAAGCCGAGGCCTCCTATCCCGTCACTTCCTGGGCCTCGGTCAGCGTATATGGCGATCTGGTGCGCGGTAAACTGCAAGATCCCGGCCGCAACCTGCCTCGCATGCCTGCCGCCCGCCTGGGCATTCGCACGGATCTGAACTGGCAGAACTGGTCCGGTTTTGTGGGTTACACCCATACCTTCGCCCAAAACCGCGTCGCTGAACATGAAGAAGGTTCACCGTCCTACGGTTTGCTCAGCATGGGTTTAAGCTACCGCCTGCATATGGACCAGAACACCTACACCCTGTACCTGAGAGGAAATAACTTGCTGAACAAGTTGGCCTACCGTCACACCTCCTTTATTGCCCGTCAGGCCCCCTTGATGGGACGCAACATTCTGGCTGGGATACAGGTGGAGTTTTGAGCAAGACCGCCCTACACACCGGTAGCCGTCTCTACCAGATCGTGGCCGACATGCAGGGCGACCGTCCCTGGGGCAACTTTCTGGATGCCGGCACCGGCAAAGGCTCGCTGCGCTGGTTGCTGACACTGGACACCGAACGCTGGACGGCCATTACCGCCTCCCCCGGTATGGCCGAACAGGTGACCCATGAGCTGGGCGATCAGAAACGTCCCGAGGACCGTCTGCTGGTGGGCAACTGGAGCGACCCGGAGTTTCTACAAGGCGAACGCTTTGATACGGTTCTGGCAGACTATCTACTCGGTGCCATAGACGGCTTTGCCCCCTACACCCAGGACCAACTGTTCAGCCGCCTGCGGCCGCTTACCGGCCAGCGTCTCTACATTATTGGTCTGGAGCCTTACGTGCCCTATAGCAGCACGGACCCGGCGGGCAAATTGATTGTGGAAATAGGCCGTTTACGCGATGCCTGCCTGCTACTGGCAGGCGAGCGCCCGTATCGCGAATACCCGATGGACTGGGTACTGCGTCATTTGCGGCAGTCCGGCTACCGTTGTGTGGATGCGCAACGCTTTGGCATTCGTTATGGCGACAGCTTCATTCACGGTCAACTGGATATGTGTGACGGGCGTCTGCGCCGTCTGAAGGACCGCAACCTGGCCCTGGCCTTGTCCGAGCATGTCCAGGCCCTGCGCAAGCAAGCCCTGGCCTTGAATCAGACCTTGGGAGGTCTGCGTCATGGTCATGACTATGTGATTTGTGCCGAAGCTATTTAAACCAGACCGCCGTACAAAATAAAGGGGCCTTATCAGCCCCTCCCCTTTATCTTTTTCAATACTCCACTGCCACACACCGTGTCGTAGCAAGCCCCCCGAAGCGCCACCTGGCTCCGTGTTCTCTTATCAGGTACGGCCCTGCTTGCTTCAGTCATCCTCTCTAGCTGATTGACCTGATAACACCTTGCTCTCACCTCCAGACAAAGGCTGAACATACAAATACAGATGGACATCTCTTTTTTGTCCCAGGCCAAATGATCGAAATCAATAGTTAGCCGACTTCATCCGAATCTCTCTTGGAACCCTCTTTAGGCAAACAGCGGACACAAAAAAAGCAGCCCACGGCTGCTTGCAATATGACGCGTTATAACTGGAAATTCACACCAGCCCTTGAAGCACGGCCCTAAAGAGCCGTATAAACAAGGAATTCTGGCGCGTCCGACAGGAATCGAACCTGTATCGAGGGCTTCGGAAACCCTAATTCTATCCATTGAACTACGGACGCCAAGCTCACTATTGTAGCGCGAGTTTGGAGTTTTTTTCAGCATCTATTGGGCAATTATGAGTATGCCAAATCAAGAGTCAGATACAAGAGCGATACACTCCGCTATAATCCATGGTTGCGCGATCTGGGTCGGTGGCTTGGTAGACACGTCCTTGCGCACACCCATTAGGTAGGCGCAAGCCTTTATTGGTGGCCGTCAAAGGCCCTCCCGTCATTTCTTGTACGAACTCGCAGGATCCGATAATGAGCAACACGGAACAAAAACCCGAAGAACACAACGAGGGTCACTCAGCCATGATCAAAACCCCTAAACAATTGCTTGTGACCGTGGCTCTGGCTTTCTTGGTGCCCATCGCGATTATTGTCATGCTGGTCAGTCTGGTTACCTCCACCATGGGTGCAGGTGCTGGCTCCGCCGCCCTTTCCCCTGAAGCCATCGCTGCCCGCATTCAACCGGTTGCCGGTTTCAAACTGGTTGACGTCAATGCCGTTAAAGAACTGAAGACGGGCCAGCAAGTGTACGAAACCACCTGTACCGCCTGTCACGGCACCGGTGTGGCCGGTGCGCCCAAGTTTGGCGACGAAGCTGCCTGGGGCGAACTACTCAAACAGGGCCAGGACGAGCTGATCAAGAACGCCATTCACGGCATTCGAGGCATGCCTGCCAAGGGCGGCAACCCATCGCTGGACGATATCGAAGTGGCCCGTGCCGTTGTTTACATGGCCAATGCAGCTGGCGCAGACTTCAAAGAGCCCGAAGCGCCTGCCCCGGAAGGTGAAGAAGCTGACGTCAAACCTGAAGCCGCGGCTGCAGATACTCAATCCGCCGAGGCCCCTGCCACGGAAGCCCCTGCCGCCACACAAACGGCAGCCGCTGACGACAGCAAAGTCGACCCAGCAGGCATCAAACTGTACGACACCATTTGCTTTGCCTGTCATGCAGCCGGTGTCGCCGGTGCGCCCAAGTTTGGCGATCAGGCTGCCTGGAAGCCCTATATCGAGTCCGGTATGGATACCATGCTTCAAAAAGCGATCCACGGTGTCGGCGCCATGCCTCCACGCGGCGGTTCGCAAGCCTCTGACGACGAAATCCGTGCTGCTATCCAACACATGGTTAACGCCGCCAAGTAAGCCTTGCACCAAGGCTCTGTCCTGGCACAGGGCCTGCGAATACAAAAAGCCCAATGAACATTCATTGGGCTTTTTCTTTGCCTGGACCTGTCGACAAAGAAGCGATACAGAAACAGCCCCTTCCGCCGATAAAAAAAGCCTGAGTCCGGTGACATCCCGAATTCAGGCTTACTCATCGCCTTGTTGATGGCTCTGCCTCTAGAACACTCTATGAGGCCTCATAAAGCGCCCAGGACTGCAAACTGAAACGCCTTACTGCGCCTTGCACTGAGCCAATGCCGTCAAGGACATACCCAGTTGAACACGGCGTTGCAGCCAGGGGCTGGCGCGATAACGCATATCGCCGGTGACAGCTTGCAGGGTGTTCAAGACATCCAGCAAATCACGCGAGCCCACGGCATCACCCATGGACAGCGGGCCATTGTGCGGGTAACCCAGACCCAGACGCACCGCAGCGTCAATGTCGGACGGTGTCGCAATCTGCTGCTGAGCGATATCGCTGGCAATGTTCACAATGGTGGCCACCAGACGCTGGGCCACAAAACCAGCAGAGTCTTCGATCACGCTAACCGCCGTACCATCGCTGGCCAGCATGGCCCAGGCCTGGTCACGCCATTCGGGTGTGGTTGCAGCCGAACACATCAGCACGCGGCGGCGGCCTTTTTCCAGACCGAACAAGGTATCCAGCGCCACGGTACGGGCAGGGTCCAGGCCATGCAGGGACACCAAAGTCGCCACGTCTTCACCGTAAGGCGTCAACAGAATCAGCGCATCAGCAGGCGGCTGGTCGCCTTCCACCACTTTCACCTCCAGTTCATTCAGCAATTGCAGAGCACGAGCCTGACCTTGCTCGTGATAAGGCGAAACCCACACAGGCGCAAAGGAGGTGACAACAGGAACAGTTGGCTCTTGCGGAACCTGTTTCTTGCCATCTTCATACTGGTAGAAGCCTTCGCCGTTCTTGCGGCCAAACAATTTACCGGCGTGGCGTACCGCCGTGATGGGCGAAGGACGGAAGCGCGGCTCGTCGTAGAACTGACGGTAAATGGATTCCATCACCGGATGGGACACATCCAGCGCAGTCAGATCCAGCAGTTCAAAGGGGCCCATGCGGAAACCGGCCTGCTCGCGCATGATAGCGTCGATCTGATAGAAAGGCGCCACGCATTCCTGGGCGATTTTCAGGCCCTCGATGTTCATGCCACGACCGGCGTGGTTCACGATAAAGCCAGGCATATCCTTGGCGCGCACAGGCGTGTGGCCCATATCGCGCGACACTTGCATCAGAGCATCACCCACTTCGGGCGATGTGCGCAAGCCATCAATAACCTCGACCACTTTCATCAGCGGTACGGGGTTGAAGAAGTGATAGCCAGCCACGCGCTCGGGGTGGCGGCAAGCTTGAGCAATGGCGGTAATGGACAGTGAAGAGGTATTGGAGGCCAACACACAATCAGCCGACACAATCTCTTCCAACTCTTGCAGCAAGCCTTGTTTAACGTCCAGGCGCTCCACAATAGCTTCCACTACCAGATCGGCAGGGGCCAAGGCTGGCAGATCGCTGGCGGTTTGCAAGCACGCTTTGGCCGCATCCACCTGTTCAGCCGTCATGCGGCCTTTGTCCTGCAAACGGTTCCAGACGGCGTGTACGTCCGCCAACGCCGCCTTGACCGAGTCTGCATTCAGGTCATAGAGCAAGACCTGCTTGCCTGCCTGAGCGGCAATCTGGGCAATGCCCCGCCCCATAGCACCTGCGCCAACAATAGCAATGGTTTGTATCTGTTTCATGATTCACAACCTGATCGAAAAGCAATAAAAATTAAGCCTGTTCAACAAAGCCGGACACCAGGGTCTCGACCTGATCGGGCGACAGCTCCAGCACTCGTGCCAGGACCTCGCGGGTGTGCTCTCCCAGACGTGGGGGCGCGCTGCGATACTGCACCGGCGTAGCCGACAAACGCAAAGGGCTGGCCACCGAAGGCACACTGCCACCCTGCCCGGTCGGCAAGTCCAGCCGCAAACCACGCACCAACACCTGCGGGTCCTGATAAACCTGCTCCATCGTATTAATAGGCCCGGCTGGAATACCCACGGCTTCCAGCGCCTGCAACCAGCTATCACGCGTCCGGCTCAACATGACCTGCGCCAGCAGGGGCACCAGCTCGTCCCTGTGCATGACGCGTCCGGCATTGCGCGCAAAACGGGGATCATCCGCCCACTCGGGGTGACCCAGCTCCTGCGCAAAACTGCGAAACTGAGCATCGTTACCCACCGCCACAATCAAATGCCCGTCACTGGCCTCAAAGACCTGATAAGGCACCAGATTCTGATGTGCATTGCCGGGACGCTGCGGAGCCTGACCGGTACACAAGTAATTCATGTTCTGATTGGCCATCATGGCCACCTGGCAATCCAGCAAGGCAATATCCAGATGCTGGCCCAGGCCACTACGATGGCGTTCTACCACCGCGGCCAATACGGCCACCGTGGCATACATGCCTGTCATGACATCAGCCACGGCCACACCCGCTTTTTGCGGTTCGCCATCGGGTTCCCCGGTCAGAGACATCAAGCCCCCCAGCCCCTGGATCATGAAGTCATATCCTGGCCGACTTGCATAGGGGCCACTCTGGCCAAATCCGGTAATCGAACAGTAAATCAGGGCTGGATTAATGGTTTGCAGGCTGTCGTAATCCAGCCCGTACTTTTTCAAACCACCCACCTTGAAATTTTCCACCAGAATATCGCAGCGCCTGACCAACTGACGCACCACCTCTGCGCCTTGTGCAGTGCCTATATCCAGGGTGATGGACTCTTTGTTGCGGTTGGCAGCCCCAAAATAGGCCGCATCTTCCGTGTCCGCCCTGTGACCATCCTGCAAATAGGGAGGGCCCCAAGCACGGGTATCGTCTCCGGCCCCAGGACGTTCCACCTTAATGACCTCCGCCCCCAAATCAGCCAGGTTTTGGGTACACCAAGGTCCGGCCAGCACGCGCGTCAAGTCCAGAACACGCAATCCCGCCAAGGGCGCCTTTCGTTCAGTCGTGGTCATAGCAAACAAAAATCCTTCAAGTCGCTTATTGTGCACTACGTCTTCTTAGTCCGGTCTACGGACAGAAAAAGTGCTCAAACCATGGTCATTTTCGGGCCCGGAGAAATTTGTGCAACGCACCAGACCGGGCAACGACAAACCGTCCTAGAATAGGTGACGATAGATTATCAGCGGCAGATCTTCCTTGCAGGACCCCACCCCTTCAAAAGGCGGGGCACATCTTTCGATAATAGGAGACCGACCTTATGCCATCGGCATTAACGCAGCAGCTTTATCAATCTATGACCCTGCCTGTGATGGCAGCACCCATGTTCATTGTCTCGAACCCGGCTCTGGTAATTGCACAATGCGCCAGCGGCATTATCGGTTCCGTCCCCGCTCTGAACGCGCGCCCCCAGGAAAAGCTCAAAGACTGGTTGGACCAGATCGACGACACCCTGGCCGAACTGCGCGAGCGCCATCCCGAGCGCCGCATCGCCCCCTACGCCATCAATCACATCATTCATCAGTCCAACGACCGCCTGGAACAGGATCTGCGGGTGTGCGCCGACCATAAGGTGCCACTGGTGATCACCAGCCTGCGCGCCCCACAGGATATTGTGCCGCACGTGCACGCCTGGGGCGGCAAAGTATTCCACGATGTCACCACCTTGCGCCATGCCGAAAAAGCCTTGGAAGCCGGCGTCGATGGCCTGATCGTGGTGGCCGCAGGGGCAGGCGGCCATGCCGGTACCTTGAGCCCCTTTGTACTGGTCAACGAAATCCGTCAGATTTTTGATGGCCCGATTGCCCTGTCAGGCGCCATGAGCCATGGCCGCGACATTCTGGCCGCTCAGGCCATGGGTGCCGACATGGCCTACATAGGCACCCGCTTCATTGCCAGTACCGAAGCCAATGCCTCGGACGATTACAAAAACATGATCGTCAAGGGTAGTGCCGCCGATATTGTCTACACCCCGCTGTTTACTGGCATCCCCGGCAACTATCTGAAGGACAGTATCCGTGCTGCCGGCCTGGACCCGGACAAGCTCGATAGCCAGAAAGCGGCCGACACCGCCTTTGGCTCGGGCTTGAGCAAGGCTTGGCGCGATATCTGGGGTGCTGGCCAAGGCATTGGTGGCATTGATTCGGTAGAGCCTACTGCCGATATCGTTGCGCGTTTACATCGTGAATATCAGGAAGCCAAGGCAGCACTGCTGGCCTCCCCCTTCGCCTGAACAGGAGCACACCATGATACGGACTCATGATGCAGGTCATTGGCTGGAGGTCATTCTGGATCGCCCGGAACGACGCAATGCCTTGACTGGCCCCATGTACGAAGAACTGGCCAACATCATCGACCAGGCCAATCAGAACCAGAAATATCGTGCCCTGATTCTGACCGGCGCAGGCGAACATTTCTGTGCAGGCAACGACATTTCCGAGCTGTCTGCTGTGCGCAATAGCGACATGCCGCCGCCGATCAAATTCCTGCGCAGTCTGGTCAAAGCCGACATCCCATTGATCGTGGCCGTGGAAGGCCACGCCGTGGGTATTGGCGTGACCTTGCTGCTGCATGCGGACTTTGTGTACGCGGCCCGTGACGCGCGTTTGCGCATGCCCTTCACCGCATTGGGCCTGTGCCCGGAAGGTGCCTCCAGCCACCTGCTGGCGCAGTACGTGGGGCCACGCCGTGCCAACGAATGGCTACTGCTGTCACAAGCCTTCAGCGCCGAGCAAGCCATGGAAGACGGCCTGCTCACTGAACTGACCGATCACGGCAATAGCCTGGAAGCCGCCCGTGCCTGCGCCCACGCGCTGTCCGAGCAGCCGCCCATTGCCTTGCGCACCAGCAAGCGTTTGCTCCGTGAGCCCCAGCGCGAGATTTTGCTGGAAGTCCTGGAGCGCGAGCGCACGCTATTTTCCAAACTACTGGAAGGCGACGAAGCCCTGCAAATTCTGGGGAAAATGAGCCAAAACCGCAGCGAGAAATAGCCGCTCTGATGGCCTGATTTCTACGCAAACCGGCATGTGCAGCGATCTTGCCACACTACACCCGACTCAGACGGGTTATAAGGGGCCTGTGAGAGCAGGTCCCTAATTTTTTTTTGCTGTATTCGAAAAAAATTCTTGCGTATAAAAAAAAAATCGCTGTATTTTATTTTTTGCGCTGCAACAAATGCACCGCTTTAACACGTTCTTTGCGGATACGCCCATGACCCACTCCTGTCCCCCTCAAGCGCAAGGCTTGTACCTTCCCGCTAATGAACACGACGCCTGCGGCGTCGGATTTATCGCACACATCAAAGGCCAGGCGAGCCACGCCATCATTACCCAAGGCCTCAAAATCCTGGAAAACCTCGATCACCGTGGCGCTGTAGGCGCAGACCCCTTGATGGGCGACGGTGCAGGCATTCTGATCCAGATTCCCGACCAGCTTTACCGCGAAGAAATGGCCGCTCAGGGCGTAACCCTGCCGCCCCCTGGTGAGTACGGCGTAGCCATGGTGTTTCTGCCCAAGGAAACCGCGTCCCGTCTGGCCTGTGAACAGGAGCTGGAACGTGCAGTACGCGCCGAAGGTCAGCACATGCTGGGCTGGCGCGACGTGCCCGTGGACAGCACCATGCCCATGTCGCCCACCGTCAAGGCCAATGAGCCAGTCATTCGCCAGTTGTTCATTGGCCGCGGCCCGGATGTGATGGTGCCCGACGCGCTGGAGCGCAAGCTGTACGTGATCCGCAAGACCGCCAGCCACGCCATCTACCGCATGGACCTGGCCCACGGGCAGGAATACTTTGTAACCTCGGCCTCCGTGCGTACCATCGTCTATAAAGGTCTGCTGCTGGCGGACCAGGTTGGCCGCTACTACCGCGATCTGGCCGACCCACGTGCCTGTTCCGCCCTGGCTCTGGTGCACCAGCGATTTTCCACCAACACCTTCCCCGCCTGGCCTCTGGCCCACCCTTACCGCCTGATCGCCCACAACGGCGAAATCAACACGGTACAGGGCAACTTCAACTGGCTGCGTGCCCGTGAAGGCGCCATGGAATCGGCTGTGCTGGGCTCGGATCTGCAAAAACTCTACCCTATCGTGTACGAAGGCCAGTCCGATACGGCCACCTTCGACAACTGTCTGGAACTGCTGGTGATGGCCGGCTACTCCTTGCCTCACGCCATGATGATCATGATGCCCGAGGCCTGGGAACAGCATGCCGAGATGGACGAAAGCCGTCGCGCCTTCTACGAGTACTACGCGGCACAGATGGAACCCTGGGATGGCCCCGCTGCCGTCGCCTTTACCGACGGCATTCAAATCGGTGCTTTGCTGGATCGTAACGGCCTGCGTCCGGCCCGCTACGCCATCACGGACGACGATATGATTGTGCTGGCGTCTGAAGCCGGTACGCTTCCTATTCCCGAGCACCGCATTGTCAAAAAATGGCGTCTACAGCCCGGCAAGATGCTGCTGATCGACCTGGAGCAAGGCCGCATCATTGATGATGCCGAGATCAAGTCACAACTGGCCAATACCCACCCCTACAAGCAGTGGATTGAACGCCTGCGCTTGCGCCTGGACTCCCTGCCCAACGTGCCCGGCGTGCGACCCCAATTGGCAACCCGTGACCTGCTGGATCAGCAACAAGCCTTTGGCTGGACTCAGGAAGACATCAAGGTCGTCTTGCAGCCCATGGCCAGCAAGGGCGAAGAGGCAACCGGCTCCATGGGTAACGACGCCCCTTTGGCCGTGCTGTCCAACAAGTCCAAACCCTTCTACAACTACTTTCGCCAACTATTTGCCCAAGTCACCAACCCGCCGATCGACCCGATTCGCGAGCAGATGGTGATGTCGCTGGTGTCCTTTATTGGCCCTAAGCCCAATCTGCTGGACATCAATAACGTCAACCCGCCGCTGCGCCTGGAAGTCTCCCAGCCAGTATTAAGTCCGGCTGACATGAACCAGATCCGGCGCATTGAAGCGGCCAGCAATGGCAAGTTCCGCAGCCAGGAGCTGGACATCGTTTACCCCAGCGCCTGGGGGCCGGAAGGCATTGAGGCCAGCGTAGCCGCCCTGTGCGCCCGCGCAGCGGATGCCGTTCGCGATGGCTACAACATCCTGATCCTGACTGATCGTCATTGTGACGCCGAACATGTGGCCATTCCCGCCCTGCTGGCAACCTCGGCCATCCACCAGCACCTGATCCGCAACGGTCTGCGTACCCGCACCGGCCTGGTCGTGGAAACCGGCTCGGCCCGCGAAGTACATCACTTTGCGCTTCTGGGAGCCTACGGTGCCGAAGCCATGCACCCCTGGCTGGCGTTTGAAAGCCTGGAGCATCTGGCCCAGGACCCCATCAACCAGATCGACGCCTCCCAGGCCGAGGGCTACTACATCAAGGCCATCAACAAGGGCTTGTACAAAGTCATGTCCAAAATGGGCATCTCCACCTACATGTCCTATACCGGCGCGCAGATTTTCGAGACCATCGGCCTGTCGCGCTCGCTGGTGGACAAGTACTTTGTGGGCACTGCCTGTCCGGTGGAAGGCATTGATATCTTCACCGTAGCCGAAGAGGCACTGCGCCAGCATCGTGCCGCCTACAGCAAAGATCCCGTTCTGGAAAACCATCTGGACGCCGGTGGCGAATACGCCGTGCGCGTGCGTGGCGAAGACCATATGTGGACGGCCGACTCCATTGCCAAGCTGCAACACGCCACCCGCAGCCAGAACTACAGCACCTACAAGGAATACGCCCAGCTCATCAACGAACAAAGCCGCCGTCACATGACCCTGCGCGGTTTGTTCGAGCTGCGTCTGGACCCGGCCCAAGCCATTCCCCTGGACGAAGTGGAGCCAGCCAGCGAAATCGTCAAACGATTTGCAACGGGCGCCATGTCACTGGGTTCGATTTCGACTGAGGCCCATGCCGTACTGGCCGTGGCCATGAACCGAATTGGAGGCAAGTCCAACACCGGCGAAGGTGGCGAGGACGAGCTGCGCTATCAGCATGAAATGCAGCATGGTAAAAGCGCCATCCGCCAGGGTGACACCTTGGCCAGCGTCTTGGGCCAGGATCGCGTGTTTGCCGACATTGACCTGCAAGAAAACGACTCGCTGCGCTCGCGCATCAAGCAGGTTGCGTCCGGCCGCTTTGGCGTGTCGGCCCAATACCTGTGCAGTGCAGATCAAATCCAGATCAAGATGGCACAAGGTGCCAAGCCCGGCGAGGGTGGCCAGTTGCCCGGTCATAAAGTGTCCGAGTACATCGCCAAGCTGCGGTACTCCGTGCCTGGCGTGGGTCTGATTTCGCCCCCGCCCCACCACGACATCTACTCCATTGAGGATTTGGCTCAACTGATTCACGACCTGAAGAACGTGAACCCGCAGGCAGATATCTCCGTCAAGCTGGTATCCAAAGTAGGTGTAGGTACTGTGGCTGCCGGTGTTGCCAAAGCCAAGGCCGATCACCTCGTCATTGCCGGCCACGACGGCGGTACAGGCGCCTCGCCCCTGTCCTCCATCAAGCATGCCGGCACCCCCTGGGAACTGGGCCTGGCTGAAACCCAGCAAACCCTGTTGCTGAACCGCTTGCGCAGCCGCATCCGCGTACAGGCCGATGGCCAGATGAAAACTGGCCGCGATGTCGTGATCGGTGCCTTGCTGGGTGCCGATGAATTTGGCTTTGCCACCGCCCCACTGGTCGTGGAAGGCTGCATCATGATGCGCAAATGCCACCTGAACACCTGTCCCGTTGGTGTTGCCACCCAGGATCCCGTGCTGCGCCGCAAGTTCAAGGGCAAGCCCGAACACGTTGTGAACTACTTCTTCTTTGTTGCAGAAGAAGTGCGTGAGCTGATGGCCAAGTTGGGCGTGCGTCACTTTGACGATCTGATCGGCCGCAGCGACTGGCTGGATATGCGCAGTGGTATCGAGCACTGGAAAGCCCAGGGTCTGGACTTCTCGCGCTTGCTGCATAAAGTTGACAACGACGAGTCGCCACGCCAGATCGCAACCCAGGATCATGACCTGGATCACACCCTGGATCGTCAACTGATCGAGCGCAGCGCCGTCACCCTGAACCAGGGCACTCCGCTGTCCTTCATCACCCCCGTACGCAATCGCAACCGCAGTGTCGGCGCCATGCTCTCGGGCGTATTCACCAAAAAATATGGCCATCAAGGCCTGCCTGACGACAGTCTGCACATTCAGTGCAAAGGCACGGCGGGCCAAAGCTTTGGCGCGTTCCTGGCTCAGGGAATCACCCTGGACCTGGTTGGCGAAGCCAATGATTACGTGGGTAAAGGTTTGTCCGGTGGCCGCATTATCGTGCGTTCACCCAACGACTTCCGTGGCTACGGCCCGGACCACATCATCGTGGGCAATACCGTGCTTTATGGTGCCTTGGCAGGTGCAGCCTATTTCAACGGCGTGGCCGGTGAACGTTTTGCCGTCCGTAATTCCGGAGCCAGTGCAGTCGTGGAAGGCGTAGGCGATCATGGTTGCGAATACATGACGGGCGGTACTGTGGTTGTCCTGGGCGAAGTGGGCCGCAACTTTGCAGCCGGCATGTCTGGTGGCGTGGCCTATGTGTGGGACCCACAACGTCGCCTGCAACTGCGCTGCAACCCTGGCATGGTGGATCTGGAACCTGTGCTGAGCAAGGCCGAGCAAGAGATGAACAGCAGCATGGCGCAATGGCACAGCCGTACTGCCGGAGGCGAACGCCAGACCGACGAAGCCATCTTGCACACCCTGGTTCAGGAGCACTTCAAGGCCACGGGCAGCTTCCAGGCCCGCGAGCTACTGAAAGACTGGGACAGCGCCCGGGCGCAATTCGTCAAAGTCATTCCACGCGAGTACCGCCGTGCACTGAGCGAGCTGTGGCAAGGCCCGCAAGCGAGCAAAGCCGCGCCCAAAAGCAGTAAAACCCGCCGTTCGGCTTCGGCCTGAACCCTTCCCATCACCATCAGGAAACGACACATCATGGGAAAGACGACTGGATTTCTTGAGTTTCAACGTCTGCAGGAAGCCGTAGAAGCTCCTTTAAAGCGGGTCAAGCACTGGAAAGAGTTTGTCCAGGTATTAAATGACGAGCAGGCCGGCCAACAGGCCGCCCGCTGCATGGACTGCGGCATCCCTTTCTGCCACAACGGTTGCCCGGTCAACAACATCATCCCCGACTGGAATGATCTGGTTTACCGCCAACAGTGGAAAGAAGCCCTGGACGTGCTGCACTCCACCAACAACTTTCCGGAAATTACCGGTCGCATCTGCCCCGCACCTTGCGAGGCAGCCTGTACCTTGAATATCGACCGTGCGCCCGTAGGCATCAAATCCATCGAGCACGCCATCATCGACAAAGGCTGGGCAGAAGGCTGGGTTGTACCACAAGTGCCTACCCACAAAACGGGCAAACGCGTAGCTGTTATCGGCTCCGGGCCTGCCGGATTGGCTTGTGCCCAGCAATTGGCGCGCGTTGGACACGACGTTACCGTATACGAGAAAAGCGACCGTATTGGTGGCCTGATGCGCTACGGCATCCCCGACTTCAAGCTGGAAAAGCATCTGTTGGATCGCCGTATCGCACAAATGCAGGCCGAGGGCGTGCAGTTTTGCCCCTCTACCTATATTGGCCAGGCGCAGGACCAAGCCGCTCAGGAGCCGGGACTAACCCTGTTATCGCCTGACGAACTGGAACTACAGTTCGACGCCATTATCCTGGCTGGCGGCTCCGAAACCCCTCGCCTGCTGGACGCCCCCGGTAGCCAACTGCAAGGCGTATATCCCGCCATGGACTTCCTGCGCATCCAGAACCAGCAAGTGGCCGGTTCACGTGGCACCCCCGCCATCAGCGCCCAAGGCAAGCATGTCGTAGTGATTGGCGGCGGTGACACCGGCTCGGACTGCGTGGGCACCAGCACACGCCAAGGCGCCAAATCAGTCACGCAATTTGAACTGATGCCCCGCCCGCCCGAGCAGGAAAACACGGAGCTGACCTGGCCCTACTGGCCCATGAAACTGCGCACCTCGTCCTCGCACGAAGAAGGCTGCGAGCGCGACTGGGCGATCAACACCGTAGAGTTGGAAGGCAAGAACGGACAAGTCAAAGAACTGCGCGCCGTGCGCGTGGAATGGAAAACCGATCCTGCGACAGGC
Source organism: Alcaligenes faecalis (assembly GCF_041521385.1). Lineage (NCBI taxonomy): Bacteria > Pseudomonadati > Pseudomonadota > Betaproteobacteria > Burkholderiales > Alcaligenaceae > Alcaligenes > Alcaligenes faecalis. Next base: position 2,688,131 of record NZ_CP168006.1, on the reverse strand, counting down.
CGCATGAGCATGACGCCCATCGCCGGCTCCGAAATGACCTTCCCTGCCGACCTGGTGCTGCTGGCCATGGGCTTTACAGCCCCCGTTCGCCAAGTTCTGGACGCCTTTGCCGTAGACGCCGACCAGCGCGGCAACGTCGCGGCCAACACGGATGACTACCAGACCAGCCGAGCCAAAGTCTTCGCCGCCGGAGACATGCGACGCGGCCAGTCCCTGATCGTCTGGGCCATCCGCGAAGGCCGTCAGTGCGCCCGTTCCGTAGACGAGTTCCTGATGGGGAGTTCGACGCTTCCCCGCTAAGTCCTCTTGGCCGTACCAATAGACAAACAGCCAGCCGCGATAAACGGCTGGCTGTTTGTCTTTGAGGGAACACTGCCCCTTCCGGGCCTCTGATACTTTTTTAAGCCCTTATTCGCTATTTATTGCCTGCTGTCTGCTGTCTGCTGTCTGCTGTCTGCTGTCTGCTGTCTGCTGTCTGCTGTCTGCTGTCTGCTGTCTGCTGTCTGCAACTAGCCTACGGGCGGTCCCTCCACAAGCACCAGCCTTTTTTCCAATACTGAGACACAGCCAGCAAACAACCAGACCGATTGACTACTAGCTACCACCATTCTGAAGCCCTTGCTGGCAGGGGAGGGGTTGGAGCATTCAGGGAGCTTGCCGCCGTCTGGGGCGGTCGTAGGGATGCAAGCACCTTGCTGTTTGAGTTCGGCGCTTGTGGGTTGTCCAGGGGACAAACCACCGAACGAGTTCAAGGTGCGCCCTACGACAGGTTCAGACAAGGGTACCGGTGCGCAGCACCGGCAAGCTTCCGCTCCGGCCCCGCCCCCGCCAGCAAAGGCTGTTGCAAGAAAGCCAAACCAGCCCAAACCAGCCCAAACCAAGCCATCCTAACTCTCTGATTCCAAAAACATTCCCCATATCTCTAGGGTTTTCCCTTAAAAGCGACACCCCACCCCAATTACTAGGGTTTACCCTTGATTTTCGACTAGGGAAAACCCTATAATGAGGATTCGTAACTTAGACCTTCACCTTAAAGGGAAAGCAAATGTCTACCATGACCACTTACTCGCACTACATCCACTGGAGTGATGCTGTTGAGCGTGGGGTAATGCAGCATGCCCTGGAAAATGGTGAATCCGTGTCTTTAACTGCACTGACCAAAGCAGCGGCCAAACAAGTTTCAAAAGCCGCAAACGTGGTGTTCAAGTACATGGTCACACTGACCCAGGCTCTGAACGAAGCCCGCATCCGCGATTCGCGCATGTCGGCCAGCTACTGGTAAGCCACGCATCACCGTCGTAACGCTCAAGCAAAACACCGCTTGATGTTGAAAAGCCTGCTGATTTAGCAGGCTTTTGTTTTTTCTGCGTTTACCAATACAAAATGTCGATGCTGCACCTTGATGCGTAAATAGCGTCCTTGGCGAAGCAAGCATCAGCATCCACCGCTCCCCTACTGCAAGCTCAAGACCGTCTTGGCAACAGATTCTTTGTGCCGCCCATGCAGACAGAGAAAAGGTCAGCACAAACTAGCCTGCAGACCTGCGCAGCTTAAGAACATAGGTAGAGCCCCCGCAATCACCTACGGGCAATGAAAACCGCTCAAGACTTATTCAACAAGTTCTTCAGCATATCCAGCCGCTGCTTGGGACTTAAGGCCGCCTGCGTCGGATCCTCCTGAGCACCAGGGTCTTCAATCTTCATCTCATCAATAAAGCGCGACCGCTCCCGTACCAGGTTTTCGCGTGCGCGCCGGCGCTTCTTGCACCAGCTCAAGCGCAAGCTGCGTTGAGCACGGGTAATACCCACATACATCAGACGCCGCTCTTCCTGAATGCGCTGGGCCAGAATATCGGCCTCTTTATCTGGATCAATATCTTCGTCATCGCGCCCGATGTGAGGCAGCAGCCCCTCTTCCACCCCGACCAAAAACACATGCGGATACTCCAAACCTTTGGAGGCATGTAGCGTGGATAGCTTGACCGCATCTGGGTCTTCATCTTCACCACGCTCCAGCATGGTGATGAGGGCGACTCGCTGCACCAGATCGTTCAAGCTCAAGCCATCATCTGCTGCTTTGGATTTCAGCCAGGTAATCAACTCCAACACGTTTTCCCAACGGGTCTGCGCGGGGCGTTCATCGAACATATCGTAGAGATAGTGTTCGTAATCAATTGCCCGCAGCAGCTCATCCAGCAATTCGCTGACAGCCGTTTCATGCCCTTCCTGATCGCTTTCTACCCGGTCCGCCCGTTCCTGGATGCGCCCTATAAACTGCGCAAAAACACGTAAAGGCTCCAACTGACGCTCGGGCAGGCGATCCGTCAGTGCAATCTGGGACACAGCAGAGAACAGGGACAGCTTATGTTCTGCTGCGAACTGCCCGAGCACCTGCAAGGTAGCCTGCCCAATACCACGCCTTGGCGTGGTGGCAGCACGAATAAATGCCGGATCATCATCATCGTTCGCAACGACACGCAAGTAAGACAGGATGTCACGAATCTCGGCCTTGTCAAAAAAACTCTGCCCACCCGAGATGGTGTAGGGAATGCGAAGATTACGCAGCGCCTGCTCAAAAATACGGGCCTGATGATTGCCCCGGTACAAGACAGCAAAGTCACGCCACTCGGCCTGACGCTCAAAGCGTTCTGCCGATATGCGCATGGCAACCGAGTCTGCCTCATTTTGCTCATCGTCCGTCACATGAACCTGGATGGGCTCACCAAAGCCCAGGTCAGACCAGAGCTTTTTACCGAACACGACCGGATTATTGCCAATGACATTATTGGCAGCCTGCAAGATGCGCTGCACCGAGCGATAGTTCTGCTCCAGCTTGACAACTTTCAGGTCGGGATAATCTTTAGGTAACTGCGCCAGATTCTCCACGGTGGCACCCCGCCAGGCATAGATCGCCTGATCATCGTCCCCCACCACCGTGAACATATTGCGCTGGCCGGTCAGAGAGCGCACCAACTGATACTGACAAAGATTGGTGTCCTGATACTCGTCCACCAACAGATACTGCACCCGACGCTGCCAACGCTCACGCACTTCCTGATTGTCCTGCATCAACTGTGCAGGTAGACGAATCAGATCATCAAAATCGACCGACTGATAGGCAATCAAGGTTGCCGCATAATCACGGTAAATACGGGCGGCTTCAATCTGACTGGGCGAGTTCGCAGCGCGCTCAGCCTCATCCGGCCCCATCAGGGCGTTTTTCCACAAGGAGATTTCCTGCTGGACGGACTTCAGACGGCCTTTATCTGTCGTGGCCAGCAGCTCCTGAATAATGGCCAGCGCATCATTGGAATCCAGAATGGAAAAGCGCGGCTTCAAGCCCACGTGCTGCGCCTCTTCACGCAACATGCGCAGCCCCAGAGAGTGGAAGGTACTGACGGTCAGCCCTCGCAGCAGTTTGGGATCTACCAGGGCGCGAATCCGCTCGTTCATTTCACGGGCGGCCTTATTGGTAAAGGTAAGCGCCACCACTTGCCGCCCCGTGTACCCACATTCGCGCAGCAAATAAGCGATTTTCTGCGTGATCACCCGTGTCTTGCCACTGCCCGCCCCAGCCAGCACCAGACAAGGTCCGTCCATATACAACACGGCCTGACGCTGCATGGCGTTCAGGTCGGTGGGGACGGTATGGCCGGGGGTAGTAACGAAGGTGGACATGGTGAAATCAGTGAATACCAGGCAAGAAAACGAGGTTCAAAGCCAAACAACAAGCGGAGCTAAACGTGACATCCCGGCCAAGCCGAGTAAGGTTTGATGCAAAACGATAGGCTGGCTCAGAAAGACAGCGGCAGGGCAACAACATCGCGCCACAGCCTTATCACTTCCTGCCTCTTGGCTCATAGCTGCATAGCGCACAAGGATACACCCTGCTGTACCCGGGACGCCGCTACTGTCTCTGTACGCACATGAAGCTGTGGAATCTTAAATCTCGAGGGGGTCGACCTCGATCGTAATGCGCACTTTATGCTGCTTGGCCAATTGTGCAACCTGTGGTCCCCAATAGCGCACAAAGGCTTGCAAGGCCGGACGATGGGCGCTTTCCAGCAACAGTTGAGCACGCTCGATTTTGGCGACGCGCAAAACACGTAAAGGCACCGGATCGTACAGGAAAACCTGATCCACGCCCGGAAATTCATTCGGATATTCCTCAGGCAAACGACGTGCCTGGGTTAACAAGCGAATGGCATCGGCCAATTGTGGCGCTTCGGCAGACAGGAGCACCTGATAGGCAAAAGGGGGTAAACCTACCGACTCGCGCTCGTTCAAGGCGCTTTGGGCAAAGCCTATGTAATCGTGCTTGATCAGGCTTTGGTAAACGGCCTGCTCCGGGTAGCCCGTCTGGATAATGACATCCGCCCCTTCGGTATGGCGACCGGCCCGACCAGCCACCTGCATCAACTGAGCAAACAGGCGCTCAGGCGCCCGGAAGTCATGGGCAAACAAGGTGGCATCGGCATTGAGCACCCCCACGACGCTCAGGCGTATGAAGTCGTGGCCTTTGGCCACCATCTGGGTGCCCACCATGATGTCCACTTCGCCCGCATGCACCTGCTCGAACAATTGCTGCGCACTGCCCTTCAAGCGGGTGCTGTCCGCGTCGATACGCACCAGACGGGCATTGGGAAAACGCTCACTCAGAAACTCTTCAATACGCTGAGTACCCCGGCCCATGGGCTGCAAGTCCTGATCGCCACAATCCGGGCATGCACGCGGCACGGGGGCCTGATAGCCGCAGTGGTGACACTGCAAATTGTGCTTGAAGCCATTTTGCCGGTGCAGCACGGTGTAAACCGTACAGCGCGGACATTGGGACAACCAGCCACAAGAGGCACAGTGCAACACAGGCGCGTAGCCACGCCGGTTGATGAAAACCAGCGACTGTTCGCCACGGTCCAGGCATGCTTCCAGCGCATCCAGCAATTGAGGAGAAAAGCCCGACTCCAGGCGCAAATGACGGGTATCGACCAGACGCACTCGCGGCAAGGAAACCTCTCGCGCCCGCTTGGGCAGGCTCAACAGGCTATAGCGCCCTTGCCGAGCATGATTCCAGCTTTCCAGCGACGGGGTGGCTGAACCCAGCACCACCGGCACTTTCAGATCGTAGCCACGCCACACCGCCAAGTCCCTAGCGGAGTAGCGCAAACCATCCTGTTGCTTGTAAGAAGCGTCGTGCTCCTCGTCCACAATAATCAGGCCCAGCTCGGGCATGGGGGTAAAAATGGACAGCCGTGTTCCCAGCAAAATGCGGGCCTGACCACTGTTGACGCGCAACCAGGAGCGCAGCCGCTCACCTTCGGACAGGCCGCTATGCAGGACGGCCAGCACATCGCCCGGCAGGACGCGCGCCAAGCGGGCGCGCAGGACCTGCTCGAACTGAGGGGTCAGATTGATTTCGGGGACCATGAACAGAACCTGCCGACCAGCGGCTAGCACTTGCTCCAGAACCCGCATATAGACTTCGGTTTTCCCGCTACCCGTTACGCCATGCAGCAATAGGCAGCTACCGGGTTTGGCCGCCATAACGCCACCTACCGCAGCCTGCTGTTCGGCATTGAGCACGGGCAGGACATCGCTGTCCACCGGCTCCACCTTCTTTTCCTTGCGCTTGGCCATGCGCAGTACCGGACCACCTGCGGAACGCTTGCCCAAATAGGCAGAGGGTTTACGCAAGGGCCCCGGCAGGGATGGCATCATGACCTCGCCCAGCGGGCGGTGGTAATAGGTAGACGCAAAGCGCGCCATCCGCAACCAGTCTTCCGGAAAAGGAGGCAAGTCATCCAGCAACTGATCAATTGGCTTGACCTGCTCGGGCGGGTAGGAAGGTTGTTCCGGCAAGGCCACCACCACCCCTATCATCTGCCGCCGCCCAAAATGCACAATGACACGCTGCCCGACCAGAACAGGTTCGTGGTGCTGATAATCAAACACCCCATCCAGGGGGACGTCCAAAGCCACATGCAACCAAAAAGGTCCGGTGCTTGCCGATGCAGAAAGAGCGTCAGGGGTGGCAGTCATGGGTGGTGGTTCAATAAAGGGCTGGCCTGGCTGAAAGCCTGATAAGTCAAGAGCTTAGCAGCCTGTGGATAACTTTGGGGAAAATGGCATGAACAAAAAATACAAAGAAGCAAGCACGGATACAATTTAATTTTCAATATCTCTGGAATGAGAATAAAGTTCAGAGAAATCAAATAATTAAAACTGGGTATTGAAATTAAACCTTAAATATAAAGACCTCAAACCCAGCCCTATCAGTGTGCATAACTTTGCGCACAAGCTGCGACAGCCCATGCGCAAAGGCTATCAAACGCTGTGGTGACGACGGCTGTAGGAATGCACTTCATCGACCAGAATGCCCACGGCTTCCGGATCGGTGAAACGCGAAATACCGTGACCAAAGTTGAACACGTGGCCCCCCTGACCCACGGGGCCGAAGTCGTCAATAACACGACGGGCTTCACGGCGGATGGCTTCTTCGCCACCGAACATGGTCATGGGGTCCAGATTGCCTTGCAGAGCCAGCTTGTCTCCGATACGAGCGCGCGCACGAGACAGGTTTACGGTCCAGTCCACACCCATGGCATCGGCGCCACAACCCGCAATATCTTCCAGCCACATGCCGCCGCCTTTGGTAAAGACAATGACAGGGACGCGCTTGCCGTCATGTTCGCGGATCAATCCGTCGACCACTTTACGGGTGTAAGCCAGGGAGAACTCCTGGAACAGGGAGTCGGACAGAACGCCGCCCCAACTGTCGAACAGCATCACAGCCTGTGCACCGGCACGGATTTGATTGTTCAGGTAGTCGCAAGTGGTTTGGGCGTTGATTTCCAGCATGCGGTGCATCAGATCCGGACGCTGATACATCATGCTTTTCACCAGACGGTAGTCGTCCGAGCCCTGACCTTCCACCATGTAGCAGGCGATGGTCCAGGGGCTGCCGGCAAAGCCGATCAGCGGTACTTTGCCGTCCAGCTCCTTGCGGATCAGCGAGACAGCGTCGAACACGTATTGCAGCTTGGACATGTCCGGCGCTTCCAGCGCCATGACATCGGCTTCGTTACGTACAGGACGGGCAAAACGCGGGCCTTCACCAGCGACGAAATCCAGACCCAGGCCCATGGCATGGGGCACGGTCAGGATGTCCGAGAACAGAATGGCCGCATCCAGATCGAAACGACGCAGGGGTTGCAGGGTTACTTCGCAGGCAAACTCGGGATTCTGGGCCAGTTGCATGAAAGAGCCAGCCTGGGCACGGGTGGCATTGTACTCAGGCAAATAACGCCCGGCCTGACGCATCAGCCAGATGGGGGTGTAAGGCACAGGTTCGCGCAACAGCGAGCGCAGGAAGACATCGTTTTTTAATTGAGGTAAAGACACGGCAATCCCTATTGAAAAATGCCTGTTAATTTTAACCATCGTGTTCGTCGTCTGGGCTTGACGCGGATCGAAAGCGCGCTGCATCGATATGGTGTTTGCGCATCAGTGCCCAGAAAGCACGCCGGTGCTTTTGCGCGGAGCGGGCCGCCATGGCGATATTGCCGCTATGGCGATCAAGGGCGGCATGGATATAAGCCTGCTCGAAGCGGGCCACTATCCGTCCCTTGGCTACTTTGAAAGACTCCTGGCTGCTGGCATAGCGTGAGGCTACCGCAGCGGCATAGGCTTCCAGCGTTGTCCCCTCCTGTTGCAAGATCGTTTGCGACAGGCGCTGCTCCGTTGGGCCGGGGTACAGGACCAGATCCTGGTTTTCCTGCGCCCTATAGTGTATCCGACCCGACAGCCCCGGTTCATTCAAAGCGTGGGAAGACGTCTGCAAACGCTGACGATTAATGCGGGCACGCAAATCGTCCAGGCATAAAGGCTCGCGTACGTAGTCTGCCAGGCCCAGCTCCAGAAGGTCTGTCAGGGCAGCGGCCTTGATGGCACCCCGCAGCAAACCAAAGACCGGCACCGGCAAATGACCCTGAGCCGCCGACAAGGCCCGACGCACCTGGATCAGGGTGGTGGCTTCAACAGGAATCAGACAGGCGTCAAAGCGCAGTAACAACGCAGCCGAACGGCGCAAAAACAAATATTCCTGATCAGGATGGGCTGGCGGCGGAGCCTGCAAAGTTTGCAGTTGCAAACGCTCGCACGGTGGGATGATAGCCAGCAAGTTCTGAGCCCATTGAGGCTGGGTATGCAACAAAGCACAATCGAGGTGTAGGCGCATAAGACTGTCCTTGAGAAGCCGGGCTGGCCGCGTCGGCCACCCAAAAAACCATGAGCTTCTAGGATAGAAATCAGACCCGTTTGCGATAAGTCGGAATTGCGTCTACGTAGCTGTACTTAATCACTGCCAATGCGGCTGCGACGCCATTCGCTGGGCGACACGCCATAGCGTCGCCGGAAGGCGTGGCTGAACACGGCCGCGTCAGAAAAACCCATTTGCCAGGCCAGTTCACTGATCTGCCGACCGGGTCTGCCATCCACTAATAATTGACAGGCGCGCTCCAGGCGGGCGGCCATAATATAGTCGGCCGGCGCTTGCCCGCACAGCTCGAACAACTTGTAGAGGTAACGGCGTGAAATGCGAAATTGCAGCGCCAGGGACTGGGCATTCAGACCCGCATCGCCCAGATGATCCTGCACATATTGCTGAATTTGCAGCAGTTGTCCACGCCGCACTTCGTCCAGAGCGGACTCGGTCGTCGCCGGACGTCCATCGGCCAGGCTCAGGGCCATCATGCGAATGACGGTTTGGGACAGTTCACTCAAGGCCGAGGGCGACAAGTGCCCGCGTTCCTGCAAGCCCAGACGCAGCATGTCCATAGCGATACGGGCCGGACCTGTCGTGGCCGAGAACGAGCGGGCCACCGCATCGCTTAACCAGGGCAGCCAAGGTAGCAAACGCTCTTCCTCGAACTGCAAGACCAGAAAATGGGATTGATCCTGCACAGCCACTTCATAAGGGCGGGTCGTGTCATAAATGCCCCACTGCCCGGCATGCAAGATCCCGCTGCGATTATCCTGCTGAATCTGACTGCTGCCACTGATCTGCAAGGTGACCTTGTACAGCGCCTGTTCGGAACGGCTGGCTAAAGCCTGAGTACGCCGCACGCGCTGCGCACTGGTACACAGCTCCATGACATCGACCGAACCCATGCGATCCGTTGCCGCCCAGTTGGAGAAACCACGGCGCGAGTCTGGCTGAACCTCCAAGGGCACGAAGTACGCGCACACCACTTCCTGCCAAGCAGCCAGGCTCTTGAAAGAAGCAGAGGGAGTGCGCAATAACATAGACATTGCCTGAGGGCCCTTGCGGCCAACGCTATTGATCGGGATGGGAGGCATCACATACCTCCCTTTTCTTATAGCCCTAAAAGATTCAAGCGTCTACGGTCGTTAACCCGCTGTATCAGCGTTCCATAGAGCCATACAGGTAAGGAGCAGGTTCCAGACCCATGCTGTTCATCTTGGCGGTTAACGCCGTACGCGCCTTGAGCACATCATCAAAACGGTGACGACGTGCCGCCCCTACCTCGGCCGAGGTAAAGGGTCGGTAATCGGGTGTCATTTCTTCTGGGCTGAACTTGGCCACAATCCAGTTCAGCACACGGGCCAGATCCGCATTGTCCAGCTGCGACTGCGCAGCACCAGGCACCCGAATCATGTAGTCCCGTCCCGCCGGCAAACGGGTAAACAAGCCGATGGACTGGTTGAAATCGGGGATACCACGGTGTGTCAGGCCCTGGCCATCGTAGCGATGGCAGCCAGCACATTGCAGCATATAGTCTTTAAAAGCCTGGGAGCTTTGCAGGTAATCGCCCGTTCCGGCCATCTCTTCCTGGGCATGGGCCCAGGGCGTAAACGCCAGGAGTACGGCGCCCAAACAGGCCAGGCGCAACGATGTCCACACAGTGTTTCCTCCTTGAGTGACCGAACGCCATCCTGGCCGCCCGGCACCTTGTTCAAACCCTGGGGGCTGCCTATGCAGGAGAGAACTGGCGTCCCAAGGACCGTTCTTCCCGCGTGCATGCCTGACAGCCCGGCGGGCCTTTTTTAGTTTTTAGCCAAGCCAACCAGTACCGATGTCGTGCAATGGAAGGTGCTGTTCTCGTTCGCCATGCACCAGTTCACGTCATTGTGCAGGAAGAACTCGTAACCAGGACGCTCACGGGTCTGCGTGTTGCACTGGCAGCGGCCACACGCGGTCTTGCCGCAGCAGTCGTGGTAGCTGATCAGGTAGTCCTTGCCATCATGCGGGTTATGGCAGGTACCAATCCACGAGATGGGCGAGGGCGTCGAGCCCGGCGGGCAGGTGGTGGTTGTGCCGCCGCAGCAAGAGCACAGGAACCCGTCCACCGCACAATGACGCCAGTAGTCGCAGGAGTTCACTTCGTCTTCATTCGCCAGATCGGGATTCAGACTGATGTGATCGGCACCACTGCTGCTGCCACCACCACCGGCGGCGCGAGCCACCGGCAATACGGGCAACACAAAGGCCGAACCGACCATTAATTTGCCCACCGAGCGCAGCACGCTGCGACGCGAAGTCTTGTGGGCCACCGAACGGGAGAGGCTCTCCCCAAATTTATCCAGCCAACGCATTGACGTTCTCCTTTCGTGATACCTGCACTTGCTTCATGCCCGAGTCACCGGCCAAGTATTCTTGCGCCGAGGCCACGCCCAGGTCTTTGGCGGTAAACAGGCTTTCCAACTGTTCACGCGAATTGACCAGACCCTTGCCGCGCACCACACCGTTCTCGTCGATCAGGACGGCGTAAGGCAGTTTGCTGATCTGAAAGCCCATGCCCAACTGCGTGGACAAAACGTAGGGAAAGGCGTCCAGTTGTGCTTTCTGGTAGAAGGCCAGGTGCTCGGGCATCTCGCCATCACTGGCCAGCACAATATCAACCCACTGACCTTCCGAGCCCTGGATGGACTTCAGAATCGGCAAGAGCTTCTTGCACACCGGGCAGGTGGGCGACATGAAGAAAATCAACTGGCTGCGCGGGCCAGCCACGCCCACGGTAAGGGCACGACCGCGCAGGTCCTGCAATTCCATGACGGGAGCGGCATCACCCACTTGCGGACCTTTATCCATAGTCAAAGCGCCCATGGGGGCAACCCGTTCGTACAACACGCCTATTTGGCGTGAGAGGGCCAGTACCAGCACCACCAGGGCCAGTACGATTACCCATAAAATCACGTTGGAAATCAGTAAAGCAGTCATTGAGGTCTCCTAGGAATTCTGCATTTTCTGGAATTTCAGATGGGCTTCGATCAGTTGGTTGGCCGCGTAGTACAGACCCAGCAAGGCCAAGGTGGCACCGAAGAAGGTCAAACCATCCACCCAGACCAGTTCACGGGCACGGCTGATGGCCCAGTCACCGCTGGCCACAGCCAACGTAGCCAGCAAGGCATTGCGAGCCACCAGCCACCAGGACAGACCACCGGAAGACTCCCCCAGCCCCGAGCAGCCGCAATCCACATCGCGGCGGCCACGCAACAGGTTCATCACGATGCCACTGGTGGCGACCAACAGGACGCACAAGGCCAGAACCGCCCCCAACGAACGACTGGCTGGCCACAGCAGCAAAGGCGCACTCAAGGCCTCGGCGGCGACAAACAGCACGCTGAACGGTCGCAACAATACCTCTGGCAACAATCGATAGCCGCCAACGGCTGCCTCGAACAGGCTGAAGTGACGCAGCTTGTCCAGCGCCCCCAGTCCCATCAGCACGGCCAAGCAGGCCACGCTGGCATAGGTCAGGATCGGGTCCATTTCAGACACCCCCAACTGGATGGAACTGAACCTGCAGAGAGGCTTCTGCCGCGCCTTCGATCGTGCGCAACAACTTGGGTTCAGGCTGGCTGATGTCGTAGACATTCACATTGCCACCGTCCAGTGTCAGCAACAGATTGCGTTGCTGATCAATGGTCATGGACAAGGCATCACGTCCGGGGATACGGGCTAGGCGTTTTTGGGTCTTGGTATCCATGACCCAGATCTCGGCAGCAGGGAACTTGTGAGTGCCTTCCTTGCCATCGGGATGCATGAACACGTACATGCGACCGCTGGCGCGATGCAGACCCACCAGGTTGTAGCCACCGGGCACCCAGTTCTTGGCCTTGTCCTCGTCGTTCAGCAGGGACCAGGGGCCGTCGACCTTGACCTCATCACCGCTGAAATCCGCACTGTAGACATTGCCGTAGTAGGACACGAAGTGAGCCTTGTCCTTGTCCAGGGCGGGAGCGATAAAGATCGGATCGTCCTTCACGGAGAACATCTGCTTGCTGCGCGACTGGCTGGCCACCTTGCCGTCTTCACCCAGATTGATAGTCAACAAACCACCATCACCACAAATGGTCATGAAGCTGCGTGGGCGATTGGGCTGGGGAATCACGCTCCAGCAACCGGCTGCAGCCGTGACATCTTCCACATAGTCGCCCTTGGCCACGTCCACAATCCCGATGGAGGTCGCTGGCGAGGCGTTTTGCAGCACGATGAACTTGCCGTCCGTGGTCTGACGGAACAGACCGTCATAGTTCAGACCTTGCACGCGCTTGGGTGGCAGGGAAATTTCTTGTTCAAAGGTCAGCTTGTCGGCATCCCACACTTCCACCACATCCGAACGCTTACCCCGGGTAATACGCTCGTGGTAGGTTGTCATGGTGTAGATTTTCTTGCCGTCGTTGGACAACTGCACGTGGCCGTTGAAGGCCGTGGGCACCATGCCCAGGAATTTGCCGTTGGTGTAGTCGTACACATGCACGCGGCTTTCGGTCAGGTGGTTGAATACCGAGTCCATGACATAGATACGGTTTTCCTGGGGGGCCGACACACTGTGTCCGCCTGTCAGGACTTCACGCGGTTTATCCTGGGCTTGCGCTCCACCGGCCAGCACCATCAAGCCCAGCAATGCGGCGGTGGTCGATACTTTAAATTTAGACTTCATTGGATGTCTCTCCTCATAGGCGTCCACGCTGTCAGAACGCATAGGCATAACGGAATTGCAGGCCGCGCATGCGCGGGCCATTCTCGACTTTCAAATCATGGATGTACTGCAATTGCACCTGGTGGGCATCGGTCAGCTGATGGGTAATTTCGGCAGCCAGTTGATGGTTACGCGCCCGCGTCACCGTGGTTTCGCCATTGACCTTTTCGCGACCGCCGGTTTCATAGCGATAGCGCATGCCTACATACGTCTTTTCAGTCAGGTTGGTGGACACCAGAGCCATCAGGCGGATTGCCGTGTCTTTTTTCAGGGTCTGGCCGTAGTAGTTCTTGTTATTGCCAAAGAACTCGAACTCCGCCACGCCCTCCACAAAGGATGATTCGCCAAAGCCTTTCACAATCGCAAAGTCCTGAATGGTGCTCCAACGATTCTTGCCGGAGGACACGTCCGCGTGTGAGCCGTGATAGCGACCAGTCGGTGCAGTAATGAAAGGCTCCCAGGCAAACCAGAAACGGTTTTCCGGATCGTTATGCAGCCACACGGCAGCACCAGCGGTCACATCGCCAATCCCGGTCATGCGATCACGGTCTTGCCCTGGAATATCCAGCTTGTTGCGAAAACCGGGCACGATCAGCTCGTACTGCACTGTCTTTCCGGCCAGCTCACGAAAGTGCATCTGGCGGTAAATCATGCCTTGCACATTCAGCTTGGGGCTGTCGCCAATGCGTGAACCCTGATCATAAAAACCATGCGACTTCAGGCCCATCATGTAGACCGCCACGACATTGGTGCCCACCGGCGCGGGTATCCAGTCCCGAGCACTGGGGTCGCCCGCATGGGCAAGTCCGGCACTGACGCCGCTCAAGGCCAAGGCCAGCGCGGTTCGCTGCAAAATTGCATACATTATTGTTGTCTCCTCGAAGAAGGCGCGAACGATATCGTTATTGTGTTCGCGCCCGTATACCGAACCGGCTCAAGACCTTTTCATGCTTGCCTCAAGGTCTTGCCCCGGTTCTTGTTAGGCTGCCGGGTAGGCCATGCAGACCGATTTGGTCTCCAGATAAGCCTCTACCGCCGCACGCCCATGTTCCCGACCCAGGCCGGACTGCTTGTAGCCACCAAAAGGCATGCTGGGGTCCAGCATGTTGTGGGTGTTGACCCACACGGTTCCGGCCTTGATGCCAGCGGTCAAGCGCTGTACGCGTGCCAGGTCCTGACTCCAGACGCTGGCGCCCAGGCCAAAGTCTGTATCGTTGGCCAAGACCAATGCCTGCGCCTCGGTGTCAAACGGCGTCGCCACCACCACGGGGCCAAAAATTTCTTCACGCATGATGCGCGCATCCGGTGCCACGTCGGCAAACACGGTGGGGCGTACAAAGTAGCCTTGCTCGGGGCATGCGCCCTCGCCTGCCAACATGCGACCGCCTTGCTGGCGACCCACATCAATGTAGTTCTGCACGCGCTGCTGATGGCGTGCCGAGATCAGCGGAGCAATCTGGGTAGATTGTTCAAAGCCCGAGCCCAGTGTCATGGAGGAAGCCAAATCAGCCACGCCCTGCACCACGCGCTCGTAAATGCCTTTTTGGACAAACAGACGCGAACCAGCGGTACACACTTGCCCCTGGTTAAAGAAGATGGCGTTGGCCGCACCTTGAATGGCCATGTCCACATCGCAATCATCCATGATGACCACAGGGGACTTGCCGCCCAGCTCCAGGGACATGCGCTTCATGTCGTTGATGGCTTGATGACCAATCAACTTGCCCACTTCCGTAGAGCCGGTAAAGGAAATCTTGTTCACGCCAGGGTGAGCCGTCAAAGCCGCACCCGTGCTTTCGCCACGACCCGTGATCACGTTGATCACACCGACGGGGAAACCGGCTTCCAGAGCCAGCTCGGCCAGACGAATGGCGGTCAGCGGGGTCTCTTCAGCAGGCTTCAGAACCACGGTACAACCGGCAGCCATGGCAGGCGCAATCTTCCACACCGCCATCAGCAACGGGAAGTTCCAGGGCACGATCGCACCCACAACACCAACCGGTTCCTGGCGGGTGTAAGCGTGGTATTTCACGCCGGGAGGAAAGCCGATGGAAGGCGAGAGCAATTCGCCATTCATCTTGGTGGCCCAGCCAGCCATGTAGCGCAGCCATTGTGCGCTGGCAGCCACTTCCAGGCCGTAGGAGAAGAACAGCAGCTTGCCGTTGTTCAGGGTTTCCAGACGAGCCAGCTCGTCCGCGTGGGATTCAATCAAATCGGCCAAACGCAACAAGAGGCGCTCGCGCTGAGCGGGCAACATCTGAGCCCATTCGCCCTGCTCCAGAGCCTGGCGCGCAGCACGCACAGCCAGATCCACGCCTTGAGCACCGGCCTCGGGCTGATGCGCAATCACTTGCCCCGTTGCGGGATCGTAAACGGGAATCATGGGTCCTTGAGATTCAGTGACGGGTTTGCCGTCAATAATCATGTGTTCGCGAATCGCCTTGCGCTCGGCTTGTACGTCCTGCCCCATAGTCTGTCTCCACACGGAATAGTTGATTCTTAAGGAATTCAGTATAGGGACGAGGACAAGCCCGGACTTGTGATTCTGTGCACGGGGGCTTGTTGATTTGGGTACGGAGTGAGCCCTGTCCTGCGTTAGAACAAATCGAGCTGGGCGGGCATGCTGAGTTGAAAGTCACCCTCACCGGTCAAATACACGCGGCGCTCAAAGTCCAGCAAGCTGGCTTTACGGTGCAGGCCGGAGCTAAAGCCAGTCAACATGCCATTGGCACCCTGCACACGATGGCAAGGCACGATGATACTGATGGGATTTAAGCCGCAGGCCTGACCAACGGCGCGCACCGCTTTGGGTCGGCCCAGATGTTCGGCCATCTGGCCATAGGTCCAGGTCTGACCATAAGGAATGGTCATCAAAGCCTGCCAGACCTGCTGCTGAAACTCGGTCCCTTGCAGGCTGAAAGGCAGGTCAAACTGCTGCAGCTTGCCAGCAAAATACGCGTCCAGTTGAGTCTGCACAGGCTCGGCCAAAGCCGGTTCGGAGATCAGACCGGCCAATTGCTCCGGTGTCAGGCCATGTACGGTCTCTTCCTCGAAGTCCAGACGCAGCAAAGCTCCTTGAGCGTCCACCAACAGACGCATCGCCCCTAAAGGCGTATCAAAGCAGGCAGTACGCAGCCCGACATAGGCAAACATGGCAATCCCGATCCAAGGGCAGAATGTCTGATCATACTGCGCGACTCTAGCCACTTCAAAAACTCTGGCAACACCCAGGCAGGCTAGAGGCCAGCTCCTGGTCACAGGCTTTTCAGCCCAAAGCCGCCTGGCCGCAGCGCCTCTCGTCCTTGTACCAACTCCTTATGCGCCTATAAAAGCGCCTGAGTGAGCAAGAAAACCTAAAAGAACAAGAGACTGAGACAACAACAATCACCGTGACAAGCGCATTGGCTTTGGCGTCAAAGACGCACGACAAGCTCCCGATTACGCACAACATTTTGTTGAGCGGGATATCCTGAGCAAGGTTCATGCTCCCATGAAGTGCCTGGCACTCAATAGTTAGTGCTTGGCTCCTATTTTTGCGCCCCCCACACCCACCGCTAACTCTTGAGAGCCACGATCCACACGCAAACCTCGCCCCCCTCAAGTCCCTCACACCGCGACAGCAGCCCGAAGAGCCACATACCGCCAGGCTCCAAAAGGAGGAAGGGCTCATATTGATAGTCATTGTGAGCCGGTCTGGGCCGGGGGGCCGTCCTCTGGGCGATTCAGGCTTCTTGCCGCAGGCGGGCTTGCTATTCGGGGTACAAGCACCCTGCTGTTTGAGCGAAATGCTTGTGCCTTGTCCTGTGGACAAGGCACTTTCGCGAGTTCAGGGCGCGCCCGAATAGCAAGCCTGACCGGGTACCGGTGCGCAGCACCGACAAGGAGCCAAGCCCGGAGAACGGCCCCCCGGCCCAGACAGGCGTTTCCACGAAACACTATCTAAACATGCAGGCTCTCTGCGCTCCTTGTCCCACAAATCTCCTGCTCTGCACACAAGCAGCGCCACTCTCCAACTCTCAGGAAACTGAAGAAGAAGAAGAAGAAGAAGAAGAAGAAGAAGAAGAAGAAGAAGAAGAAGAAGAAGCGCAAGCAAAAAAACCGGGTAAATAACGCCGGGGCCCCCCAGACGTTATTTACCCGGCAAATCCAACAAATGCAGCAGTTACTCGAGAACAGCAAAGTTTAAACGGTCTGTACACCCTTGGCGGACAAATCCAGACCCACTCGGCGCACCACAGCCTCAAACTCATCCCGGCTGATATGGTCCAGCGCCGTGGCCGGATCGCGCGTCGCATCGCAGGCGATGATGCCACGGCGCATATAGGAATACTTGCGCAGCGCCAAGGCTACCAGCGGCTGAAACTCGTAACGGATCAAGGAGCAGTAACGGTCAAACACGCGGGCGGCTTCTTCCTGCTCGCCCTGACGATGCAAGGCATAGACCTTGAGCAAAATTTCCGGGAAGGAGAAGCCCGTGACCACACCATCCGCCCCCCGTTGCAGCTCTTCCAGAAAGTGCATGCCACCCAAGCCACTCAAGATCGGCAAGGCATCACCCGACAAACCCCGCACGGCGGTAATTTTTTGACCAACCGGCGGATCCTCGGAGTTCAAAATGGACACGCCTGCTTCACCCTTCAGGCGCACGGCCAAGGCGGGGCTGATACGGGCAGCAAACAGTTCCGGGAAGTCATGAATCACTACCGGGATACGGACCACCTGCACGATCTGACGGTAGTAGGACACCTGCATCTCGTCGTCTGCCCCGGCCAAGGGGGCGACAAAAATCGCATCCGCGCCCAAGTCCTCGGCACTACGAGCCTGCTCCACTGCGGCTGCCGTACCCAAGGCGCGCACACCCACCCACACCGGCACCGCGCCGCGCACCGCGGCCACCACCGTTTCAATGACACGCCGACGCTCAAAGGTACTGAGCTTGTGCAGCTCCCCCATCACCCCCAAAATCGCCAGCCCGTGAATACCGGCTTCCAGCTGGAAGTTCACCAGACTGACCAGGCTTTGCAAATCCAGCTCACCACCCGGTTTGAAGGGGGTGGGGCAAATGGAAAAGACACCTTTATTTTTCATAGTTACGCTTAGGCTCAACGTGGAACAACAAACGGCTTTTGCATACGCGAAATCATGCGTACCAAGGGCCACAGAAGAATGAAGTAAATCAGTGCAGCGGCCACCAACGGTGTCTGGCTATAGGTCTCGCCCTGCATGATCTGGGCCGAACGCAGCAGCTCGGGCAAGGCCACAGCCGAGGCAATCGAGGTCTGCTTGATGGCTTCCAAGGTGTTGCTTGCCAGATCCGGAATCACATTGCGCACCCCCTGAGGCACGACCACATAAGCCATGGCCTGACGGGCGTTCAAGCCGGTCGAGCGCGCCGCCTCGTTCTGACCAGGGGACACCGACTCCAGCCCGGCGCGGAAAATCTCCGCGAAGTAGCCACTGCTGTTCAGAACCAGCGCCAGCACCGTGGCTGAAAACTCATTCAGGGGCAGGCCCAGGAACGGCAGGCCGTAGTAAATGAAGATCAGCAGCACCAAAGGCGGGAAAGCCCGGAAGAAATCCACATACAGCAGGATCAGCCGGTTCAGCCAGCGATGCTGCTGGTAATGCAGGCAGGCAATGATCAGGCCCAGCAGGGCTGCCAGCGGCACAATGATGAGGGCGAGCTTGACCGTCAGCCACAGGCCCTGCATCAGCAGCGGCCAACTGGCGGCAATAATCTTCGGGTTCAGAAACGTATCGATCAATTCCATAGCGCGTCCCTCCTACGACTTGATCGCATAGCGCCGTTCCAGCACCCTCGTCAGATGAACGAAGGGAAAGAAAATCAGGCAGAACAAAATGGCCCCGGCTGTAAAGGCAGTGGGGTTGGCAATGTTGGACTGGATATTGCTGGACACGTTAAGCAACTCGGGCACGGCAATGACTGAGCCCAGCGTGGTGCCTTTGGTAATCCCGATGGCGCGATTGGTCAGCGGTGGAATCGCCAGGCGCACGGCTTGCGGCAGGATGATGGCAAACAGCGTCTGGCTGAAACCCATGCCGGTGGAGCGACCCGCTTCCCATTGCCCTGTCGGCACCGCCGCAATGCCGGACCAGAAGATTTCTTCGGCAAAAGCAGACAGCACCAAGCTCAAGGCCAAGACAGTCGCCGGTATCGGATCAATCACAATACCCAACGAAGGCAAGGCAAAAAAGACCAGCACAATAATGACCAACTGCGGAATCGCACGGAATATGTCCACATACAGCGTCATCAGAATATTGACGGGACGCCATCCATAGCAGCGCAGCACAGCCAAGCCCAGACCCAGGACGGTGCCCAGAATCACGGTCATCACAGCCATTTGCAGCGTGACCCAAAAGCCCTGCATGATCTCGGGCAGATGGGGGCTGATCAGCGTCCAGTTAAAGAAGTAATAAACAATCTGATCCATGGCCGACCTCAGTTCATGCGGCTCAGAAAATCCTGAATCCGCTTGTGACGCGGCTTACACAGAATTTCATCGGGGCTGCCCTGGTCCAGAATCACGCCCTGGTCCATGAACACAATACGATCCCCCACTTCACGGGCAAACTGCATTTCGTGCGTGACAATCACCATGGTCATACCCGCATCACGGGTACGTTTCATGACGTTCAACACTTCACCAACCAGCTCGGGATCCAGGCCCGAGGTCGGTTCATCAAACAGCATGACTTTGGGCTCCAGCGCCAGGGCACGGGCAATGCCCACACGCTGCTGCTGGCCACCGGACAACTGACTGGGATAGTGTTCGATACGCTCGGCCAGACCCACTTGTTCCAGGTGATGGCGAGCCTGCTCTTCGGCCTGCACCTTGGGCACTTTTTTCACCTTGCGCAGCGCCAGCATCACATTGCCCAGCGCCGTCATATGGGGGTACAGGTGTATGCCCTGAAACACCATGCCTATGTTCTGGCGCACCTGGTTCAAATCAGTGCGCGGGCAGGTCACATCGCTGTCTGCCACCACAATCGTGCCGCTGGTAGGGGTTTCCAAACGGTTGATGCAGCGCAGACAGGTACTTTTGCCCGAGCCCGAGCCGCCAATCATCACGACGACTTCGCCGGTGTTGACGCTCAGGTCTATGCCTTTAAGAATCTCGGCCTGCCCAAACGATTTGCGCAAGCCCTGGATGCGGACAATTTCACTCATGGTCGCTCCTTGACCGCCTGCCCGTCGGGCAGGCACAGACCAGCCCCTGCGGGGCCGTATAGCTAGAGAAACAGCGCGAAGACGCTATTAAGGACGGGAGCAGTCGGGGGTGTGCTCAGTGGGCTCGTAACCAGGGTAGTCGGGTGCACCATAACCGGGAAAAACAACCGTCATGGCGGTACCCGCAGTGGGTTCCGTCCCAAACCATTTCATATGCAGCCTGGACAGGGAGCCATCCTGCTTCATGCACTCCAGCACTTCATCCACGCGATTGCGCAAGGTCGTGTCGTCCTTGCGAAATGCAAAAGCATAATTGGCCTCGGTGGTCATGTCGTAGACCGGAGCCAATGCAGGGGTTTTTGTGGCGATGTAGCGGGCCAACGGGGTTTCGGACATATTGGCAAAGGCACGACCAATAGCCACGGCCTGCACCGCATCCGTGTTCTTGTTGAAACGCTGGATCTTGTAGCCGTACTTTTCCTGGTTGTCCTGCAACCAGCGGTCCGAGAAACTGCCATTATTGACGGCAATGGTCTTGCCCTTCAAATCTTCCAGCGCATTGACGGTAGCGCCTTTCTTAGCCAGAAAGCTCAGGCCACCCGCCATGTACGGCTCGGCAAACAGCATTTGCTCGGCACGTTCCCGCGTGGTGTTGGTGGGGGCGGCCACCATGTCGTAGCGACTAGAAAACAAGCCTGCAAAAATAGCGGAAAACGGGGTGTCAATGACCTCGGCACCGTCATACCCCATGCGCTGGGCCACTTCCTGAGTCAGGTCGTTGGAAAAGCCATCCATCTTGCCATCAGTGCCGCGCATGAAAAACGGCACCAGACCCACATCCGCGGCCACTTTGAACATCTTGCCCTGATTGGGGTTGTCCGCATGAGCGGGCAGGCTCAAGGCCAATCCAGCAGCCAGGGTTGCCAGCATCAAACCTGCTTTGCTGCCAACGCGTCCCAAGCGGGACAGGGTGTTTTTGCGAGAAACAGCCGCAGCCAACGCGGCGATAGTGTTTACGCCTTGCATAAGGTCTCCTTGCCATCATTTTCTGTTTGTAGTGCTTTCATTCTAGGGGTGGCAAAACCTTGATGTCATATGCTTTTTTATTAACTCTTCATAACACAGCGTTAAGCTAATTGCCGTGCCCCCTGTACACGGCGGACTCCACGAACACCGCTTGTTTTCCCGCCGACCCGCCCTAAGGGTAAGTCCCCCCTTTGAAGAGGCAGTCAAGCGAAGGCGCAGCGCGGGGGGTATTGGTGAGTCAATCAGGCCCAGCCTGCCCGCATGCCTCGGGAGGCCGTGGAAATCACCACTTCCATGAAGTCGTGTGCCAACTGCGATACTGGCACCACATTGGAGTGCAGCATGTGCAAGGGCATGGTGGTGCGGGGATTAATGGGACGTACCACTACATCCGGCCAGACCCGGCCTGCCACGGCCAGTTCGTCCACAACCGCAATCCCGGCACCGGCCTGCACCATGGCACAGGCAATGTGCGTCAGACGCACTTCTACAGACAGTTGCGGCACCCCCGGACGGTTACCAAATAACTGCTGCACCATCTGCCCATAAGGGGTGTCATTGCCATAACCAATCAAATCCAGTCCTTCCAGATCGCTGGCATCCAGCTCCTGCTTGTCGGCCAGAGGATGACTGGCTGGCAGGACCGCCACCAGATGGTTCTCGTAAATGGACTGGGCATGCAGGCTGGGATGCGTCAGCGGCACAATCGCGACGCCCACCTCGGCCTGTTGCGTGACCAAAGCCTGCACCAGATCACTGGAGATCAGCGTGCGCACATACACCTTCACATCCGGGAAGGCCTGGCGAAAACGCGTCACCGCCATGGGAATCAAGGTCTGTCCCAAACTGGGGCTGACAGCAATGTGCAAGCTGCCGTGGCGCTTTTCGATCAAGTCGGTCGCCACCTCGTTAACCCGCTGCACACTGTTATGGACTTGCTCCACTTCCTGATAGAGCCGACGCGCCTCCGGCGTGGGGTACAGACGCCCCTTGATGCGCTCGAACAGCACCAGACCAATGCGCGATTCCGTGTAGGAAAGCAGGCGGCTGATGGCCGGTTGCGACACGTTCAGCAACTGCGCCGCCTTGCTGATGGAGCCGGTCAGCATGATGGCGCGAAAGACCTCGATTTGACGAAGATTGAGCAGCATCCCTTAACGTAGCCTTATGTTTCGAGCACAAATAAGCATAAGACATTTTGATTTCCCTATGTTTCAATTTTTTCAAGCTGCCATCCCGGCGCGCCTTGAGCGCAACGGGCCTAAAGAGCGGCTTCATAACTACGACACGGAGACAAAATCATGCAAACCCTGCTTGCTCGCACCCTTGCGGTGCTGGGCCTGGGACTGGCCGCTGCTGCGCCCACCGCCCACGCCGCTGACAACATTCACCTGATGCTGGACTTCATTCCCACCGGCGACTATGCCCCCTATTATTCGGGTATTGCCAACGGGATTTACGAGAAACACGGCATAGACCTGAAGATCACCCGAGGCACCGGTTCGGGCGACACCGTTCTGAAAGTAGCCGGTGGCGCCGCTGACATTGGCCTGGCCGATATTTCTGCCATTCTGACCTCGCGCCAGAACAGCCAGACTCCCGTCAAGGCCATTGCGTCCACCTTCTCGCACTCGGCCCATTCCCTGTTTGTGCTCAAGGACTCGGGTATCACCAACTTCTCCGGCCTGGAGGGCAAGAAAATTGCCGTCTCACCCGGCAACAGCCACAAGCTCTACTTCCCCATGGTGGCACGCAAAGCCAATACCGATCCCGACAAGATTCAGTGGGTGACCGTAGATGGTTCCTCCATGGCCCCCTTACTGATCAATGGCAAAGTGGACGCCGCTCCTTTCCTGGCTACCAACTACTACTACCAGAACAAGCAGGCCCAGCGTTTTGGCAAGGAAATCGTGGTGCTGCCCTTTAGCGATCAGGGTTTCAACATCTACGCCCTGTCCGTTTTCACCACGGACAAGACGCTGGCCGAACGCCCACAGATGGTGCAGAACTTTCTGAACGCCACCATCGAAGCCTGGGACGCCGCCCGCAAGGACCCGGACACGGCTTGCCAGGCCCACGTCAAGGCCAATCCGGAAATTGATCTGGATGACTGCATGGGCAATCTGAACGCGGTGCTGGGCTATATCTACACCGATTTCAGTGCCGAGCACGGAGTGGGCAGCCTGGATGCAGACCGCATGAAAACCACCTACGAGGCGGTTGCAGAAGCGCAGAGCCTGGACCCGGCCTGGGACTATCACCAAGCCTACGACCCGCAGTTCATCGTCAAGGCCAACGGCACAGCCAAACCCTGAGCTGATTTTCGCGCGCGCACTGGCTTGCCCCAGGCGGGCCGGCGCGCGCCTAGGAGCGCATTGTGATACGCATTGAAGACGTGAATCTGATCTACGGTCGTCATACCGAGCGCGAGACTCAGGCACTGAAACAAATCAATCTGGACATCCAGGACAACGAAATCATCGCCATCGTCGGCGCGTCGGGCTGCGGGAAATCCACCCTGCTGCGTCTGATCGCGGGCTTATTGATGCCTACAAGCGGTACTGTCCGTATTGATGATGACGTGGTCGCCCACCCTCGCCAGGACACCGGCATTGTGTTTCAGGCCCCCACCCTGGTGCCTTGGGCCAATATTCTGGACAACACCCTCTTGCCGTCCAGCATCATGGGCCGCCTGGACGATCAGGCCCGCAGCCGCGCCACGCGCCTGCTGAGCACCGCCGGTCTGGGCAATTTTCTGCATCATCACCCCAAGCAATTGTCCGGTGGCATGCAGCAACGCGTGGCCATTTGCCGCGCACTGGTTCACAACCCCAAAGTGGTGCTGATGGATGAGCCTTTCGGTGCTCTGGACGCGCTGACCCGCGAAACCATGACGCTGGAACTGCTGCGCCTTTGGTACGAAGACCCCAAAACCATTGTGTTTGTGACGCACTCGATTTCCGAAGCCGTCATGCTGGGTCACCGCATTGTGGTGATGTCGCCGCGCCCCGGCCAGATTAGCGAAATTCTGGATGTAAACCTGCCCCGCGAACGCGACTTTTCCCTGGTGGGTACGCCGGAATTTACGCACTGTGCCGCCGCCGTGCGTGAACTTATTTTCCAACACGAGGTGGCTTGATGAGCGAGCAAACTCAAACCCTGGCCGCCGCGCCCGTGCGTAAGCGCCGACTGCGTCTGCGCGACTTCAATGAAATTACCATCCCGGCCCTCACCCTGATTGCCGTGGTCATTCTATGGGAGCTGGCCAGCCGCCTGTTTGATATTCCTGAATACCTGGTGCCCGCCCCCTCACGCATCTGGGCCGATTCCATGCAAATGAAAGAGGCCATGCTGATGCACACGCTGGTGTCCACGCGCACCATCATGCTGGGCTTTTTGCTGTCCATTGTGGTGAGTTTCCCGCTGGCCGTGCTGATTACCTACTCGCGCTTTTTCGAACAGGCCATCTACCCCTTGCTGATTCTGACTCAATCCATTCCCAAGGTGGCCCTGGCCCCGATTCTTGTCATTATCTTTGGTCCTACTGAGCTACCACGCGTGGTAGTGACCTTTCTGGTCGCGTTTTTCCCGCTGGTGATCTCCATGACCGCTGGCCTGCTGGCCGCCCCGCCCGAGCTGATCGAGCTGGTCCGTGCCTGCCGCGCCACCCGCATGCAAGAATTCTTCCGTATCCGCCTGCCCTTTGCCGTGCCCTTTATTTTCTCGGGCCTGAAGGTCGCCATCACCTTGTCCGTGGTCGGCGCGGTGGTCGGTGAGTTTGTGGCGGCCGACCAGGGTCTGGGCTACTTGATCACCACTTCTACCGCCTTCTTCAAGACGCCGGTGGCCTTTGGCGCCATGGCCATCTTGTCGGTACTGGGCATTGTGTTCTTCCAGGTAATCTCTGCCGCCGAACGCATCCTGTTCCCTTGGGCGATCAAGGACAATCGGAGCTGATCATGACATCACCTTATACCGTCATCCGTGGGGGCCTGGTGCTGGCCCACGCCCAGGCCAAGGCCGAGCCTGTAGACATTCTGATCAAGACTGGCGAGATCGAAACCATGGGCCCGCCCGGCCTGCCCGCACCTGCTGATGCCACAGTAGTGCAAGCGGATGACCAACTGCTGCATCCCGGCCTGATCAATGCGCATACCCACGGCCACGGCACCTACGCCAAGGCCATGGGGGATCGCTGGTCACTGGAACTGTTGTTGACAGCAGGCCCCTGGATCAATGGCGACCGTCATCTGGAAGACAAGTACCTGAGTACTCAGCTCAATGCCGCAGAAATGCTGCTGAAAGGCTGTACCGCCAGCTACGACCTGTACTCCGAAGTTCCCGTCCCCACAGCGGAAGGCATGAATGCCGTCGCCCAGGCCTATGTGGATGCGGGTATGCGGGCCACGGTCGCCCCCATGATGGCGGACCTGTCCTTTTACCAATCCGTGCCCGGCCTGATCGACGCCCTGCCAGAAGAGCTACAAAAATTTGTGGCCCAACTGGCACCGCAATCGTTCCGGGCCACGCTATCTGGCCTGACGGACTTTCTGGACCAGCAGCGCAACCCCGAGCGCATTCGTGTGGCCCTGGCCCCGACCATTCCCATGCTGTGCTCGGACGAGTTCCTGCAAACCTGCGGTGAAATCAGTGCGGAGCGCAATATCGGCCTGCACAGCCATGTCGGTGAATCCTATGTGCAAGCCCTGACCGGCATGAAGCGTTATGGCACCACCATTGTTCAGCATTTGGACAAGCTGGGCCTGATCTCGCCCCGTTTCACCCTGGCGCACGCCATCTGGCTGGACGAGCGCGATCTGGACATTCTGGCGGTGCGCGGTGCCATGGTGGCCCACAACCCCGGCAGCAATATGCGTTTAGGTAACGGGATTGCCGATGTGAACGCCATGCTGGAGCGCGGCATTACCGTGGGTCTGGGCACGGACGGCTCGAACAGCGGCGATAACCAGAACATGTACGAAGCCATGCGCCTGGCCTCCTTCTCGTCCAAGGTGCGCGGCCCGGATACGGAACGCTGGGTCACCACCGAACAAGCACTCTACGCCGCTACTGAGGGCAGCGCCCGCTGTCTGGGCATGGGCGAGCAGTTAGGGCGTCTGGAGCCGGGTCGCAAGGCCGACATCGTGTTCCTGGATCTGGCCCATATCAACTGGATTCCGCATAACAACACGGTCAATCAGCTAGTGCATCTGGAAGACGGTCTGGCGCTGCGCCACGTGATGGTCGACGGCCAGTTTGCCGTGCGCGACCGACAGTTAACCCAAGTGAATATGCCGCGCCTGCGCCAGCAAGTGGAGCAGGCCCAGGAACGCATCACACGCCATACCTACGACAAGCGCCATATCACGGAAAAACTGGCCAAGGCCGTGGGTTCTTTCTGCCTGTGCCTGGGCCATGACCGCTATCACGTGCAACGCTGGGCGCACTCCAGGCAAGACTTAACATGACGTTATGTTTTACCGATAAATAGGCATACGACATTCATGATTGGATTTGCTTCAATCATGGAAACGAACACGATTACGGACACGCAACATGCGCGGGTCCGAGCCATCCAAGGAGGAAGAGAATGAGCGACTTCGATCTGGTAGTACGAGGAAATATTGTTGAGCGCGACCGCATCATCACTGATGGCTGGGTTGCTGTCCGCGAGGGCCGCGTAGCCGCACGCGGTGTGGGCGCGGCCCCTTCAGCCCATGAGCATGTGGATGCGCGTGGCATGTGGGTCATGCCTGGCGTACTGGACGGCCAGGTGCACTCCGGCAGCCAGGCCAATCAGGAGGGGCTGGGCTGGGCCTCGCGTGCGGCTGCCGCCGGTGGCGTGACCACCATGGTGGAAATGCCTTACGACGATCCCGAACCCGTTGCCTCCCGCCCACAACTGGACGACAAGATTGCCCGCATTGAAAGCGATTGCCACGTGGACGTGGCCTGCTACGGCACATTGAACGACCAGCACGGTCTGGAAGCGGCAGCGGGCCTGATTGAAGGCGGTGTGTGCGGTTTCAAATTCTCTACCTTTGAAGCCAGTCCCAACCGTTTCCCGCGCGTGGAAGAAGACATCCTGATGGAAGCCTTCCGCCTGATCGCCCCCTCCGGTCTGGCTTGCGGTGTCCACAACCAGGACCAGGAGCTGACCCGCAAGAACATCAAGCGCATGGTCGAGGCCGGTGATACAGGCTGGGACGCATTCTTGCGCGCCCACACGCCTTTGATCGAAAACCTGGCCACCAGCGCCATTTACGAAATCGGTGCCCAGACCTGTGCCCGTGCGCACGCCGTACACGTGTCCCTGTCGCGCGGTTTTGAAATCTGCAATATGTACCGTCAAGCAGGGCACAAGGCGTCGATTGAAACCTGCGTGCAGTACCTGATGCTGAACCACGAAGAGCACACCCGCCGTTTCGGTGCCAAGACCAAGCACTACCCACCCATTCGCCCCAAGGCGGAAATGGATCTGCTCTGGACTCACATCGCCAACGACGAATGTACCTTCGTCTCCTCCGACCACGTGAGCTGGGGCCTGGAGCGCAAGCAGTTTGACAATGTGTTCCAGAACTCCTCCGGGGGGCCTGGTCTGGAAACCCTGCTGCCTGCCTTCTGGACCGGCTGCGCCGAGCACGGCATTTCCCCCACCATGGTCGTCAAGCAACTGTGCTGGGGTCCTGCCCAACACTTCCTGCTGGAACACCGCAAGGGCTCGCTGAATGTAGGAGCAGACGCCGACATCGTGATCGTCAAACCCGAAACCTACCGCTTTGACCCGTCCACCAGCCTGTCCGCCGTCACCTGGAGCTCTTTCGAGGACCGCGAGTTCCACGTGCGGGTGGAAGCCACCTATGTGCGCGGCCAACTGGCCTGGGACGGCAAAATCGTGCGTAACGCGGCGGGCGACGGCCAGTTCATCCGCCCGCACAAAGCAGGCGAACTGTCATGAGTCTAGCCATGCCCTTGTTGAACCAGGAGCGTCTGTGGCGCAGCACCCAGGAGCTGGCCGCGTTCACGCTGCCCGACCAACCCTGGACACGCCGCGCCTTCTCCGATCTGTTTCTGCAGTCGCGTCAGTGGTTGCAGCAGCAGTTCGAGGAAGCGGGCCTGACCGTACGCCTGGATGCAGCAGGCAATCTGATTGGTCGCCGCGAAGGGCGCAAGCCCGGTCTGGCCCCGATTACCACTGGCTCGCACTGCGACACCGTGATGTATGGCGGACGCTACGACGGCATTATCGGCGTACTGGCCGGGCTGGAAGTGGCCCGTTGCCTGAACGAGCAGAACATCCCGCTGGATCATCCTTTTGAAGTGGTGGATTTTCTGTCCGAAGAACCGAGCGACTATGGCGTGTCCTGCGTAGGCAGCCGCGCCATGGGCGGGGTCTTGTCCGAGGCCATGCTGGCCGAACGCAATCCACAGGGCGAAACACTGGCGCAAGGCATTGCCCGCATCGGTGGCCGCCCCCAGGAACTGGCCCAGGCCCGTCGTGCCCCTGGCGATACTGCCGCTTTTATCGAGTTGCATATCGAACAAGGGCCAGTACTGGAATCACGCAATCTGCCTATCGGCGTGGTCAGCAATATTGTGGGCATTTGCCGCCACCGCATCATCATCACGGGTCGTCCGGACCATGCTGGCACCACACCCATGGACATACGCCGTGATGCCCTGGTCGGTGCCAGCCTGATCATCAGTGCAGTGGACCGCAAGGCCCGCCGTGCGCTGGGCGGGCCAGACTATCTGGTCGCCACCATTGGCAACCTGAACCTGACGCCCAACGCCTCCAATGCCGTTCCCGGACGCGTGGAAATGATGGTGGAAGTACGCAGCGACCGCCAGGAGCTGATGCAGAACTTTACCGAGGAATTGCTGGCCCAATTGCGCCCGGAGATCGAGGCCATGGGCCTGGGACTGGACGCGGCGCAAGTCAGTCTGGCCAAGCCCACGGACTGCACGCCCGATGTGATGAACATTATCGAGCAGGCCGCCAGTGCGTTGGGATACCCGAGTATGGTCATGCCTAGCGGAGCCGGTCACGATGCGGTTTACATGGCACCCAGCGGCCCCATGGGCATGATCTTCATTCCCTGCCTGAATGGTCGCAGCCATTGCCCCGAAGAATCCATTACGTCCGAGCAACTTTTGGACGGTACGCGGGTTCTGTATCAGACCGTTGTCATGTTGGACCAGAGGCACTGACATGGACTGGTCCTGTGATCAGCTTGGCGAACGCGAACGCTACCGCTTGTTGGTCAACACCGTGTTGCCGCGCCCCATTGCCCTGGTCACGACTTGTGACCAGCAGGGGCGCGTGAACACGGCCCCGTTCAGTTTCTTCAATGTGATGGGTTCAGAGCCTGCCGTACTGGCACTGGGCCTGGAAAACGATGCGCACTCTGCCGATGGTCTGAAAGACACCACCCGCAACATTCTGAGCGCAGGCCAGTTTGTGGTGAACCTGATCAGCGCCAAGATGGCACGCGCCATGAATATCTGCGGCATTGCTTACCCGACCGGGCAGGCCGAGCACCTGCAAGCGGGCCTGGATCTGGCCCCCAGCGTGCAAGTGCAGCCGCCCCGTATTGCCCAATGCCCGGTGCAGTTTGAGTGTCGCTTGCACACCGTGCTCGACCTGGGCCCGCTACGTCATATCGTCATTGGCGAAATTCTGCATGTGCATTGTGACGACACCATTCTGACACCTGAAGGGCGCATTGATATCGACGCTTACGACCCGATAGGGCGCCTGCATGGTTCGGACTGGTATGTCGGCCTGCAAGGTCGCTTTCAGTCAGAAAAGCTAAGCCACCCAAACGGGCTACCGCCCACCCCAACATAAAAACATCATGAACCGTCGCCCTCATATCTACGTTCTGAACCCCAATTCCAGCCAGATCGTAACGGATGGCCTGGACCGTGCTGTCCAGCCCTTGCGTCTGGCCGATGGCCCAGCTATTTCCTGCCTGCGCCTGCCTCAAGGCCCGGCGGGTGTACAAAGCCAAACCGATATTGACACCCTGATTCCCCACCTGCGCGCCCAGGCCCTGAGCGTCAAAGAAGACGCCGCTGCTTATGTAGTGGCCTGCTTCAGCGACCCCGGCCTGTACACCTTGCGCGAAGCGGTGGATGTGCCCGTATTGGGTATTGCCGAAACCGGCGTGCTGACCGCCTTGTCGTTGGGTCAACGCTTTGGCGTACTGTCCATTTTGCAGGCTTCCATTCCGCGTCACCTGCGCTACTTTGGCGCAATGGGTGTGACGGATCGTCTAGCAGCCGATCTGGCCATCAATATGGGCGTGTCGGAACTGGCTGACGAGAAAAAAGCCCTGCAACGCCTGACAGAAGTTGGCCAGCGTTTGCGTGATGAGCACGGTGCCGATGTTGTAGTGCTGGGTTGTGCTGGTATGGCCAATCAGCGCGAGGCGCTGGAACAGGCCTTGGGCATTGCTGTCGTGGAGCCCACGCAGGCGACCGTTGCGGTTGCCTTGGGCCGTTGCTTGTTAGGCTGGTAAGCCTTGATGAACGCCCCTCTGCAATCCGGCTGCCTGGCAACCGCACAGCGGCTGCTTCAGGCTCGCCAAGAGAACCGCCCCATCGAGGACTGGCCCGAGGCGCTACGCCCTGTGTCTTTTGATCAGGCCTATCGCGTCCAGGCTGCGCAAATGGAAACCTTGGGCCCCCTAGGCGGCTGGAAAGTCGGCGCGGCCAATAGCGTGGCTCCGCCGACCTGCGCCCCCCTGCCCCAGCGTTTTCGTTACGCCAGCCCGGATATTCCCGCCGGTAAAGACCTGTCCTTGCGCGGTATAGAAGTGGAAATCGGCCTGATTCTGGGTCAGGACTTGCCACCCGGTAAGGCCCCCTATTCCATGCAGCAAATCTGGCAGGCGATCAGCCAGGTTTGTGTGGCGGTAGAGATTGTTGAATCGCGTTTTGCGCAACGTGACACCGTAGGTCGTCTATCCACCTTGGCTGATCTGGCTAGCCACGGTGCGCTGGTCTACCAGGCGCAAGGTATTGCCGCGCAGAACATGGCACTACTGCAACCTGAATGGGCGCGCCTGCAAGTGGGCCAACAGCCCCTGCTGCAAGGCCCGAACCAGAACCCCGCAGGCGAACTGACACGACTGCTGATCTGGCTGGCTAATCACGGCAGTCACCACCTTGGTGGGCTACAAAAAGGGCAGGTCATCATTACGGGTTCCTGCCTGCCCATGCTGTATGCCGCTCCCGGCAACCGTGTTCAAGCCGCCATTCAAGGGATCGGCGAGCTGGACTTTATCTGCGCCTAAGCGGTTTGCTCACACCGGGAAGAACGTTGCTACGATCAGCAGTCGCCAAGCCGTTATGCCCACTCCCGCCCCCCCTTTTTTTCCCCAACACCAATGGCAAAGAGGACAGGCCAACGGATCAAGACGGGTCAGGTCGGGTTTCCAGAAAAAACAGACGTCGCAAATGCTGCTCGGCCTGCACCGAGCTCAGCTCAGTGGATTCTGTCAGCAACATATTGGCCAAGCCATCATACAAAGCGGACAGCCGCAACGCGGTGCCTTCCGGATCAGGCGCGTGCCACAACCCTTGCTCGGCCCCTGATCGCAAGTAAGAGGCCAGTTGCCCCAACATCCGGCCTTGTACCCGCGTCATCACTGCCGCCAACGCCGCATCGGTTTTGGCCAGGTCGGCAGCATCAAGCCACAAGAACCAATACATGCGATTGTTCTGTTCAAAGGCACTGTTCAGGTAGCTTTCCATCAAGACTTGCGGATCGTGCGAGCCTTGTGCTTCCTGATCCAGCAAATAGTCAAAGATTTCACCCCAGGCATCGGCCCGTAACTCGGACCAACGAAAGTAGTGGTTTAACAGCCCACGGCCCACACCCGCACGCTCAGTCACCCTGCGTGTGGTGGCAGCCCGCACCCCCACCTCCAGCAAAACCTCAACAGCCGCCTGCCGAATGCGTGAAGCACTGTCTTCTTTTTCACTCATCGCTTTCCTTTCTTGTTGACAGATTGAGCAAACGCTCAATATTATGGCATTGAACAAGTGCTCAATCAATAAACATCTATGTCTTCGGCCTCTCGCAACTCCTCCATCGACTTGGTTCGTACCGCGGCACTGATCGGTATTTGTGTCGTGAACCTGCCCTATCTGGCACTGAGCGAAAGTGACCTGATCACCCCGTCCACCACTTACGACCATACAGCTGCTTTCGTGGTCGAATTTCTGTTTCAGGGCAAATTCTTCCTGTTGTTCTCGCTGATTTTTGGCTGGGGCATCGAAGTCCAGGCACGGTCTGCCGAACGTGCTGGCATCCCCCTGAGCCGCCGCTATTTCCGTCGGATGCTCGGGCTGGCCGTGCTGGGTTGCTTGCACGCAACCCTGGTATTTACAGGCGACATCCTGCTGCTCTACTCGGTGCTGGGTGTACTGATCTGGCCGCTGCGCAAGCTCTCTGCGTGTGCTCTGGTCAAGGTCGCCTTGTTGATGGTACTGGTAGAAACTCTGAGTATTGGGCTGATCGTTTACCTGCTCTCCAGTACAGAGGACATGGCCCCGGTTTACTCCCTGGGTGGGGCCTTCTCCGAAGCGACGTTGGCGCGCCTGGAAGAATGGCCAAATGCCTTCGCTTTCATGTTCCTGTATCAAGGCCCTTTGGCGTTCGGTGCCATGCTGATGGGACTGGCTGCAGCCAAAAGCAATTTCTTTGCGTACAACAGCCCTGGGCAACAAAGGCTGGAACACGCTTTACCCTGGCTGTTCCCATTGGCCCTGATTATCAACGGTTTCAGCGCCCTGGTGGCCTACGAGACCGACCTGCCAGGACTGATTGGCCTGCTCCTCTTTGCGATAGGTGCGCCCATGCTGTCCGCCGTATATCTGTATATGCTGCTACGCTGCGGGCAATGGATCAAACTACCCAATGTACTCATTGAAGCAGGCCGCAACTCGCTGAGCGCCTATGTCGGCCAAGGCATTTTGGCTGGCCTGATCTTCAGCAGCTATGGCCTGGATCTGTTTGATGTCTTTGGCAACGCAACCCTATTCGCCATTGCCATCGTACTGGCCTTGCTGTCCATGAGCCTGACAGGTCTGATCGCCCAACGTTGGAGGCGCGGCCCACTGGAAGCCGTGCTACGACGCATCACCTACGGTGTCCAAAAAAACAGATAGCACGCGGCCCCCACCCCAAATCGTTTTTTGCTCTCTATTATGTGTACTGGAAATACGAGGACGGCAAAAATGAATTGCCACTACACCACAATAAAATCAGGAGAGAAGTCCCATGAGTAACAATGAAATCACCTGGTCCAATGGTCAATGGAGCGACACCAGCACGCCCTTGATTGGCGCCACAGACCACGCTTTCTGGATGGCCACGACCGTGTTTGACGGTGCTCGCTCCATTCAGGGCCATACGCCGGACCTGGACCTGCACTGTGAGCGCCTGAACCGTTCGGCCATCACGCTAGGCATGGAACCAGTGATGTCGCCCCAGCAAACCGTGGACCTGGTGCACGAGGGTCTGAAAAAACTGTCTCAAACGACGGATTACTACATCAAGCTGCTGTATTTCGCGCCCGGCGGTTTCATCCAGCCCGATCCAGCCACCAGCCAACTGGCCATTCATATTTTTGAATCTCCCATGCCGGAGGACAGCGGCTTTAGCGCCACGTTCAGTGAGTTCCTGCGCCCAGACCCCTCCATGGCTCCCACCGATGCCAAGGCCTCCTGCCTGTACCCCAATACCCAACGTATCTTGCGCGATGCCAGCGCACGCGGTTTTGACAACGCCATCGTACTGGACTCCAAAGGCAAGGTAGCCGAGTTTGCCGTCGCCAATTTGTGGATTGTGCGTGACGGCGTCGTGCTGACGCCCGAGCTGAACGGCACCTTCCTGAACGGCATTACCCGCCGACGCGTCATGCAACTGCTGCGAGACGATGGCATGGAAGTACGTGAAGTCAGCCTGACGCCACAAGACATCCTGGATGCGGACGAAGTATTCAGCACCGGCAATTACGGCAAGGTCCTGTACTGCAATCGTATTGACGATCGCCATTACGCGCGCGGCCCGATTGAAACCCGTGCCCACGAGCTGTACATGGCCTACACCCAGCGCAACTAAGGGGCGGACGGGCTATCGCCCTGCCCCAAATCCGGCGCTTGCCCGCTATCCTGCTGCGCTTGCGCCTGTTTCATCTGATTGAGCAGGCTATGCAGCATCTCTGTCGACAGACCATGCAGCACCAAGCGATAACCTGCTCGCAAGGTCGACATGGGCACCAGAGGGTGGCCATTGTTGAGCAGAATCAGGTGCTCGGGCGCCTGCAAAATCTTGGCAGCATAAATCCCGATCGTCTCGTCCAGTTGCAAGGAATTGGCCGCCCGCCAAAAGTCGTTATCGGTCAGCAGCAACTGGTACAAGGGCGTGAACAGCTCAATGGCACTTTGCAGGTCTATCTTGTTCAGCGGGCCTTGCGGCATATCGTCCAACGCCAGGGGTACGGGCTGAATCATGGAAAAATCCACCCGCTCTGGCGGGCCGATTTCCTGATTATGGTCCCGCAAGGTCTGATTGAGCCGGATCACGAAATTGAACAGATTCAAATCGTGCTTCACAAAAGTGTGATCACGCAATTCGTCGATGTTCATGGGCGTGAGCGGCGAAGTAGGCACCTTGGTGGGCGAGTTGGCGGCAATAAAAGCCAGCACCTGCGAACCCAGATGGAAGTGGCGCAGAATCAACCAGTTGGCCTGTGGCGAGACAAAACGCTTCAGACCCCACACCAGAATGCGGTGCAGCAGGCCCGAATGCGACCACTTACGCGGCAAAAAGGTTTTAACGACTTGAATCAGCACAATCATCAAACGTGCCAGTGGCCGTAAGAACGGCAACAAATACTGGCGTGACGAAGAACTGGAATCGGTCAACCAAGCCTGCTTGACCTCGTCAGGCAAGGGCGTGCTGCGATCCAGATACAGGGCCCGCCAGGGATTGGGGTCCTGCGGGTCATGCGGCTTGCTTAAAAAATCCGGGATTTGATCCATGACTTAACACTCTTTCGCGTATTGAAACTGCATCAGGTACAGGGCGGCGGTACGACGTGCGGTTTCAATAATAATCTGCTCGGCGCGGCCTGTTTCATCGCAATCCAGAGCCAGCTCCACCGCTACCAGCCAACGGGCCAGGTGATGCTCGTCGTTCATGCCGTGATAATGCAGGAAGCGATACATATTCGGCTCCAACGACAGCGAGGATTTCAGCAGGGGCAGCAAGGCGGGCACAATGCGTTGGCCGGTACCTTCAATAATGTAAATCGCCCCCAGCAAGCCGATCGGGTCTTGGCTGGCCGCCAGGGCATGCAGGTAAGAATTCAGAGCCTGACCACCGGGATTACGAGTCAGTTGCTCGATCTCGGTCGCGGTGCCGCCAGCATGTTGATAATCCTCGAACAGGATCTTGAAGTCGTCCTGCTCTTCTCCCGCGTGCAGACGAATCAGCTCGGCCAGCGGTGCGTAGGCGGGCGACAGGGAGTCGCAGGCTTCGCGCATCCACTTGGCCCCTTCGCGCACTTGGGGAATCCAGTCTGCCATCCACTTTTGATAGTCCTGCAGGCGAATCGAGCCATCATGCAGGCTGCGCAGCAAAGGCGTACGCCACACTTGCGAACGATAGTCATGCCAGATGGGAGCCAATTGCGTCAGCAGATCGCGCAAGCCTTGCGGGGCCGTGGCCGGATCGTGCGGGGGAGCAATATCTACCTGATCGAAGGAAGCAGCGACCGATTGCTTGGCAGACGGGTAGGACACGGCCGGGGCCGGTGCATCGCAGGCTTCTACTTCCAGCAGCATGTAAGCCGTCATGAAGCGGCCTGACTCGGGCACGTAACACAAGATTTGCTCGCCGGGCGTCAAGGTACGGTCACGCATGAACTCGGCCAGCATGATCAGAATGGATGCGGCACCCGTATTGCCGCGCCAGCGCAGATTGCTATACCAACGTTCGGCCGGGATACCCAGGCCAGCCTGTTCCAGCAAATCGGCCACTACAGGCATGAATTTTTCGGAGGAGTAATGGCACAGGAAGTGGCTAATGCGCTCGGGGTCCACCCTGCCATCGCGCACCAGTTTCACGTACTCGTGAATGCCAATATCAAACAAGTGCGGCAGCAGGCGAATGTCCTGACGCAAGGACAAGGCACCGGCCTGCTCGGCCTCAGCCCAGGAGTCATAATCCAGGTGACTGCGCGTGGAGTCACGTGCGGCACCTAACTGCATGCAAACGGGGTAGTCACCAGAGAAGGACTTTTGATGAATCCAGCGCAGGCGCAAACGCACTCCGGGCTGAGTGGTAGGCAGCACCTGATCCTGATGGCTAAGCAAAGCCGCACCCGCACCATCGGACAGCATCCAGCGCAGAAAGTGCGCGTCGAAGTCCGCCTGATAGTCCTGCGAGGCAAAGCGCGAGCGGCGGAACAGGCGCGACGGCATTTCGCTGGCCACCGCCATACCATGACGATGCGCCCCCAGCTCGATGCCTTGGGCCACCGTTTGCAAAGCCGTCACACCTGCGGCGCAAATCCCGTGTACGGAGTGCACTTCCAGCGGGGGGGCCGCCAGTTCACCCTGAATCGCGTTGGCAAAACCGGGCATCAGCAAATCACCACCTGATGAGCCACTGGCCAGCAGGCCAATGTCGCTCATCTCCAACCCCGCCTGCTCCAGGCAACTGCGGATGGCATTGGCGGCCATCGCTGCATTGCTCCAGCGCGTGTTGCCGTCTTCACCAATGGCGTAGTAGCGCTGCTGAATGCCGTTCTCGGCCAGAATGCGCTGCTTGATACGCCCCGAAATACGATTCAAAGGGGCAATAAAGTTATCCATAGCAGTGTTATCGACCGGCTCGCCGGGCATAAACCACTGGGCCTGATGGATAACAACGTGCTCAAAGGCCACGGGCATAAAAATACTCCTGATTACACGCAATCACGCCGACGCTCCGTCTGGCCCACGGCGTTCAAAGATAGGCTGCGATAGCGGGGCACAAACAGTCCCAGCACAAAAACACGCAACATATAAGGCACCAGCCCCCCTTCGTTCAAGGCGTTCGGGGTGCGGGCTCGGTATTCGCTGTCGTGCAGCCCGGTCAACTCGGACCAGTGCGCACGCGGATGTTCATGGTGGGCCACATGCAGGCCGATATTAAAGAGCAAAGGGTTGACCAGCCCCTCGAAATTACGGGCATAGGCCAGTTGCTGCCCATGCCGGCCCTGGGGGCTGCCATCGGCATGGGCATGTTGTAGATAATTCGTGGTCAGCAGCCAGTGCAAACCGTGTAGCTGCGGCAGGATAACGTACAAAAAGCCTTTCACCGGGTCCAGCGCCAAGGCCAGCGTCCAGCTCGCCAGCCACATACCGTACTGCGCCATGCAATAGGCCCAGACACCCGGCCAGTGGCGACGCAGGCTACCCAACCAGCTAAAAATCGTGGGGTACAGGGCAGGTACGGCCTCAAAAGGGTGCATCAACCAGCCCAGCGTGTCGTTGGTATCCCCCCGCCAGAAACGATAGGTGCGAGCCACATCGTTTTCACCATGCTTGTAGCGGTGGTGATTGCGCCCATGCGCAGGCCAGAACACGCAAGCCGGGTGACCTTGGAGCACAGTCAAATAAAAATCCATCAAGCGATTGGGGCTGCGGCCCCGCCACAGGCGTAGATGATGATGGTTGTGGTTGATGACGCCCACGCCCAGCGTCAAGAACAGCAGCAAGCCGTACAGAATCCAGGAGAAACCGCCCCGCCACAGCGTAATCACCAGAACAGGGTAGGCAATCAGGTACAGCAGGCTTTGCCAATCACGCGGGTTACGCAAACGCCACGCAACACTCATCCGCGCTCCCCCTGGGGGCGATCGGGCAAGCGCGTGCCAAACAAGCGGTCCATAAAGCTGAACTGAAAGCCGTAATTACCGTTGTACTGCGCGTGATGGCGCTGGTGACGACGGCTGGCTGCCAGCCAGTTGCGGCTGGAAACAGCGGGGAAAAAGTCGTAATTGGAGTGACCAATGCTATTAAAGAACAGGCTGAACAAAGGCACAGACAAAAGCGACCAAAAGCTGAAGTCATGCACAACCATGGGCAACAAGATCACATTGCCCAGCATGAGCGACTCCAGCGGGTGAAAGCTATACGTGGAGAACGGCGTCACCACGACGGAAGAATGGTGCGGGCCATGATAACGGCGCAACCAACGGGTATGCAGGAGACGGTGATTGACCCAGAAGTGCACATCGTTCCAGATCACCAGAGCCAGAATTTCCAGGGCAATGCGGGTCGCACTGGCATCGGGCGTCAAATGCGCCCAGCCCAACTGCAAGAAGCCCCAGGGAAAAATCATCCCTGTGCCAAAAATCAGAATGGCGGTGCCCGATTGCTTCAGTTCCCGGCGCAGTTGACCAGGGCGCAAAGGGCGCGTGTCCAAGGGACGCCCCCAACCCAAGGCAGGGCAAAGCCAACGCGTCAGCGCCAAGGTGCCCAGTGCGAACAGCAGATAAATGCCGCCGAAAAACAATAAGCCCACGCCCATTACCTGCCAGACGTTCAAGGCCTGAAAAGCCTGCCCCATTCCACTCTCTACGTAACAAAGTGCGCCCATGCTAGCGCGCTCAGAACGATTACGTTTGTTAATTTGGTTACGAATTGCTCACATCCGGCCAGCTCACCCTGGTGGTATCGCGCTGCACCGGCCCGGGCTAATCATAACGGGATTTCTCCAGAGCCTGATAGACTGAACGCGCCCTTCAGGAACACAGAACTTGATCTGGCACTTGTCTTGAACGTGCCCGCATACGATATACTGACTCGTCACCGACTTCCTTTAGACACTATGAGACGCTGGTTCGTCGTCGTCTTGCTTCTTATCCTTCCCTTGCAGGCTTACAGCTCCCACTACCACGCAACCGTGCAAGGTGGTCAATCGGCCGTATTCGTTCATCACGAATCCCATGTGGCCGAACCTGTGGAGCATCGTGTCGAAGTCAAGCATCATCCTTTGCAGCAGCTCAGCGCCATCCTGGCGCACACGCCCATGCAACAGTATGCTGATCACGCAGACACGCCTTTGCCTTGCCCGGTTCAGTCTTTCTGGCTGCATGCCTGGCCAACGGCTTGCCCGGCTTATTCCCTACCCGTTATTTGCTGCGAATTCGCCCCCGAGCATCGCCCCCCACGCGCCTGATCCCTCACGCGCCACCGCGCTTTGCCCTTTTGCTTATTTGCACTTATTTATCTGTCTAACAGGACAACATCATGGAATGGCTACTCGATCCCAGTATCTGGGTCGGCTTATTAACTCTGGTGGTGCTGGAGATTGTTCTCGGCATCGACAACCTGATCTTTATCGCAATTCTGGCCGATAAGCTCCCACCGCATCAGCGCGATCGAGCACGGCAGATCGGCCTTGCACTCGCGCTGATCATGCGCCTGGGCTTACTGACCATTGTCTCCTGGCTGGTCACCCTGACCACGCCGCTGTTTTCCATCGGACCGCTCAGTTTCTCCGGACGCGACCTGATCCTGCTGCTGGGCGGGCTGTTCCTGCTCTTTAAAGCAACCAGCGAACTGCATGAACGCCTGGAAGGCGGCAGTCACCACACCAGCACCAATAAGGTTTACGCCAGCTTTGGTGTCGTCGTGGCGCAAATTGTGGTGCTGGACGCCGTGTTCTCGCTGGATGCGGTTATTACCGCCGTGGGCATGGTGGACCAACTGCCCGTCATGATGGCGGCTGTGATCATCTCCATCGGTTTGATGATCTGGGCCTCCAAGCCACTGACCACCTTTGTGAACAATCACCCCACGGTGGTGGTGTTGTGCCTGAGCTTCTTGCTGATGATTGGTTTGACGCTGACCGCTGAAGGCCTGGGCTTCAAGATCCCCAAGGGCTACCTGTACGCGGCCATTGGTTTTTCTATTCTGATCGAGTTCTTCAACCAGATTGCCCGCCGCAGCCTGTTGCGCTCGCAATCGCGCCGACCTTTGCGTGACCGCACGGCTGAAGCTGTGCTGCGCATGCTCAGCAACCGCAAAAATGAGGACAAGGACGATAACAGCAGCGATGGCCAGCTAGAGCTGGACGAGCAGGCTTTCCGTACCGAAGAACGTAATATGGTCAGCGGTGTGCTCAGCCTGGCAGAACGCCCCATCCGCTCCTTGATGACTCCTCGCCAGGAAATTACCTGGCTCAATAGCGAGGATTCCACCGACACCTTGCGCCAGCAGCTGCGCGCTACTCCGCACAGCTTCTTGCCTGTGTGTCAGGGCGATCTGGACCAGGTGGTGGGGGTGGCCCGCGCCAAGGACTTGCTGGCGGATCTGGACAACTATCCCGAGGTCAACGTGTGGCCAGACCTGCGTGAGCCCATCATCGTGCACGAGCATACGGATGTGCTCAACGCAATTGCCATGCTCAAGCAGTCCAATGGCCAGTTTGTGCTGGTCACTGACGAGTACGGCGCGATTGAAGGCCTGCTGACCCCGATCGACATTCTTGAAGCCATTGCCGGTGAGTTCCCCGACGAGGACGAGCACCCTGCCATCCAGCAAATTGGCCCCAATTTGTGGCAGGTAGACGGCAGCACCGATTTGCTCTTGCTGGCTCAGGCGGTAGAGGCCGATGATCTGTTGTTGAAAGACAGCAACTTCAACTCTGTGGCCGGTTTCTTGCTGGAGCGCCTGGATTCCCTGCCCACGGTAGGAACCGTTGTTGAAGCAGAAGGCTTGCGCTTTGAGATTACCGAAGTCAGCCAGCGCCGTATTGCAACGGTACACGTCAGTCGTTTGCAAGCACCCGCGCAGACACAAGAGTAAAGAAATGGCCCGCTGTGAAGCGGGCCATTTTCAATCAGGCACGGCTCAAAAGAGCAATTCCACCCGGCAAACGCATCACCTGCACGCCATATACCTGCTGCAAAATATCCAGTGCCTCGGACAAATTGTCCAGACTGACCGCAAAGCTGACCAAGACGGAACCCAGCGTGGCGTCTCGCAGCATCACATGCCCTGCCCAATAGCGGTTCAGCTCGGCCAGCACCTGTGACAAGGGCTGCTCATGAAAAGCCAAACGGCCCTGCCGCCAGGACGGCAAATCCTCTGCTGCGACCGTCTGCACCGAACTGATGGCATGGCGTCCATACACCAACTGCTCCCCGGCCCCTAAACGATAACCTTGCCCACCAAAGTCCACCTGGGCGCTGCCGGACAAACAGGTCACCTGGGTTTGGCCGTTCAGGTAGCGAATATTGGTACGACCATTAAACGTCTGAATGGAACCAGCACCAGCGAACACCGTACACACCAAGGCCGACCGCTCGGACTGACGCACCTCCACTTCTCCGTCCAGCAGGGCCACAACCCGGCCCAAGTGCGGATCATCACTGACATTCAAGCGGCTGCGGGTATTCATATCCAGCCAAACATGGTCCATCAATTGCACCCGCCGCTGTTCGCCCGCGCCCGTGCGATAGTCAGCACGCAAATCGGCCAAGGAAGGCCACAATTGCAGGGGAGGTCTGGCGACCAGGTACAAACCGCCACCCACCAGCAAACCGCCCAGCAAGGCACGACGCAAAGGCTGGTGACCGCGTTTTTTCATCAACTTGGCTTCGCGCAGCCATTGTTCACGGTCTTGGGGCATGGCATCCCACATTTCACGCGCGTGTGCAAAAGCGGCTGCATGAGACGGGCTGCGCCCACACCAACGGCGCAGCTCACGAGACTGACGGGAGGTCAGCGAGGACGTTTTCAGGCG
This sequence comes from Alcaligenes faecalis, assembly GCF_041521385.1. Lineage (NCBI taxonomy): Bacteria > Pseudomonadati > Pseudomonadota > Betaproteobacteria > Burkholderiales > Alcaligenaceae > Alcaligenes > Alcaligenes faecalis. The sequence goes on along the minus strand of NZ_CP168006.1, from coordinate 2,646,092 downwards.
GCTGACCCAAGCTCGTGCCTCCTTGTGCAAGGTGTCCTCATCCACATTCACGGCATTAGCAGGGTTCATCAACAATCAGTTCAAAAAGTACGACACAAGGACTGGCACTCCACAACATGTTTCCTATCCGTTTAAACGGATAAAAACTGAATTGCAAAGGCAATCATAAATTGTCGGAAACTGCAGGCCCTACCGTCAAGCCATCGCCCGTCAGGAAGCGTAAAGATGGGCTTAGGCGGAGGCGTCGGTAGACCTGGAACGGAACTGGCTGCACCACCAGAACCCGGCCGACAGGGCGGCCGCACACAACATGCCCAAGGCCAGCAACAAGCCGCTGTCGAACAGCAGCGGGGCCACCACCCCGGACACGGTGGCAAACAAAAGCATTTGCCAAGCACTTTGTACCGAGGAGGCCAGACCGCGCATGGTGGGGAAGGTGCCCAAAGTCACCACCGTCATGCCCGGCAGAGCCATGGACATGCCAAAGGCATACACAAAAATGGGCATCACAGCCCAAGGCACTTCAGCCTGGAACAGCAGGTTGTACACCGTGTTGAAGGTTGCACCAGCCAGCATGATGGACAGGCCCAGACGAATCATGCGGGCCGGGGCCAGCTTTTCGGCAAAACGGGCATTCAGAATGGAGCCGCCCAGCATGCCGCCAATAAAGGGCAGAAACAGCCAGGCAAAGGCGGTTTCTGTCAGGCCCAGCACACCAATCACAAAACTGGCCGCCGACGAAATGTACAAGGCAAAGCCGCCAAAAGCGAACGCAATGGCCGAGATGGCCAGAACGAAGCGGCCATTGCTCAAGGCGCGGGCATAATTAGCCAGAATCACCCACAGTTTCAAGGGCTGGCGCGATGCCACAGGCAAGGTTTCAGGCAGTTGTCGCCAACACAGCGCAATCAGGCCGATGCTTAGCACCGTCAGCATCCAGAACACGGAACGCCAGCCCGAATAGCTGCTTAAATACCCGCCCACCACCGGCGCAATCGCTGGGGCCAGGCTAAACACCATGGTGATATGGGCAAACAGGCGCTGGGCCGTCACACCCTGTACACAGTCACGCGCCAAGGCCTGACCGACCACCCGCCCGGCACCTGCCGAACAGCCTTGAACCATGCGGAAAAACAAAAGCCAGGAAAAACTGGGGGCCAGCGCCGAACCAATCGAGCCGATCAGAAACAGGATCAGCGAAGCCAGGATCACGGGACGCCGCCCGAAACTGTCGGACAACATGCCCCAGAACAGGCTCATGAAGGCAAAACCAAACAGGTACAGACTCAGGGTCTGCTGAACCATTGACTGGTCAACGGAAAATTCGACACCGATACGGTGAAAGGACGGCAGATAGGCATCGGTAGCAAAAGGCCCCAGCATCGCCAACGCCGCCAACACCAAGGTCAGCTTGCGGTAATTCATAGATAGCTTTGGAAAACAGGAGGGCGCCAGAACTGGCGCAGGGATAGGGGCATGGTACCCCTTAACCGGACCGTACGGACACGTCCGCACAAGGCATAGTGTATCAAACGATATAAACCGAATTGAGCCTACCGGCTTTTGCTCCCGTTTCTTTGGTCATTACTCGATTCAAACGACTTAACGTCTACCCGGCGACGGAGTCCCGAATGCCTCGCGGCTGGTCTGCCCAAAACCACTCTGATGCAGCAGGCTGCGTTCAATAAAGCGGCTGACCTGGGAGCGCACTTCCGGCAACCAGGGACCTTGGTCAAACACGTGCGGGAACTTCATGCTGAACCAGGCATAGAGGCTGATCTGCTTGCTCAGCAATTCGGCATCTTCCAGACGAGAGGGACTGGCGGATTTCAACCAGGACGGCGCCGGTGGCAAGGCCATGGGGCGTTGCGCCACATAGGCTGACAGGCAACGCTTGAAGTAATCCAGCTCCGTATCCTTGTCCACAGACACCGGCGCACAGGCAAAGGTGAACTTCTCACGCAACTCCAGCTTGGGGGCCAGACGGTCTACACAAAAGCCCAGCTCGATAGCGTCTTTCAAACCCGCTGTCTGGAACAAGGGGCTATCGGAAGCCACTTTCTGCGCAAAGTACTGGAGCACCGCGCCGATATTGTGGTTATCCAGTAAAGAGGCCAGCGCCTGCACATGCTCGGGGCTGGGTGCAATGGGCAAGCGCAAATCCACACTGGGGGCGTCGCTTTGCAACTGGGTGCGAATATGGTTCAAGTCCTGCTTGTCCATCGCCCCCACATAGCCTTTGGGGTACAGGCCATAACGCCCTGCCCGTCCGGCAATCTGGCGCACTTCGGTGGCGTTCAGGGCACGCATGGAGCGGCCATCGAACTTATGCACCGTCGAGAACAACACTCGGCGAATCGGCAGGTTCAAGCCCATGCCAATGGCATCGGTGGCCACCAGCACATCGGCCTCGCCTTGGGAGAATCGTTCGGACTCGGTGCGGCGCACTTCCGGTGCCAGCGCGCCGTAAATGGTGGCGACTTTCCAGCCTTGAGCACGGTAACGAGCACTGAGCGTCAGTACGTCCTTACGGGTAAAGGCCACCACCGCATCGCCCTTGGACACGCCCTGAGCCTCGCGTTGACGGTCTTTACGACCACGCCACGGCGCTTCCTGACGCCCTTGTTTGCCTGTGGCTCGTGGCGGCTCCACTGGATAAGGCATGACCTCCAGGGGAGTTTTGCGTTCGGTAAATTCCAGCTCCATGGTCTCTTCCATGGCGCGCACCAGACGCTCGCACGGACGCAAGACCGAGGCATCCCCACAGACAAACAGAGTACGAGCCGGAACCCCCACCAAGGCGGCCGTCCAGGCCCAGCCACGCTGCTCGTCTTGCAACATTTGAATCTCGTCCAGGACGGCCACACGCACTTCCATCGTAGGGTCCATCATCTCGACTGTGCAGGCGGTGTGCTGGGCACCGGGCACCATCACGCGTTCTTCGCCCGTCACCAGATTGCAGGGAATACCGGCACTCATCAGACGATCACGCACTTCCATGGCCAGCAATCGCAGCGGTGCCAAGTACACACCGGATCGCGCTTCCATCAGGGCTTCCAGAGCTTCGTGCGTCTTGCCCGAGTTGGTTGGCCCCAAACGGAACACCAGATGGCGGCGGATGCCTCGGGCCAGGCTGAACATTTCCGGGAAATCGCCCAGGCGCATCAGATCTTGAGCGCGCTGCTGCTCCACACTTTCCAGAATGCGGCGCACCGGGCCATTGAGCAGGCGCTTTTCAAAATCCCCGGCCTCGATTTCCTGTTGCTCGATCCCCTCTTCCAAGGCCATACGCAAGGCTTTGGCCAGCTCCAGAAAGGACGAGCCATCAATCAAGGGGCGCTGGGTTTGCAAAAACGCATCCAGCGAATCTTCCAGACGCTGGGACAGACGGTTTTGAGCTGCCGTATTGAACAAAACCGTGACGCGGGCGGGCAATCGGTCCAGCTCCGAGCCGGTACGTGGCAATGGCACGGCGGCCTGCATACGCACATTGGCGCGCCAGTGCTGACGCTCGCCCGCTACAGGAACATTCACGGCCAGCCACAAATCCTTGTGCCACCACAGGCGCAAGGGATCTTCCGGATCAATGTCGTAATCGCACGCCTCTTGCGTCTTTATCTGGTTCAGCACTTGTTGCTGACGCCATTGCGTGCGGGCGCGGTCAGCGGCTCGTTGATACTGCGCCCGTTCACGATTGCTCAAGGTGCCGGCATATTGCTCGCGCCATTGCTCAATCTGGCTTTGATCGATCGCCGCCAACAAATCTGGATGATGGGCAATACGATCACGCCCGCCAGCGGCTCCGCCACGCACTTCCAGCTTGGTGCTGGGCAAACGGCGATCGGCCAGCCACCGCTCATATTCCTGACGGGTAATACCCAACAAGGCCATGGTTTCTTCCGAACCGATACACTCCTGCTCCCAGGCCCAACGCTGCTGGCGTTGCTCACGCTGACGCTCCTGACGTTGTGCCTGGGCCTGCAACAGCAACGCCTGCTGCTCGGCATCCAACTTGAATTCCTGGGTCAAGACAGCGGCACTGGCATTGCGGCCATACACCGTCATGAACCAATGGGCAGGCTCACCCGCCTGCAGACCCTCAAAAGCCGCCAGGGTAATGCGCTGCGGCTCACAACCCTGCTCTTTCAACCAGGCTGCCAAGCGTTCCTGGGCTTGCGCGAGCTTACGCTGCTTGTCGTTTTGTTCTTTTTGGCGCGCTTGTTCACGTTCTTTCTGAGCCTGTTCCCAACGCTGACTGCGTTGCTCGCGGTCGCGCTGCTCGGCCTGCAACTGCCACAAATAGGTTTGGGCCAGGGGCCAGGACTGCCAGGCCTGCAACAAAGCCAGCAAGCGTGGACCACGTTCAGCGTCGGGCCAGTTCTCGCTTAAGGGCAAAGACTGGGAAGCAATGGCACCCGCCAATTGGCCACGCTGTTCAAGCAGTTGCTCGCGCAGGGCGTCATAAACATCCGCCTCCAGCTTGTCTGCACTCATTTGATAGAGCAGGCGCAGGGTACGAATCACAACCTGAGGCACTCCTTGGGACTCCAGGCGCTGGTCCGCATCCTGCAAGCCCAGCTCAGCAGCGATGATCTGATTGAAAAAAGCGGCATCCTGCGGCAAGCGCCAGGCTTTCAGCCATACACGTCGTATGCCTGCCCGGTCCTGAAAACGCGCTTTCTTGGCAACCTGACGAGCCACACCTTCCAGACGCGGATAATCCAGCCATTGGGGATGGAGCAGCAAACCCGCTTGAGTAGAGACGGGAGAATCGGAAACAGACGAAGCGCGACGCGCAGCCATAGGGCGGGGACCTGAAAATACGGGAAGAAGAGAACGAGAAGGGCAGAAAAGCCGGTTCAAGCCAGCATGAGCAGCATTATACGGGTCTGCTCCGGTACGTTCAGAGGATACATGCCATCACCGTGCTGCACGTATTGGTGGGCAAGAAGACACAGGACTACTCAACTAACCATTCCAGACAGCCTTGCGGCAAGGCAACCAAACCGGACTGACTGTGATTGCAGCCCGGCACGATGCGAAAACGCGGTTCACCACCTTGTTGTTGCGCCAAAGCCTGCGCCAGTTCGCGGGTGCCATCCACCATGCGGCGCTCTTGCAAACGCAAGCGACGCAGTTCGCGCTTGTCCTCGGGCATGGCCTCTTCTGCCGGTCCCAGGCTTTGCTCGTACTCACCAACGGAGAACTGTACAGGCATCGTCAAGGCTGCCTTGGGCAAGGGTTGGGCCAGCAGTCGAGCCAGATAGCCATCCCCCCACCAGACCGACGGGCTGGAGACCACCAGCGCATCAAACAATTCTGGCTGTTGATACAGCAGTTGCAAGGCAAACAGGCCACCCAGGGAATGACCACCGAGCAAACGCCGTTGCACATTCAACGGTGCTTGTGCGTAGGCCCAAGGCAAGAACACGTCTTGCATCATGGCCAGAAAATCCGGCGCGTGGCCCGCTTCCCCATTGAGCGCGGGCGTGAAGTCCTGGTCGCGCCAGACCTGCCCGCCATAACCGATCCCCAGCACCGCACAGGCTTGTGGAGTCTGCTCTTCACAGGCCGCCAGCACCGCGTCAAATTGCGGTAGATCAAGCACACACAGCAATGGCCAGCCATCCGCAGGCGTTGGCGTGTCCGGCCAGGCCAAAGTCAGACGATACTGTCGGCCCAATGGGGAAAGAAAATCCAGATGTTCAAGCTGCATAAATAAATCGCGGTCAGCGCGCTCACGGTATCGGTCTACCAGCGCGAATAGCCTAGCCTCAGTGGGCTGCTTTTAGTGTTAACAGACCCTAGCCAATGAACTATACTTTCTTTCTATGTAAACGGTTATCATTCAGCCACTTAATGTCCACATCCGCTGTTCCGGCCCCTGCCCTGGCCGACTATCAACATATCCTCAGACGTCGCTGGCTCCTGGTAGGTGCGCTGGTCCTTGTGATTTTGGCCTCGATTGTGGCCGACTTCATGTTGGGGCCGTCGGGCCTTAGCTTGGGTGAGCTTAGCCACGCTCTGTTCTACCCGGAACAGTCCGACCCGACCACCCGCGTCATCGTTTGGGAAATCCGCCTGCCTTATGCCCTGATGGCCATGGCCATTGGTCTGGCGCTGGGCCTGTCCGGCGCGGAAATGCAGACCATCCTGAATAACCCGCTGGCCAGCCCTTTTACCTTGGGGATTTCCTCGGCAGCGGCCTTTGGCGCATCCCTGGCCATTGTGCTGGACCTCTCGATTCCCGGTATTCCGCAAGCCTGGACCATTGCCGCCAACGCCTTTATCTTTGCCTTGCTTTCCGCCTTTTTGCTCGATGCCGTGGCCCGCTGGGGTGCCATGAGCACCGCCAACCTGGTGCTGTTTGGCATTGCGCTGGTGTTCTCCTTCAACGCACTCGTCTCGCTGGTGCAGTTTGTAGCCAGCGCCGAAGCCCTGCAGGGGCTGGTGTTCTGGACTATGGGCAGCCTGTCGCGCTCCTCTTGGGGCAAGGTTGGCATCATGCTGGCCGTCTTTGTGCTGATCCTGCCGCTGTCGCTGCGTGATACCTGGAAGCTGACTGCCCTGCGTCTGGGCGAAGACCGCGCGGCCAGCTTTGGTATCAACGTCTCGCGGCTGCGTCTGGTATCCCTGCTGCGTATCAGTTTGCTGGCCGCGCTGGCCGTCTCTTTTGTCGGCACCATCGGCTTTGTGGGCCTGATTGCACCGCATATTGCCCGCCGCCTGTTTGGTGAAGACCACCGTTTTTACTTGCCCGGCAGTGCGCTGGTGGGCGGGGTGATTCTGTCGCTGGCCTCGATTGCCTCGAAAAATATTGTGCCGGGCATCATCATCCCAGTTGGCATTGTCACCTCGCTGGTGGGGGTGCCCTTCTTCCTGGGCGTTGTGCTGCGCCGCCAAATAAAGTGAACCATGCTTGAAGTCCACGATCTGAGCCTGTCCTACGGCAAACGCGAAATCCTGTCCCAACTGACCATCGAGCCCTTGCAACCCGGTCAGTTGGTCGCTTTGCTGGGCCCCAATGGCAGCGGTAAATCTACCCTGCTCAAGTCCCTGGCAGGACTGCTCAAACCCACCACTGGCGAGATCTTGCTGGACGGCCAGGAGCTGAGCGGTGTCAGCTTCGAGCAGCGCGCCCAAAAAGTGGTGTACCTGCCCCAGTCCTTACCGGCCTCGGTCCACCTGCGTGTATTTGAATCCGTGCTGGTAGCGGCCAATGCCTCGGCACCCGGCGGCCACGCCCGCGATGTGGACCACGAACACATCATGCACATCCTGCAACGCCTGGGCATTGCACACCTGTCCATGCACTATCTGGACCAGCTCTCGGGTGGCCAGAAACAGTTGGTGGGTCTGGCACAAGCCTTGATCCGCAAGCCGACTTTGCTGCTGCTCGATGAACCCTTGTCCGCCCTGGACCTGAACTATCAATTCCACGTAATGGATTTGCTGGCCCAGGAAACCCACGACAACAAACTGATCACCCTGATCGTGCTGCATGACCTGAACGTGGCCCTGCGCCATAGCGACTATGCACTGATGATTGAAGGTGGCGGCCTGCTGGCGCAAGGGGAACCGTCCAAAGTCATTACCCCCAATTCACTGGCCCAGGCTTACGGGGTGCGCGCCCGCGTGGAAAGCTGCTCGCAAGGCACCTTGCAAATCATTATCGACGGGCTGCAAGAGCCTGTGCTGTGACCTTCGGAGAACCCATGAACATCCTGCGCCACCTGCTGTTGTCGCTGACCTTGCTCTTGCCTTTCGGTGTGCAAGCCCAGCCCATCGAAGTTACTGATGCCATGGGTCGTACCGTTACCCTGCCCGGCCCGGCCAAACGCATTGTACTGACCCAGGCACGCCACTTTCCCGTGCTGGCTTTGGTCCACCCCGAACCGGCCACGCTGATTGCTGGCTGGTCAGACGAGTTCAAAACCTCCTTTTCCAACGAGTACGAAACCTATCTGAAACGCTACCCGCAACTGGCCAAGATCCCCGTTGTGGGACGCCATACGGCCGATACCTTCTCGGTAGAACAAGCCTTGGCCCTGCGTCCTGACCTGGTGGTGCTGACCGCCGCCTTTGCCGGCCTGACACCCGGCCAGGATACGCGCGACTCGGCCCTGATCCAGCGCCTAACCGCCGCCAAGGTGCCCGTCATCGTCATCGACTTCTTTGTCAATCCACTGGAAAACACCGTACCCAGCCTGCGTGCATTGGGCTACGCCGTGGGTGAAAAAGAACGCACCGACGAGTTCATCCAGTTTTACGAAGAGCACATGCAGGGCGTCGCCCAGCGACTGGCCGATCTCCCCAAAGCAGATCATCCGCCCGTTTTTGTCCATGCCCATGCAGGCAGCACAGACTGCTGCAACTCGCCCGGTGCAGGCACCTTCAACGACATGATCACCTATGCTGGCGGCCACAATATTGGCGCCGATGTCCTGAAAAGCGCCACCGGCAAACTTAACTTTGAATACATCCATTCCCGCGCCCCTGTCGTCTATGTGGCCACCGGCACAGGCGCAGGCAAGCGCACCACCTCCGGCGGCTTGACGATTGGCACAGGCGTCAGCGAAGAACAGGCACGCAAAAGTTTGCAAGCCATTATTGACGGCAACCGTCTGCAGGCCTTGCCCGCCGTGCGCAGCGGTAATAGCCACGGTATCTGGCACGCCTTTAACGATTCGCCTTTGCACATGATCTTTATCGAGGCACTGGCAAGCTGGATTCACCCGGAGCGTTTTGAAGGTGTCTCGGCCCTGAAAACACTGGAAGAAGTGAATCAACGCTTCCTGACCGTGCCGATGGAAGGCACCTATATGATTGATCTGAAGCCCGCCTCCTAAGCCTTCATGTCCCGCCTGATTGCACTGGAACTGCCGCCTGCGGGCGGCCATCCGCATCACGTCTTGCTGCGCCTGCCGGAGGGCAAGCCTGAACAGGGTGCCCTGCCTTTGCTGTGCCTGCTCGATGGCCAGTGGACCTTGCCACTGCTGGAAGAAAGCGGCCACCCCGCCTTGCAGCACTGCGCGATTCTGTCATTGGGTTATCAGGGCGAACGCGATCAGATCACGCGTTATCGCGCCCTGGATTACACCCCGCCCGGCCCGGACGGCGGCTTATGGCAAGACCCGCGCGTCCCCCAATGGCAGGCGGGTGGCGCGCCCGCCATGATCGAACAAATACGCATGGCGCTAGCCTTGGCCCAAAACGTGGAGCCTGCGCTGACCCGTTCACGCATCAGCCTGTACGGCCACTCCTACGCCGGTCTGTTCGTGCTGTATGCCCTTAGCCAGCGCAGTCTGCCCATCCATCATTACCTGTGCGCCAGCCCTTCTTTGTGGTGGCACGCCCCCCTGATCTGGACCTTACTGGGGCCATTGGGCAAGCCAGTACAGGTGGATATTCTGGCCGGTGCCGCAGAGGCCTGGTACCCGCTAAATGCTCAGGCTGCGGGGCCAGAAGGGCGCAAAAATGGCGTGCCAACCCTGCCCTCCATGCAAAAACTGCAAGCGCACTTACAGGCCCAAGGCATGCAGGCGAATCTGCATATTCTGCCTGAGGCCGGTCACGGCCACGTTCTGGCACACGCCACCTTGCGTGCCCTGGAACTGGCCTGTGACGCGGCTTAAGCGCGTTTTCCCGGCACACATGGCACACCCTTTCATTCCCCATCCAAGTTTTCCCGCCCTAGGGTAACTCCCCCCATCCATCCTCTTGTTTTAGACCTCAACTTCTTTTAGTCTGTATTTATATGCAAGTGCATAGAAATCAAAAAAAGAGATTGGAGACAAACATGAAGGTAGCGGTATTAGGTGGCGGGCACGGTTGTTACGCGGCAGCGGCAGACTTGAGCGAACAAGGCCACGAAGTACGCTTGTGGCGTCGTGATACAGCCCAGTTGCAGCCCTTGCTGGACCGTCCAGTCATGACACTGAAAGACGAAGCAGGCGAGCGTGACATCCCCATTGCCAAAATCTGCGCCGATATTGGCGAGGCCATCGCTGGTGCCGACCTGGTACTGATTCCTTCGCCCGCCATTGCACAAACCGATATTGCCCGCGCCATGGCTCCCCACCTGGCAGACGGCCAGGTCGTGTTTCTGCCCCCAGGCACCTTCGGCTCCTTCATCATGAGTGAGATCGTGCGCGGCACCGGCAACAAAGCCGATGTCAGTTGGGCCGAAACCGGCACCCTACCCTGGCTGGCCCGCAAGCATGGCGATACCGTGATCAACATCACCACCCGCGCCACCCGCCTGCCTACCGGCGTGTACCCTGCACGCAATACCGACCACGCCCTGGAGGTGATTGGCAAAGTATTCCCCAGCGTGGAACGCTGTGAAGATGCCCTGTCCGGCGCCCTGATGAATGCCGGCCCCATCATCCACCCCCCACTGATCATGATGAACGCAGGCCCGCTGGAGCACTTCCCGGCCTGGGATATTCACAACGAAGGCACTCAGCCTTCGGTCCGTGCCGTGACCACGCAGTTGGACAATGAGCGCATGCGCATTCGTGAGGCGCTGGGCTACGGTGCCCCGCACTTCCCGCTGTCCGATCATTACGAAAACGATCAGTGGATGTATGGCGACCGTTCCTCGCACTCCAAGCTGGTGAAAAGCGGCGACTGGCGCGAGAAGATCGACCTGCACGAACACCGTTACATGCGTGAAGACACTATGCTGGGGCTGGCCTTCTTTGCATCGGTAGCCGACTGGGCCGGTGTGGACGCCCCCGTCACCAAAGGCTTGCTGGCGATTGCCGGTGCCATCGTGGGTGAAGATCTGCGCCAGGGCCAACGCACACTGGCCAGCCTGGGCCTGGACACGATGAGCCGCGAGCAACTGCAAGAGATGCTGCACGCCGGGAGGGCCTGATGAACACGCCCGCCCCGATCAAACGTATCGTTGCGGTGGGCGCAGGTCGCATGGGGCGGGGCATCGCCCTGGCCTATGCGCTGCGCGGCCAAGCCGTGACCTTACTGGATTTCAAACCCCGTCAGCCTGCTGATAGCGCCCGTCTGGAAGGCGAAATACGCCAGGAACTGCGTGCCACGCTGGAACAACTGGCCGACCTGGGCATGTTCATCACTGAGCAGATCGACGGCTATCTGGACTGCATCGGCGTCGCTCCCTTGAGCGAAGCGGCGCACGTGCTGGGCCAGGCCGATCTGATTTACGAAGGCGTGCCCGAAACCCGCGACGCCAAGACCGACGCCCTGGGGCGTATCGGCGAACTGGCCCGGCCCGATGCGCTGATCGCCTCCACCACCTCCACCATGCTGGCCTCCGATCTGGCCCCCATGTTGAGCCACCCCGAGCGTTTCCTGAACGCACACTGGCTCAACCCGGCCTTCCTGATCCCCCTGGTTGAAATCAGCGCCCACCCCGGCACCAGCGAGCAGACCTTGAGCCGCCTGCAAAGCAATCTGGAATCCATCGGCAAAGTACCGGTGGTCTGTGGCTGCCACCCCGGCTTCATCGTTCCGCGTCTGCAAACCCTGATCATGAACGAGGCCGCTCGTATGGTGGAGGAAGGCGTGGCCAGTGCGGCTGATATTGATAAAGCCACCCGCTACGGCCTGGGTTTCCGCTTTGCCAGTATCGGTGTGCTGGAGTTCATCGACTACGGCGGCAACGACATTCTGTATCACGCCGGGCAATACCTGTCGCAGAACCTGGACCCGGAACGCTACGCCGTACCCGACATCATCACCCGTTATATGGAAAGTGGACGCAACGGTCTGCGCAGCGGACAGGGCTTTCACGAATACCCGGTGGACCAGCAACAGGCATACCGCCGCGACGTGCTGGCCCGCGTACTGGGAATGCTGGATCACATCGGCCTGGCCCCTGCCCGTGCCGAACACTTTGCCAAGGAGACACAGGAATGAAAAAAGACTCCCACGCTGCGCCTTCGGCTTGCTGCCCTCCAAGAGGGCGCTTTTCATCTTGGGACGGCCCGGCGATGAAAAAAGACTCCCACGCTGCGCCTTCGGCTTGCTGCCCTCCAAGAGGGCGCTTTTCATCTTGGGGCGGCCCGGCGATGAAAAAAACCGCTGCGTTGCTGTTTGCCCTGATGAGCTGTCATGGTCTGAGTCAGGCTCAAGAAGTCCCCACCCTGCGGGTAGGCTGGACCATTCCGGGTGAAGAAGCCAAGTATCTGATGGCCAAGCGCCCCGAGCTGTTCCCTCAATTGGGCAAGAAATATCAAATCCAGTGGACCCAGTTCCAGGGTACCTCGCCCATGGTGCAAGCCATGCGGGCTGGCGTTCTGGAATGCTCCACCATGGCCCCCATGTCGCTGGCCAATGGCGCGATCGAAAGCGGTCTGGAAGCCTATATCGTGGCCCAGCATGTGCACTCGGACGATGATCACTTCTCCGTCTATTGGGCCGTGAAAGAAGACAGCCCGATCAAGACTGCGGCGGACCTGAAAGGCAAGGTCATTGGCACCAATGCTTATGGAGCCGGGGTGTACTTCGACATGCTGCTGTGGCTGCGTCAGAACGGTATTGACCCGGACAAGGACGTGAAAATCGTCGAAACCGGCTTTCCCCCTGCAGCCGACGCCATTCGCAGTGGCCGCATTGATGCCGGTCCCATGGCCCAACCCTTTGCCCTGCTGAACGAAAAGAAAGGCGGTTTGCGCAAACTGTTCTCCCTGTCCGAAGTAGCCAGCCCATCCGTGCAGATTTTCGAGGCCTGCAGCAAATCCTATAGCGACGCCAACCCCGAAGTGGTGCGCGCTTACGTGCAGGACTTGAAAACGGCCATGAGCATGCTCAGCAAGGATCCGGCACTGGCCGTGGAAGTGACCGCACAAATCACCCGTGCCCCCAAGGACTTGCTGGCCCAGTACCTGTTCACCGACAAGGACTTTGCGCGTGTGCCCGACATGCAGCCCAATCTGGAATCCATCCAAGGCACCTATGACCGCTACCACGAGGCTGGTTTCCTGAAAAAAGCCTTGAACGTGCAGGACTTTTACCGGGCTGATTTACGCGAGGACACACCATGATTGAACTGGATGGTGTCGGTAAAACCTTTAACACCCGGCAAGGCCGCAGCCATACGGCCCTGCAAGACATCGCCCTGAGCATTCCGGCAGGGCGCTTTGTGTCTATTCTGGGACCCAGCGGCTGCGGTAAAAGCACCCTGCTCTATATGTTAGGGGGCTTTGAGTCCTGCTCCAGCGGCCAGATCCGCGTCAAGGGCAAGCCCATTACCGGCCCAGGTCCAGACCGGGGCCCGGTGTTTCAGGAGTACGCCCTGTTTCCCTGGAAAACCGTGCTGGGAAACGTGGCCTACGGCATGCGCGAACAAGGCATGCCCAAGGACCAGGCCGAACAGCGCGCCAGCCAATGGCTGGACAAGGTCAAACTGGGGCCTTACGCCTCCTTCTATCCGCGTGAACTGTCCGGCGGCATGCGTCAGCGCGCAGCCATTGCCCGCACTCTGGCCTATGAGCCGGACATCCTGCTGATGGACGAGCCCTTCGGGGCGCTGGATGCCCACACACGCGTCACGCTGCAAACAGAACTGCTCAGCTTGTGGGAGCAGTTGCGCAACACCGTGGTCTTTGTGACGCACGGCGTGGACGAGGCCGTCTTCCTGTCCGACACCGTAATTGTCATGACCGGCTCGCCTGGCCGTATCAAGGAGGTGGTAGAGATTGACCTGCCCCGCCCCCGCGTCCGTAGCGAGCTGCTGCGCAACCCGGTCTATCAGGAAACCATTATTCGTCTGGAGCACTCCTTGATGGCGGAGGCCCACCCATGACGCCACAGCACTGGTATGAACATCGCTGGGCCTCTTTGGTCATGGCGGCCATTCTGGTGCTGCTGGCCTGGGCAGGGCTGGCCCGTTGGGTGGGGCTGGATTCCTTTCCCAGCCCCTGGGCAGCCCTGCAGGAGTTGCCCGCCCTGATCAGCGACCCGATGGCCTGGTCGGCCATCCTGCAGTCGGTAGGCCGCATGTTTGCGGGCTATGCCCTGGCGCTGGTCGTAGCCGTGCCCCTGGGTCTGGCCATGGGCCGCAGCCGTCTGGTCTATACCGCCTTCTATCCTTTGGTGGCCCTGGCCTACCCCATGCCCAAAGCGGCCTTGATGCCGATCTTGATGCTGTGGTTCGGTCTGGGGGATTTCTCCAAGATCCTGGTCATTGCACTGGGCGTGTCCCTGCCTTTGCTCTATCACAGCTATCACGGCGCAACCCGCATCGAACCCAAGCTGATCTGGGTGGCCCAGTCCATGGGCATGGGTCCACTGGCCCGTCTGGGCAAGATTGTGCTGCCCGCCTCCTTGCCGGAAGTCATGATTGGCTGCCGCGTCGGAGTGGTCATGGCCCTGATCGTGATGGTGTCCTCCGAGATGATTGCGCGTCAGGAAGGCATAGGCAATCTGCTGTTCACCTCTATGGATATGGCGCAGTACTCCACGGTCTATGCCGTCATCATGCTGCTGGCCGTGCTGGGCATTGCCTGTGATGCGCTGTTCGAGTTTGTCCGCAAACGCTGCACACATTGGCATGACTCTACCCAGAGCCTGATGGACAAAGGATGACGCGATGACCACCAAAACCTTAGCCTCACCGGGACACGCCATGCGTTCTACTCCAACCCGCCCGGCCAAACGCCGGGACTTGTCGGGACTGTCTTTGTGCATCAGTCCAGCCTTGATGCTGATTGTCTGGGAGCTGTGCACACGCTCGGGCTGGGTCAGCCCGCAGTTGCTGCCTGCGCCCTCGTCCATTTTGATGCGTGTGCTGGAACTGGCTGGCCAGGCCGACTTCTGGCAGAACCTGGGCATCACCGTCTACCGCCTGCTAAGCGGCTTGCTGATTGCCTGTGTGGCCGGTGTCGCCCTGGCGCTGATGGCACAACTGACACGCTGGAGCTCGTTTCTGCTGGATGCCCTGATCCGCCTGCTGGCCCCTATCCCCAAGATCGCCCTTTACCCGGCACTGATCCTGATCATGGGGTTTGAAAGCGCATCGAAAATTGCGCTGGTAGTTTCAGACGCCATTTTCCCTGTGCTGATGGCCAGTTGGGTAGCGGCGCAAACCGTGGACCGCAAGCTGATCTGGTCAGCGCGTGCCGCAGGAACCTCCCGCAGTGCCTGCCTATGGAAAATCATTCTGCCTGCCATCAGCCCGACCGTGCTGGCCGGTGTCCGGGTGGCCGGCGTGATTGCCTGCGTAGTGGTCTTTCTGGCCGAGATGATTGCCTCCACCGATGGTCTGGGCCATATGCTGACCGCCGCCGCACGCAGCTACCGCACGCTGGACATGTTTGTACCTTTGGTCTGGATCTGTGTACTGGGCTTCGCACTGAACCTGACAATTGCCACTTTGCAACGCAAAGTGGATCATGCAAACTAAGTTCCACTCACCGTAAAACCACCACCTGCCCGGTCTGCTTGCAGCGATGACCGGGCTTTCGCAGGCTACCTCCATCACTCTGGACGAGTAGCCTGCTTTTTTCTGCCTCAAGGAAGCCGCTTCACTATGGCCAGCCGTACTCTGACTGACGCCTATACCGGGCACGATACGTTTATCCCCTATCTGCTCAACCGCAGTACTTCGGCCTTAAATGCTGACTTTCAAACCTTGCTGCGCAGCCATGATCTGACCCTGCTGCATTGGCGCGTGCTGGCTTTTCTGAACGAATCCGATGGTCTGGGCGTCAGCACCTTGGCGCACTATACCGACGTGGATCAAACTACCTTGTCGCGCGCCCTGGTGGTGATGGAAAACGCGGGCCACCTGTCCCGCCAGCCCGATCCTCTGGACCAGCGCCGTGTGCTGATTCATTTGCATGAACAAGGTCGGCAACACTTTCTGCGCGTCCTGCCCGCCGCACTGGATATTCATCACCGCGCCATTCAGGGTTTTTCGGCTGAGGAACTGGCCCAGCTACGGCAATTTTTGAACCGTATTCGCGCCAATATCAATGGGGATGGGCGCTAAGCGTCACACCCTGCGCCTTTTCTGCAAAGCGTCCACGTGGCCGCTTTCATACGCCGACCAGCCCAAAACCGGAGCCTCTTGCCCCTGAGCGTCCATGCTTGAAATGGACACCCAAAGGCAATGAGCCTTTATTTACATCAGGAAAGGCCATAAAATGATAATGATTAACATTTAGTAGCGCAGCCTCCTGCCTGAAATGTCTTCCCAGGCGAACTTGGCTCTCTTACGGAAACAAGCTCTCGTGACTCTCTCCCCTACCCGTGCTGGACGTCGCCAGCTCTTGCTAGCTGCCGCGGCCAGCCCTTTGCTATTTGGCGTACCGCGCCTGCTTCGCGCTCAAGACGGCCCCCTGAAAATCGCCTTGCTGACATCCTTGTCCGGCCCCTTCGCCTCCTTGGGCGAAAGCATGCGCGCCGGTCTGGAGTTGATGCTGCAACAATGCAATGACGAAATGGGTGGGCGCAAGGTGCAGTTGCTGGTCGAGGACGACCACGGCAAGCCGGACGAAGCCATCCGTAAAGTACGCAAGCTGATCGAGCGCGACAAGATCGACATTTTGGGCGGCGTCATCAGCGCCAATATCGCGCTGGCCATTCGTGACATCGTCCACGATGCGCAACTGCCTACCTTCATTTCCAACGCCGCTGCCAATGGTCTGGCCCGTGAAGCCGCCAGCCCCTACGTGTTCCGCCCCACCAAAACCAGTTGGATGCTGGGCCACACTGGCGCTTTGTGGACCTTCGAGCACATCGAAAAATCCGGTGGTATCACGCTGGGTTCAGACTACACCGCTGGCCGCGAATACATTGAAGACTTCGCCAATACTTATCAGGAACAAGGCGGCACGCTGGGGGAGCGCATCTGGACGCCCTTGGGTACACCCGACTTTGCGCCCATCCTGATGAATCTGGCCGCCAGCAACCCCAAGTTTGTCTACACCTTCCTGGCCGGTGCCGACGCTGTGCGTTTCCACCAGCAAATGCAGGATTACCAACTGCACGGCAAGATCCAGATCGTGGGTCCCGGCGCCCTGTTCGACCAAGAAGACGTGATTACCGCTGTAGGCGAGGCGGCCTTGGGCGGGGTCAGTACCTTCCACCAGTCGCCCGGCGCTCCCGCCGCACAGGACTTTGTGGCCGCGTACCAGGCCAGTCGTGGCCGCTTGCCCGGCGAGGCCAGCACCTCCGGTTATGTAACCGGCCAGGTCATCAAGGCCGGTCTGGATGCGGTCAAGGGGGATCTGTCCAACAAGGCCGCCTTCAAGCAAGCCCTGCTGGACAAGCCCATCAACACCGCCTTTGGCCCCATGGCTTTTGACCCGCGCAACAACCAGTCCATTCTGGACATTTACGTCAACCAGGTAGAAAAAGACGTGCAAGGTCGCCCCTTTAACACCGTGGTCCACACTTACCAACGTATCCAGGACCCCGGCCCGCGTTCTTGAGCTCCACCTTGTCTTACTTCCTGCTTCAGATCCTCAATGCCCTGTCCTTCTCAGCCCTGCTGATGTTGGCGGGGCTGGGGCTGTCTTTAGTGCTCAGCCTGATGAACTTCATCAACCTGACACACGGCTCTTTTTTCCTGCTGGGCGGCTATATCAGCGTCCAGTGGCTGGCATCCGGCGCACCCTGGTGGCTGGCCTTTCCCGCCGCTTTTGCACTGTGCGGGCTGATGGGCCTGTTGCTGGACCGCTTCCCCTTTCGCCAGTTCTACCAGCGCACCCACTTGATGCAGGTGCTGCTGACCTACGGCCTGTCCGTCATTCTGGCGGATTTGATGCGCTGGGGCTTCAGCGCCGACACGCTCTCGCCCATGCTGCCGCAAGTGCTGCGTGGCGGGGTGTGGATCATGGGCCTGCCCTTCCCCACCTATCGTCTGTTCCTGATCGTCACCGGCCTGACGCTGGCTTTGTTGTTCTGGTTTCTGCTGGATCGCACCCTGTGGGGTGCGGCCATTCGCGCTTGCGTGCAGGACGCCCAGATTGTCGAAACCCTGGGCTTGAACTCGCGTCGCCTGTTTGCCATCGGCATGGCGCTGGCCGCGGGCCTGGCCGGTTTGGGTGGAGCCTTGGGCGCAGGCATGCTGTCGGTCTACCCCGGCCTGGATGAAGAAATCCTCTTGCTGGCCTTGCTGGTGGTGGTCATTGGCGGCTTGAACTCGGTACGCGGCACCTTGCTGTGCGCACTGATTCTGGGTTTCGTCACCACCTTTGCCCGCGTCTGGGTCCCGGCCTTTGCCAATGCCGCTACCCTGGCCGTCATGCTGGGCCTTCTGCTTTGCTGGCCCAATGGCTTGAGCAAATCCGCTACGCGTCAGGTTTAAATGAACAAGCTCAACACCTGCCTGCTGCGCACAGGACTTTGGCCCGCTCTGGCCTGTTTGGCCTTGCTGAGCAGCTATTTCTGGGGCGACCCGTTTCTGTGGCGCTTTGGCACCGAAGCCCTGCTGATCGGCTGCGCCGTCCTTAGCATCAACCTCTTGATTGGTTACGGCGGTCTGGTGTCCCTGGGCCACGGTGCGGTCTTTGGCTTTGCCGCCTATGCCACCGCTGTCAGCAGCCAGTATTGGGGCGCTTCCCTGCCGCTGATGCTGCTGGTGGGCATTGTGGCAGGCACCCTGCTGTCCGTTTTGATGGCGCTGATCAGCCTGCGCAGTTCCGAGCTGTTTTTCATGGTAGCCACGCTGGTTGCCGGTCAGTTGATCTGGGAAGTGGCATTTCGCTGGCGGGATGTTACCGGCGGTGCCGATGGCCTGCGTGGCTTTCCGCGTCTGAGCCTGGGGGACTTACCCTTAAGCGCCCCCTACACCCTGATGATTCTGGCTCTGGCGCTGGCGGTCATCTGCTGGTTGCTGCTGCGTTCTTTCAGCCGCGCCCCAATCGGGCTGGCCTTGACCGGCCTGCGCGACCAGCCCTTGCGCATGGCCGCCTTGGGTTATCAGGCATGGCGCATTCGCCTCTACACCTTCATGATTGCAGGTGCAGTAGCGGGTGCGGCTGGCGGCCTGTATCCCTTTGCAAACCAGTACGTCAGCCCGCAGCAAGTGCATTGGAGCTTCTCGGCCACGCTCATCATCATGGGGGTGATCGGTGGCATACGCACCTGGCGCGGGGCGTTCATCGGCGCTACGTTTTATCTGTTTGCCCAGACCTACCTCAGCTCCTACACGGATCGTTGGCAGTTACTGGTCGGTTTGATCTTTGTGCTGACGGTTCTGTTCATGCCTGATGGTCTGGCAGAACGACGCAAGAGGTCTGCATGAGCGTTTTATTAAGCACGCGCGAACTGGCCTTGCATGTAGGCGGTCTGGATATCCTGACGGACGTCAGCCTGGAACTGCATGCGGGCGAAACCCTGGGGCTGATTGGCCCCAATGGCGCAGGTAAAACCACGCTGTTCAATATCATCAGTGGTCTGACCACGCCATCCAACGGCCAGGTTTTGCTGGAAGGCAAGGACCTGCGCAGTCTGGGGCCCATTGAGCGCGCCAGGCAAGGGATGGTGCGCAGCTTTCAGACCAGCCGCATTTTCCCCGAACTGAGCCTGCTGCAAAATCTGGCTCTGGCCGTGCGTATCAAAAAAGAATGCGGCTATCACTGGTGGGGCCGCCAATCTGCCCGCAGCGCCAGTCAACAGGCGGCCGAAGCATTGCTGGAACACAGCGCCCTGGCCGGCCGTGGCCATTTGCTGGCCCGTTCCCTGTCCTATGGCGAGCAACGCATTCTGGATTTGCTGATTGCCTTGGCGCAGCAACCCCGAGTCCTCTTGCTGGACGAGCCAACGGCTGGCCTGTCCGAATCCGAATCCCGTGAAGTCATGGCGCTGGTCCATGCCATGCGCGGCCAATGCGCCGTGCTGCTGATCAGCCACGACATCGATATTGTTTTCCAGGAATGTGACCGGATCGCCGTGCTGTCGTCCGGCTCCTTGCTGACCTGCGACACCCCGGACGCTGTGCGCCAGCACGCCGGTGCGCGTCAGGCCTACCTGGGTGAACTGGCTTTGGAGACAGCATGAGCACGGCATTGAACATCTCGGGCCTGCATGCACGCTACGATCGGGCCGACATTCTGCAAGAGATTTCACTGGCTATTCCCGGCGGCCAAAGCGTGGCCCTGCTGGGCCGCAACGGTGCCGGAAAAACCAGCCTGCTGCACTGCCTGTTCAATATGGGCCCACAGTGGAGTGGGCAAATCCATGTACACGGTCAAAACATTGCAGGTTTGCCCACCCACAAAATCGCCCTTCTAGGCATGGCCCTGGTGCCTCAAGGCCGGGGCCGCTTCCCTACACTGACCGTACAGGAGAGCCTGCGTCTGGCCGGGCTGGCCCGTCGTCCACGCTCGGATGATCGCTGGACACTGAACAGCATTTATGAAGCCATGCCGCGCCTGTACGAACGCCGTCAGTCCTCCTGCTCTGCCTTAAGTGGAGGCGAACGACAAATGCTGGCGCTGGCCCGTGCGCTACTGACGCAGTCCTCCATTATTGTTCTGGACGAGCCCAGCGAAGGCCTGGCCCCCATGACCATTCAGGACACCTTGCTGCCACAGTTGCAAACGCTGAACAAGCAAGGCATTACCGTGCTGATTGCCGAACAGAATTTAAGCCTGGCCCTGCAATTGGCGGATCGCGCCTTGTTACTGGGTAGTGGCCAGTTGGTTTACGACGGCCCAGCCGAACAGTTGCGCCAGGACGCAGTCCTGTTGCAACGCCATTTGGGGCTTTGACATGCTGGCTGTGTACAGCTTGTCGCTTCCCCTGCCTGTGGGTATGGAATCCTGGTTACGGAACCAGATTCCGGACAGCACCCTGGCGGTGATCGCCCGCCGCAAGCGCCAGTCGGATCAACATTTAAGCCTGCTGGCCCACGGTGCACTGCGCCATTTTTTGGCGCCCTTGCTGGCTTGTACACCTCGCGCCGTTCCCATCACCCACCTGAAACATGGCAAGCCTGTGCTGGATCTGGACGACACCGACCTGCACTTTAGCCTGTCGCATAGCGGCGAACGCGTGCTGCTTGGCATAGCCGACCGAACCATAGGTGTGGATATAGAAGCCATACACCGGCCCGTCAAACCGGGGCTGGTCGAACATTGCAGTGTGCCGTCCGAGCGTTCCTGGCTAAAGAGCGATCTGGACTTCTACGCGCTTTGGTGTGGTAAAGAGGCCGCCCTGAAACAGGCAGGCACGGGTTTTCATATTCAGCCTCAAGAATTATCCTTGGACGGTCACCCAGATCACGGATGCACCGTACAATCCCCTCACTCCATCTTGCAAGATTTGGTGGTACGCAGTCACCGACCAGCGGCAAACTATGCCGCCGCGGTCTGTCTGAACACTTCCTTTGCTCCCTGGACAGTCAGTTTTCTGGACAGTATTCAACTGCCTGACGCTAAGCTGACTGAGCACGAGTAAATCTGACAAGCTTACTTATTTATGTAATAGTTCTCATTACCATGATGACATCTATTCCTGTTGAACAAATATGGCCTGACGCCTTTGCCCAGCGATATCGCAATGCCGGATACTGGCAAGGCGAAACGTTTGGTGCCATGCTACGCACACGCGCGCAAAACCACCCGGAACGGGAAGCGATTGTTGGCAGCGTCCAACGCTGGACCTATGGCGCACTGGACCAGTACGCCAGCCAAATCGCAGCGGGACTGCTGCAAGCCGGTTTGCGCAAGGGTGACCGGGTTCTGGTGCATCTGCCCAACATCCCTGAATTTGTCAGCGTAATCTTCGGTCTGTTCCGTGCTGGTCTCCTGCCCGTGTATGCCCTGCCAGCGCATCGCATTACCGAAGTCGAACATTTTGCCAATACCGCCCAGGCACGCGCCTATATCGGTGTAGATACGCATGCCGGTTTTGACTATCTGCCTTTGGTACGCGAGCTGCGTGAACGCTGCCCGCATGTGGAGCAGGTCTACATTGTGGGCGATGCACAGGAATTCACCTCGCTCGCCCAGTTGCAAAGCAGCTCCGCCGACGCAGACGTGCCCGTATCAGCAGCCCAGCCTTCCGACGTGGCTTTTCTGCAAATTTCAGGTGGCAGCACAGGCCTGTCCAAGCTGATTCCCCGCACGCACGACGACTACATCTACACCTTGCGCGAGAGCGCCAAGATTGCCGGTCTGGACGAGAACAGCGTGTTTCTGGGCGCTTTGCCTATTGCCCACAACTTCCCCATGAGTTCACCTGGTTTTCTGGGTGCGCTGTACGCCGGTGCCAAAGTGGTGCTAAGCCCTGCCCCCAGCCCGGACGTTTGCTTTGAGCTGATCGAGCGCGAAGGCGTAACCGACACTAGTCTGGTTCCCCCGCTGCTGATGCTGTGGATGGATGCAGCCACCAAAACCAATGTCAATCTGGAGTCGCTGAAAGTGATCCAGGTGGGCGGTGCCAAACTGAACGCCGAAGCGGCCAAGCGCGTGCGACCCACTCTGGGCGTCACCTTGCAGCAAGTGTTCGGCATGGCCGAAGGCCTGGTGAACTACACCCGCCTGGACGACCCCGAGGACACCATCATCAACACCCAGGGCCGCCCTATCAGCCCGGACGATGAAATCCTGATCGTGGACGACAACGGCAATCCGGTGGCCCCTGGCGAAACCGGCTATCTGCTGACACGTGGCCCCTACACAATCCGCGCCTATCACAACAACCCGTCAGCCAATGCCCGCTCCTTTACCGAGGACGGCTTTTACCGCACCGGCGATGTGGTACGCATGACGCCCGAAGGCTACCTGATGGTTCAGGGCCGTGCCACTGACCACATCAACCGCGCTGGCGAAAAAATCTCCGCCGAGGAAATTGAAGATCATCTGCTGGCCCACCCGCAGGTCTTTGATGCTGCCGTGGTGTCGGTGCCTGACGAGTTCCTGGGCGAGCGCAGTTGCGCCTTCATCATCCCCAAGGATGACAAGCCTCGCGCGATTGAACTGAAGAAATGGATACGCAGCCGTGGTCTGGCCGACTTCAAGGTACCGGATCAAATCGTGTTTGTAGACCGTTTCATGGAAACCGCGGCCTTGAAGATCAGCCGCAAGGAACTGCGCGCCCAACTGCGCGAGCAATTAGAAAACACAACGCAAGAATCGTCATGAGTACTCCCCTTTCCCTGGAACGCATGCGGCAAGACATTGCCGCCATGCTGCATGAAGACCCGCAGGACATCCTGGACGACGACAACCTGATCGATCTGGGCCTGGATTCCATGCGCGTCATGACCCTGGCCACTCGCTGGCGCGAAGCCGGCGCTCCTATCGAGTTTTCCGAAATGGCCTCGGTCGTTACCTTGGGCCAATGGTGGTCGCTGATCGAGCGTGCCCAACAAAACGGCCGCTGATTTTCTTACTGCAACACGCTTATGTTTAGCTCCCCTTCCGAACGGCCATTGCGCCCCCTGACCGAAGCACAAGAAGGTCTGTGGTACGCCCAGCGTTTGGACCCGCTTAACCCGATTTTCAATACCGGGCATTGCACCCATATCCACTCGGCGCTGGACACTGCGCTGTTTGCACAAGCCATCAATCTGACGCTGACCGAGGCCGATGCCTTGACCTTGCGCATGGTGGACACGCCCGACGGCCCGGCCCAGTACCTGCGCCCGCAAGAGCCAATTCAACTGGAAATTGTGGACCTGTCCGCGCATGCAGACGGGGCCGAACAAGCACAGACCCAATTGATGGCCGACCTGCGCACACCGCTGGACCCGACCGTTGCGCCACTGGCACGGCACATCCTGTTTGTGCTGGGGCCCAAGCACCATCTCTGGTATCAGCGTATCCATCACCTGGCCGCTGACGGCTATGGCATGGCGCTGATCGAAACGCGAGTGGTCAAGCTCTACAAGGCCCTGCTCAGTGGCTGTGAAGATCATGGACATGAGTTGGAATCGTTCTCCCTTTTGCAGGATGACGATCAACGCTATCGGGATAGCGAGCGCCGCAGCAAAGACAGACAGTTCTGGCTGGACACCTTAAGCGATGCAGAACCCGCCCAAAGCCTGAGCGAATCCCAGGCTTTGAGCGACCATCATTTCCTGCTGGCACGCAGCGCCGTCAAGCCCGAACTGACAGCCAGCCTGCAAGCATTGGCACAAAGCAGTGATATCAGTTGGCCTGATATTCTGACGGGCCTGACCGCCGCCTATGTGCGCCGTCACACCCGCCAGGACGAATGCACGGTAGGCGTGCCCTGGATGGGCCGTCTGGGCCATATCAGCGCCCGTATCGTCTCCACCGTGATGAATGTGGCTCCGCTGCGCTTGCATATCGACGAATCCCAGCCTTTGAATCAGTACCTGATTCAGGTTTCCAAGGCTCTGCGTCAGGCGCGTCGTCATGGTCGCTACCGCAGTGAGCAACTGCGCCGGGATCTGGGTTTGCTGGGCGGCATGCGTCGTCTGCACGGGCCCATCATCAACGTGCTGCCTTTCGATGCGCCCTACGAACAAGCGGGCCTGACCGCCAGCCAGACCGTACTGTGCGCTGGCCCCGTGGAAGACTTGAACTTCACCTTCCGCGCTCAGCCCGATGCCGGTGGCCTGCGCTTGGAAGTGGAAGCCAACCCGCGTCTGTACACCGAAGAGCAGATTCAAACCCATCTGATCCGTCTGGAGCAGTTCCTGCTGCGTGCTTTGCAGGCTGAAACCCTGTCTGCCGTGCCGACCTTGACGGATGCCGAACACCACCACTGGATTGAGACCGTCAACCAGACCGCTCACCCGGTTCCTGAAACAACGCTGTGGGCACTGATCCACGCCCAGTTACAGGCTCACCCGGAACAAAGTGGCCTGGAGTTTGAAGGCAAGAAGCTCAGCTACGCCCAGATCAACGAACAAACCGCCAATCTGGCCGCGCAATTGCGCCTGGCCGGTGTGCAGACCGGGGACATCGTCGCCGTCGCCCTGCCTCGTTCGCTGGAGCTGGTGCTGTCCTTGCTGGCCATTCACCGTGCTGGTGCTGCCTACTTGCCGCTGGATCTGGACCAGCCTGCCGATCGCCTGAACACCATCTTGCAGGCCGCTCAACCGCGCCTGCTGGTCGGCCAGCCCGATTGCACGCTGAACGCCACCCTGCTGGTTCCTCAGCCTGAACAAGCTTGCAGTGCAAAAGCCTGGACCGCCGCAGGCCCGCACGATCCCTCTTACCTGATCTACACCTCCGGCTCTACCGGCACCCCCAAAGGCGTGCTGATCAACCACGACGCCATCGTCAACCGTTTGGTGTGGATGCAAACCCATTACGGCATGGGTGCCGGTGATCGCATCTTGCAAAAAACCCCGGCCACCTTTGACGTGTCGGTGTGGGAGTTCTTCCTGCCCTTCCTGTCAGGGGCAACCCTGGTCGTAGCCCCGCCACAAGCCCACCGCGACCCGGCGCATATTGCCCGCCTGATGCGCGAACAAAGCATCACCGTGCTGCACTTTGTACCCTCCATGCTCAGCGCCTTCCTGGATGAGCCTGCCGCTCGTGGACTGGCTCCGCGTCTGGTGTTTTGCAGTGGTGAAGAACTGTCGGCCGCTACCCGCGACCGCTTCCACTCCCTGCTGAACGCCGAGCTACACAATCTGTACGGCCCTACCGAAGCCGCCGTGGACGTGTCCTACTGGCCTGCTTCGCGCGACGACAAATCCCAGCCTGTGCCTATCGGTTTCCCCGTATGGAACACCGCCCTGTACATTCTGGACGAGCAGTTGCAACCCGTACCGCCCGGTGTGGCCGGTCATCTGTACCTGGCTGGCCGTCAGCTGGCGCAAGGCTACTGGGGCCGCCCAGACCTGACTGAAGAACGCTTTGTGCCCGATCCTTATGCCCTGCATGGCGACCGCATGTACGCCACGGGCGATGTGGCCCGCTGGCGTGACGATGGCGCGGTTATTTTCCTGGGCCGCTCCGATCACCAGATCAAGCTGCGTGGCCAGCGTATCGAGCTGGGGGAGATTGAAGCCTTGCTGGCGCGCCACCCCGATGTGGCTCACGTCGCTGTTATTGCCCGTGAGGATGTGCCCGGTCAAATGGCGATTGTGGCTTACTGGGTACCGCAAGCAGACAGCCAGTGCACGGACAACACACTGGCCGCGTATATTGGCGAGCACTTGCCGTCCTACATGGTGCCCAGCGCCTGGATCAGCCTGGATGCCTTGCCGGTGACGGCCAACGGCAAGCTGGATCGCAAGGCCCTGCCCGTCCCTGCCTTGCAGGCACGTTCGGCTGGCTTGCCGCTGGAAGGGGCCACTCAACACCAAATCGCCGCCGCTTTCTCCACCGTGCTGGAAAGCAGCGACGCGTTTTACGCTGACGACGACTTCTTCGCCCTGGGCGGACATTCACTGCTGGCCGCCAAACTGGCTTTGATACTGCGTGAAACACGCGGTCAGGCCGTGTCGATTGGCACTATTTTTGAATACCCCACTATTGCCCGTCTGGCCAAACACCTGGATCAGGCTGGCGGTAAGACAGCCGATGGTTTTGGTCCCATCATCACCTTGCGTCCGGGGCTGAGCGATCAGCCTGCGCTGTTCGTGATTCACCCGGCCGGTGGCTTGTCCTGGTGCTATGGCGCGCTGGCGCGTCACCTGCCGCCTGGCCGTGCTGTCTATGGTTTGCAAGCCAGCGTGTTGTCTGACGCCTCGCTGGGTCTGGATGGCAGCCTGGACGCTATGGCCAAGGTGTATGTGGATCGTATCGAGCAGGTGCAGCCGCACGGCCCCTATCATCTGGCAGGCTGGTCCGTAGGCGGCATTATTGCTCAGGCCATGGCCGTAGAGCTGCGTCATCGCGGTCAACGGGTAGGCATGTTGTCCTTGCTGGACGCCTACCCCAGCGACGCCTGGCGTAACGAACCGGCTCCCGAGCCCAACGCCATCTACAAGGCCCTGCTGCATATTGCGGGCCATGATCCGGACAGCTTGCCCGACGTTTCCCTGACCCGTCAGGGTGTGGTGGATTTCCTCAAGCGCAGTGGTCACCCACTGGCCGAGTTGCCCGACACACGTCTGGACAGCGTATTCCAGGTGGTGGAGAACAATAACCGTCTGGTGCGTCTGTATGAGCATCACGCCTATGACGGCCCCATGCTGTACTTCCGTGCGGCGCTGGATCACGCCGGTACACAATTGCATCCCGATTTGTGGAAGCCCTATACAGGGCAACTGGATGTGCACGACATTGCCTCCTTGCACGCGCATTTGACCGGTACTGAAGCGGTGGCCATCATGGCCCCGCTGATGGACTCGGCCATGGCTTTTGCCGAACAGGCACAAGCCCAACCTGAACTCGATGTATAAGCCATGTCTGTAAGACGTTTCTTTCTGGATATCTCGCCACTGATCGAAAGTCGGGCATTTCGCTTTGCCTACTTTGCTCGGGCCGCCACGGTGCTGGTCACCGGCATGTTGATGGTGGCTGCCAGCGTGCAGCTTTATGAGCTGACCAAATCCAGTGTGGCCGTTGCCTTTCTGAACGTGTCCATGGCCACCCCTATGGTGCTGGCACTGATTGCCGGCGGTGTCCTGTCGGACCGCATGGACAGGCGCAGCCTGATGGTCTGGTCACGCAGTGTCTATATCATCAGCGTGGTGCTGTTCCTGCTCAATACGCTGCTGCCCAACCCGCAGGTCTGGTTGATCTATGTGGCCGCTGCCATTGGTGGTGCGGCGGGCGGGATCAGTGTACCGGCTATGATGTCGGCCACCCCGGCCCTGGTCGGCCGTGACAAGCTGGCCGCGGCGGCCGCCCTGTCCGGTCTGGCCATGCAACTGGGCGGCATTATCGGCCCCGCACTGGCTGGCGTGTTGATCTCCGGTCCTGGCCTGATTTTCTGCTACGTGATCGTGCTGTGCGGTGTCATCGTCACCCCTTTGCTCTTGCGTGCTCTGCCACCCTTGCCTCCGCAAGCGGGCAAGCAGCCCCAGAAAAACGCCTTCCAATCCCTGCGCGATGGCCTGGGCTTTGTAGCCAGCCACCCCTTGCTGCGCGCCTTGTTGCTGATTGATCTGGCTGCCCTGATTCTGGCCACGCCTTTGGCCCTGATGCCCGAGTGGGGCGACACCATTCTGAAAATGGGTGCCACCGCCACCGGCTATCTCTACGCCGCTCCGGCCGTCGGTGCCACGCTGGCCGCCCTGTCCAGCGGCTGGTGCCGCCAAGTGTCCCGCCCCGGTGCCGCCATTGTGCTTGCCGTGCTGATCTGGGGCCTGGCGGTTGCGGCCCTGTCCCTGCAAACCACGCTGTGGTGGGCGTTGATCTGCCTGGCCATCATGGGCGCTGCCGATACCATCTCCAAAATCATGCGTATGGCGCTGGTTCAGCACCACACCCCCGATTACCTGTTGGGCCGTGTCTCCAGCCTGTGGATGACGCAATATTCCCTGGGCCAGGCCCTGGGCAATATGCAAATGGGTTATCTGTCCCGTTTGCTGGGCCCAGCGGTCGCCGTGGCCGTCGGCGGTTTGGCCTGTGCTGCTGTCGCCTGTGGTTTCGGCGTGCTCAACCAAGGCCTGCGCTCGGCCAGCAAACAGGATAGCCCACCCAATGCCTGACATCTCAATTCTGTTCTACCCAAACCTGCTACACGCCTGTAGAAAGACCTCCTACATGGACCGTCTTGTCGACCGAACCTTTATTTAGGATTAAAAGATGCTAATCAATGTCAATTGCATTCGTCGTACCCCTGCTGCACTGCTGCGCAAGGCCGGCCTGAGCGCAGCCGTCCTGTCGCTGTCCCTGGCCAACGCTTTTGCCGCCCCCGCTTTTGACCAGCCTGACGCCAACTTCCGCGGCTCCCTGAATGCCGCTGGCGTGGTTTATGCCGGCACCGAGGCTCAACTGGCTGGCCGTGGTTTCACGCCTGGCCAGGAAGTGATTCTGCTGCAAAACGGTCACGCCCTGACCCCTCAAGCCCTGGTTGCCGACAAAGAAGGCAACCTGAGCACCAAGATCGCCATCCCCGCTGATGCCGCTGTGGGTGTACACCCTGTGGTCATGCAAGTCAGCAAACCCTCGACGACAGACATCTTCAACCTGAAGGTTTCCCCTAAAGTTGAGCTGAGCGGTCAGGACAAATTTGAACGGCAATCCCAGCACCTGGTGCCCGGTTTGTACCAAAGCGCCTACAGCCCCAAGAACAACGTGCTGTTTGTGACTTCCGCCGTGGGCCGCCCACCCGTCAAGCAATCGCAATTGGTCAAAGTGAACCCCAAGACCCTGGCCATTGAAGCCAGCGTGACTCCAGCCGCTCAACAAAGCCGCGATGATGGCCAGGTTCAAGCCGTTTATGGCGTGGATGTGGACGATGCACACGGCAACGTTTGGGTCACCAACACCCGCAGCAATACGGTCGCGGTCTACAGTCAGAAAGACCTGAAACTGGTGAAACAGTTTGAGGATGGTGCCGCCAGCCATGCCCGTGACGTTATCGTGGATCCAAAAGCCCAGCGTGCCTATGTCTCTTCACCCGGCTCCAAGCTGATTTCTGTTTTTGACACGAAGAAGTTGACGGCACTGGACCCCATCGAGCTGAAATCCCAAACTCGCGGCCAGCTCAGCCCCATGAGCCTGGCCCTGGATGACGAGAATGGTCGTCTGTACACCGTCAGCGCCAGCACCAACGAGCTGATCATTGTTGATCTGAAAAACAGCAATGCCCAGACCGTCTACGCCCTGCCAGGCGCACGTGGAGCGGCCGGTGTGGCAGTGGATAGCAAAAACGGACAAATCTACGTAGCCTCCCAGGGTAGCGACAACCTGCTGATCATTAACGCCAAAGACGGTGCCGTTCAGCACGACATCAAGATCGGTGCCGGTGCCCTGAACGTGGTCTTCGATCCCAAGACATCCCTGGCTTACGTGGCCTCGCGCGGTGCAGGCACCGTGACCGCCGTGAACGGCAAGGGCGAGATCGTTGCCAACCTGGACGGTGGCAGCTTCCCCAACCACGTCTCCCTGGATGGCGAAGGCAATGCCTACCTGGTCAACAAATCCAAAGGCAAGGATGACCAGACCGCTGACCGCATCACGCGTCTTCACCTGAAGTAATCGCCCGACGCGCCCCTTTCAAAAAAAAGGGCGCAACGGCAAAACCCCTGCCCTTAAAAAGGACTCCTATGAACAGCCGTATCGACGACCAAGTCCGCCCTGCCGCCATTGAAGAATGGTTACAGCATTACCGGGCCGACAGCAGCGTATTTGCCTCTCCCACCGTCAGTTTGATGGCACACGGCACGGCACTGGAGCGGCATACCCATAATGCCCAGGGGCAACTGCTGGACGATGCCCGAACCTTGCTGTCGCAAGCCAAGCAACAAGGTCTGGACACCCCTCTGCTACTGGGTGCCATTCCCTTTAACCCGGCCCGCGAAGCCTATTTGCGCGTGCCCAAGGAGTACCGACGCGATCCGGTCTTGCTACGCCCGGTCCAGCGCCCACCGCTGGCCAAATCCGGCAACAGCATTGCCAGCCAAAGCCTGCTGCCCAATGGTGAGGGCTATGAAGACAGCGTCCGCCGCATCCTGGCAACGATGCGCGAACAAAACATCTCCAAAACCGTGATGGCCCGTACTGTCACCATCACGCTGAACGAAGCCCTGGACCGCCAGACAGTGTTGAGCAATATGCTCCACAGCAATCCTGCCGGCTACACCTACGCCCTGCCTTTGCCGGGTGGCCAGGCCCACGATCCGGATCTGTTTTTTGGAGCCAGCCCCGAACTGTTGGTACGCCGCCAAGGCGACCTGGTGACTGTCAACCCGTTGGCAGGCACGGCCCCACGCTTTGCCGATCCGCAACGCGACCAAGCCAGCGCCGAAACCCTGATGGCATCGGGCAAAGACCTGCGTGAACATGCCTACGTCATTGAAGACGTGGTGCGTATCCTGTCCCAGTTCTGCGACTCCCTGGACGTGCCGGATGGCCCCAGCCTGACCAGCACCGCTAACCTGTGGCACCTGTCCACGCGTATCAGCGGCCGTTTGCGTGACCCATCCGTTACCTCTTTGGAACTGGCACTGGCCATGCACCCCACACCAGCCGTGTGCGGTTTGCCCACCCAACCCGCCATGCAAGCCATCGAAGCCACCGAAGTCTTTGATCGCGGCTACTTTGCGGGCGCCATCGGCTGGAACGACCACGAAGGCAACGGCGAATGGGCTGTGGCCATCCGTTGCGGCCACTACACCCAGCAAGGTCTGACCTTATCGGCTGGCGCTGGCATTGTGGACGGCTCTGTCCCTGCTCTGGAGCGTCAGGAGACCGGCAATAAACTCATGACCCTGATCAACTCACTGGGTCTGGCACAAGACATCACCCTTTAACGGAGACACGATTCATGACCATTCACGCCTTGCCCAGCTACGAGCTGCCTCAAACCCCCGTAGCCAACCGCGTCAATTGGCGGCCTCAGGCCAATCGTGCTGCGCTGCTCATTCATGACATGCAGACCTACTTTCTGCAGAAATACGATATGAGCCAAGCCCCTATCCCCATGCTGATCGAACGTATCGCCGCGCTGCGCGACGTTTGCCACAAGCTGGGAATTCCCGTGTTCTACACCGCCCAGCCCACCGAGCAGCCCGAGAAAGACCGTGCTCTGCTGAACGACTTCTGGGGCCCAGGCCTGACCGCCACCGAATTTCACACCCAGCAAGCCGTCGTGCCCGAGCTGACACCGGCCGAGCAGGACATCATGCTGACCAAATGGCGCTACAGCGCCTTCCAGCGCTCCGATCTGCGTGAGCAACTGCGCAATCTGGGCCGCGACCAGTTGATCATCACCGGCGTTTACGCCCACATCGGCTGCATGACCACTGCCCTGGAAGCCTTCATGCAAG
The DNA here is from genome assembly GCF_041521385.1 of Alcaligenes faecalis. Taxonomy (NCBI): domain Bacteria; kingdom Pseudomonadati; phylum Pseudomonadota; class Betaproteobacteria; order Burkholderiales; family Alcaligenaceae; genus Alcaligenes; species Alcaligenes faecalis. The sequence continues at coordinate 2,614,288 of NZ_CP168006.1, read as the reverse complement.
ACGTACAGCCCTTCCTGGCCATTGACGGCGTTGCCGACTTCTCGCTGGAAGAACACCACATGGCCATCCGCCACGTCTCGCAACGCTGTGGTGTCAGTCTGACCTGCGCCGAGATTCGGGACAGCCTGCAAAGCTAAACGGAGAGTACACATGAGCACACACGAATTTGCGGGTGAATGCATCGCCGTCACGGGCGCAGCCCGTGGCATAGGCGCAGCAGTCAGCAAACTGCTGCTGGAGCGTGGCGCACGCGTCATCGCCCTGGACCTGGACGCAGAAGGCCTGACCCAACTGAGCCAGTCCAGCTACGGCGACCGCGTCTCCTGCCACCTGGTCGACATCAGCCAGGCAGAGGCCGTCGATGAGGCACTGGCACAAGGCCAGGAAAAAATGGGGCCTATCCAACGCCTGGCCTGTGTTGCGGGCGTCCTGCAAATGGGCCGTATCACGGAGCTGAGCAACGAGCAATGGGACCGCACTTTCGCCATCAACACCACGGGCGTCTTTAACGTCTGTCGCAACGTAGCCAAAGGCATGATCGAGCGCAAACAAGGTGCCATCGTCAACGTCAGCTCCAACTCTGCGGCTACCCCACGCATCGCCATGGGCGCCTATGCCGCCTCCAAAGCTGCCGTCACCCAACTGAGCCGCTGCCTGGGCCTGGAACTGGCCCCACACGGCATCCGGGTGAACATCATCTCCCCCGGCTCCACCGACACCCCCATGCAACAAGCCATGTGGGCACAAGGCAGCTCACGCGAAACCGTCATCGCAGGTTCCGGCGAAAACTACCGCCTGGGCATCCCCCTGCAGAAAATCGCCACCCCCGAAGAAATCGCCGAATCCGTCCTGTTCCTGCTCTCGGATCGCGCCAGCCACATCACCCTGTCCGACCTGCGCGTAGACGGTGGTGCCACACTGGACCAAGGCTAAACAGCCAGACGCAACAAAGGGCGGAGATTCCGCCCTTTTTTATTACTCTTGACCCGTCCTGAGCGACATTGACACTTTTTCCCTGTCAAAAAAGCATGAATTGAGACACTGAATCCGAAGTCACCAACGTGATGGCACGTCTGGCTTTTAAATCGCCAAACGAAAAACTCCAGATAACAGCATGCCCACATCCACATGAGTGATCACGCCGATAAGAACTGATCACAGAATGCCAAGCCAAGGAAAAACACCAGCAAACCGAATTACGAGGAGTGTGGCCAAGTGGAGCCAGACTCAGTCAGATCAAATCAAGTCAGGTCAGGTCAGGTCAGGTCAGGTCAGGTCAGGTCAGGTCAGGTCAGGTCAGGTCAGCATCAGAGTAGCCCACATTGCCAACAACACCCTACGGCATCATCCCCTAGCCCAGTCAAATCTTCTGCACTAGATCGAGCAACTCCAGCGCCCCCAACGAGTCCTCCATCAAAAATTGAAAGCAGGCCCACTCAAGCGCACTGCCACCATGCTGTTCGGGTCGGGGCAGGCTCTGGCGGGGCGGATCAGAGTGCTTGCCGCGGGCCTGAGATTGCGTAGGGATGCAAGGGGCCTGCTGTTTGAGCCAGGCGCTTGTACTTGGTCCAATGGGATGGACACCCCTACCCGCACCGGCATCCTATGTGCCAAAGTGGGCGTAGCACCAACCACTTGAACCGAGCGAGGCGTCCATCATGAAGATTACGACACTGGGTATCGATCTGGCAAAGCACGTTTTTCAACTGCACGGCGTTGATGAACAAGGCCAAACCGTATTAAGAAAACAGCTCAAACGCGACCAGATGGCCACGTTCTTCGCTACCTTACCGGTCTGCCTTATTGGCATGGAAGCATGTGGCAGTGCGCATCATTGGGCCCGTAAATTAGAATCGTTCGGACATACCGTACGCTTGATTGCCCCTCAGTTTGTTAAACCCTACGTTAAAACCAACAAGAACGATGCTGCTGATGCCGAAGCCATCTGCGAGGCAGTGGCTCGGCCTAACATGCGGTTTGTACCGATCAAAAATATCGAACAACAGTCCGTCTTGGCCTTGCACCGGGCTCGACAAGGGTTCGTACGGGCACGGACCGCACAGGCCAATCAGATCCGCGGATTGCTGGCTGAGTTCGGGCTGATCGTCCCACAGGGAATCTCTCACCTGCATACACGTGTCCCTGCGCTACTCGAGCAGGCGAATCAGGAGCTGACAGGCTCATTTCGATTACTCATACTCCGGCTCCTGGATCACTTAAAAGAACTGGATAAACAGGTCCATGAGTTGGAGCGGCAGATTAAAGCCTGGCATAAGGCCAATGAAGCGAGCTGCCGACTTGAGAAAATTGCGGGCATTGGCCCGATCACCGCCAGTGCCTTGGTTGCCACGATCGGCGATGCCAAAAACTTCACCAATGGCCGACAGTTAGCCGCGTGGCTAGGCTTAGTGCCCAAGCAGCACTCCAGTGGTGGCAAGTCCGTGCTCCTGGGAATCAGCAAACGAGGAGATCAATATCTGCGTACCTTGTTAATTCATGGCGCTCGAGCGGTAATCTATCGTGCGCGGCAAGCCGCAGAGCCCACCGGTTGGCTACAACGACTCTTGCAGCGATCTCACACCAACGTAGCGGCGGTTGCATTAGCCAACAAAAATGCCCGTATCGTCTGGGCGTTACTGGCCAATCAACGAACCTTCCAGCCTGACTATACGCCTGACGGCTCATAGTCAGGCTGAACTGAGCTCCCCTTTAAAAACCACTATTAACCCTTCCCCCGATTGCTCAGGCAAGCACGACATGATGGCAAGATAGGTCAGACCGTGGTTGGTTAAACCCGATGTCCCCCAGGCACAACGCAGTGCGCTGGTCCGATTGAGGCACCAACCAGCAAAACCCATCAGGGACCGCCGCTGACGCGGCAATCAAGTCCGAATGTACGGGTGCAATCTCGACCCACTGTCCAACATGAAGTGAGTGCTTGGCAAAACAGGGGCGTCCATGTACGGGGGACCAAGTACCCGGCGAGTTCAGGATGCGCCCGTCGCTCTCTCTTGACCAGGGCACCGGTGCGCAGCACCAGCAAGTGCTCAGCCCAGCCGGAGCCTGCCCCGACTCGAACAGCCCCCCGGTCCAGACTCCTGAGCCCGTCTGTAGCCCGTACCTCACCGCCTATAAGCCCAACTGCAGCTACCTCTTCCGCTCAGCCGGAGCCTCTTCATGTTCAACCCCAAACAAATGCTCCAGCCCCAGCGCCAACGCATCCCTCCACGCCACGAAATCATGCGCCGTCGCACTTTCCACGTAACGCACGTCATACCCCCGGGCCCGCAGCACATCATCCAAATGGCGATTAGCCTGCACCAGGCTGACATCCCGGCTGGAGCCTGAGGACTCAAACACCCCGGCGCTCATATAAATCTTCACCGGCACAGCAGGCGAATCCGCCATCTGCCGCGTCAGCCACTGCCCACGCGCCTGGCCAGCGGGAGCCCACCAAAACGAGCCGGACATACTCAAAACATTGCCAAACCACTGCGGCAAACGCCAAGCCGCATGCATGGCCGCCAAACCCCCATAGCTGGAACCGCCAATCGCCGTCTTGTCCGCTGCCGACTGCACCCCTTGGGCCTGCAACCAAGGCATCAGCTCCGTGTCCAGAAACTGGATATAAGCCTCATTCGGCGGCAACTCCCGTGCCCGCTCCGCCATGCCCGGGTTGTCCACCAGGACTAACCACATAGGCTCCACGCGCCCCTGCGCAATCAAGGAATCCAGCATGGCGGGCGCGCGCGCCAAATCCCGATAGTCACGGCCATCAAACAAAATCAAGGTGTGATCAATGTCCTGGGCTCGAGTGCCAGCAGGCTGATAAATCTGCACCTGCCGCTCCACACCCAAAGCCTCGCTGGGCAGGCGTTCCGTACGCCATTGCCCCTGTCCCAACTGTTGCGACTCCAGACTCACCACCTGGGCCGGTGCCTGCGTCAAACGCAAGACCGACTCGCCATCGAACAGATCCTTGCTGTTCTCCGGCAGCGCCCTGGAATTAAGCGGGTCCCGCTGCAAGGCCGCACGCAACACTTCACGTGCCAGATTCTGGCCTACATAAGGCACATCCGGTGCCATGCGATAGGCAAAGCGGGCATCACGCGGCAAATCGTAGGTGATATACCAGATATCAGACTCACCCAAGCGATGCATACGATCGCTATACGAGAAGGGCCCACCATGCAGACGAACCTCGTTTCGGGCACCGCGCCAGACAAACGTGACGCGATCATGCGTATTGCTGTAGCGTTCCACCAAAGGTGAACCTACACGTTGCACATAGTCCCAGAAACCGCGAGACGACTCACCCGCCCGCAAACGCATGCTCCACTGGCGGATCACATCACCTTGCAAAGGCTCGGCCTGAACGGGCGTTTGCGGCGCTGTGACGGATTTCACCTGCCACTGATACTCACCCTGCCCCAGCACACGCAAACGATACTCGCCTGCTGTACTGGCAATAAAACCAAAAGAACCATCCCGTCCCGGCTCATCCGCCCAGTGACGAATCGCCTGGCCATCCGGGCCGAACAATTCCAGCGCCACATCACCACTGTGCTGCCAACTGCCTTGCACCAGATCATTGTGCTGCAAACTCAGTATGCGTTCATGATGTTCGTGCGCCTGAACCTCACCCTGCGCTGAGGGCAGCGTAGCCGCCCAAGCCGACCCAAACATTCCCACCATCAATACAGCAACAACAGGTGCGCGCAACATACATCCTCCTAAACGCCGGTTTGCCGCAGGACAATCCCAGTACCAAGAAGCAGTATACGATCAAAAATAATCAGCGCCCCCTTGGCTAATGCGAGATATCGCCATTTATCACTCCAGGCGGAAAGCCTGAATCAAACGATCCAGCTCTTGCACCTGGTCCTGCAACTCGCTGGAGGTGTGTGCCACCTGATTCACCATCTCCGCGTTTTGTTGGGTGGCTGAATCCAACTGCCCAACGGCCACATTAATTTGCTCGATACCAATCGTTTGCTCACGGGTAGAAGCGGCAATCTCATGCACAATCGTCATCACTTGCGAACTGCCAGTGACCATCTCGTCGATCACCTCGCCCACCTGTCCCATCAACTTCGCCCCTTCCCGAGTACTGTCGGAAGACGCCTCCACCAATTGAGCAATCTCCTGAGCAGAGGCCGTGGTGCGCTGCGCCAAGGCACGCACTTCACCGGCTACCACTGCAAAGCCTCGACCTTGCTCACCGGCCCGTGCTGCTTCCACAGCCGCATTCAAGGCCAGAATATTGGTCTGGAAAGCAATCGAGTTAATCACCGTCGTAATGTCTGCCACCTTGCTGCTGGAGTCACGAATCGCATCCATGCGATCCACCAGCTCACTGACCATCTGACCACCATGCTGAGCGGTTTTCTGCACTTGGCTGGAGACCTCCTCGGCTCGCATGGCATTTTCTTCGCTCATGCGCACTGTGCCCGTCATCTCTTCCATGGCCGACGCTGTTTCCTGCAAGGCCGCAGCCTGTTGAGTGGTGCGACTGGACAGCTCCAGATTGCCCACGGACAGTTGCGAGGTATCGTCTGCAATCACTGCGCTGCTGTGCTGCAAGGTGTGCATAACGTCATTCAACTTCAAACGCATCTGCTCGAGGGACGCCATCACGCTATTGTCTGGAATCGAACGCAGAGAATGAGCAACCCGCAAGTCACCATCAGCAATGGCTTGGGCAGCGCCATGCAAAACGGTGGGTTCAGCACCCAGCTCAGCAAGAATCTGCCGCGCAAGAAACACGGTAACTGCCGACACCAACACAATAATCAACAAAAACACCACCGAGGAGCTCAGCAGGTTGCTCTGAAAACTGGCCTTGATATTGTCGATATACACACCCGAGGTCAGCACCCAGTCCCACTGGGCCACCCCTTTACCATAGGCCAGTTTGGGAGCATTACTCTTGTCGGTAAGTTTGGGCCAGTGGTACTCCAGAAACCCTTCGCCATCATCACGAGCAATACGGCTCATTTCGGCAAAAGGGTGTACGCCATTACTATCGACCACGGCGCTGACGTCCTGACCATCGAGATCCGGTCGGGTGGGGTTCATAATGGACACGACGTCAGTGGATAACACCGACACGTAACCTTCCTGTCCAAAGCGGATACTGCCGATGCGTTGCAGTGCCTGTTTTTGCGCCTCGTCCTTGCTAAGGACGCCTTTGCTGACCAGTTGCTGGTAGTCCTGCGTAATGTTTACGGCAATATTGACGATATGCTGCAAACTACTTTTTCGCTCTTGCATCTGTGCCTGATAGAGCTGATAGTTCACAAACGCAAAAACCGCCGCCAAAGCCGTCAAGCCCAAGATCAATGGTAACCACAATTTCTGTTTCAAACCCAAACGCATCATATTCCCCGAGCAACGCTGAAAAGACAGGTCCCAGGTATGCAAAAGCCGACCGTGTCAAAGCGGTCGGCCTGCCAGGGGGCCCCATCGAACAAGCTGGGTAACGGCCTCGGGCTTAAAATACTTAAGCAAAGTTACACATAGAGATAATTAATACTAAGGCAGCTTACAAAACACTCCCGCTCAAGCGTCGGGAGGCTTCGTGACCTTGGGCAAAAGAAGGCTCACTGCTGGCTAGCGTCAGCAAGAAACCGTCTTCGGACATTAGCTCCGAGGTCAAACGGCCCTGATAATGCCCCAACTCCAGCCCCAAAGCCAGATCACGCTGCTCCAGGTTATCTACACCTTTAATGACAACCTCAAAACCTTGCTCGCTCAGCAAATGGCATCCGGTCTCCAGCAAAGCCTTGAACGTGGGCTCACGGCATGCGCGCTGAATGACCTCCGCCTCCAGCTTAACGCCACGGATCGGCCAGCCGCGCAAACGGTTGAGCCTGTTGTTTTCAATATCAGTACTCGTCAGCCAGACCTGAAAGTCCTGCTCCTTCAGGAACTGCAGGGCCTGGAACAGTTCCGGCGTTTCTTCCAGCTCCTCGTCGCTGAACAAATCCAGCTCCACGCAGCAAGGCTGCAATTCAAACTGACGCAACATAGCAGGCATGTGCTTATAGATGGGAAGCAGCATATCGACAGGCAGTTTCAGGCCAATATGGCTGGCACGCAGCGAATACTCCTGCCACCAACGACGCACATCGGCCATCAAGGTGCGCAGCATCCATTCACACAAAGCCTGGCGGCGAATCAAGTCCGGCATATGACGCAGCACCAGATCCGAGGACAAACGCAGGCCGGTAGGCGCTGTCCAGAACACCTGAGCATCCACACCACTGTACTGACCCGTACTCGTGGACACACGCAACTGATAAGAAAAAGACAGTGCTTCGCTGGCCTGGAGATCGAGCACATCCAGCGTTTCCAAGGCACGCAGCAGCTCCATCTGCGTAGGCTGGGCCGCTTCTTGCTCGATTCGCGGGGCGTAAAACTCCATAATTTCGGTATCTTGCGGCTCTTGCTGGGCGGTTAATTTACCCGTAAAGGTATAGCCCCAGCCATGCACCGACTTGATCGGCAAGGCCACACCCGCCTGGCTGGCCTTGCGGCGCAAACGGCTGATCAAAGAATCCACGGCACGGCTGTCGCTGGCAGCCAATCCCTTGTCGCGCATCAGGTCTTCACGGCTGAAACGGGCATCGGCATGCCGTATAAATGCATCCATTAATTGACGCTCGCTATGCGTCAGCTCCAGGCCGACACCATTGGGAGCCACCAGCGTCCAGCCCTTGTCTCGCAAGACCCATTCCTGCTGCCCGCTATGATCCTGAGTCTCGTGCGCGGCCTGGGAGGCATCCACAGCCGCATAAACATTCCGGCGGCGCACAGCATGACACCAGGCCATCAGCTCGGGAGCTTGCACATCCAAAGCCAGACAGGCATCTGCCCCCGTCAGCAACAGTTGTACTCGCGCACTGGCAGACAAACCGGACTGAACGGCCACAACGCCCAAAGAGCCGAAGTCATTGCGCAATTTGGCCACCATTAACGGCACGTAGCCCGCCTCGACGGGGAACAGCAACAAATCAGCCTGACTCAGGCGTGCCTCGGCTACCTGCTCCAAGGATCTGACAACGCTTGTCTTGGTACCGAAAACCCGCAATTGCTCCTGCCAGTAATGCAAGCCCTCGCCTTCTTCCAAAACGATCAACACGCAGCGTGCATGTTCCATAAGCGCCTACTATTTAATTATTGTCAGTGCAGCGATGAACCAAGCGCAGGCCGACAATACTATTTTTTATCAATAGTTGGAATTATCACTTCTAGGGTACAGAGCACAAAGTAAAGAATGGTCAAATGTGGCTTTTGAAATTTTTTGTCTTCAAAACAATGCCCGTCTTACCCTCTGAAAGTGATCAGGATTATTTTCCAATACTGTTTTTTTAAAATACCCACAGAGCAAATAATTATAGTTTTCATAACACACGGGCATAAAAAACCCGCTCGAAAGCGGGTTGCTCTAGCTCAAGACCAGCCAGAATACTTACTGGGCAGCAGCGTCCAAGCGCGACTGCAACTGGGCAGCGGGTAACCAACCATCCACACGACTGCCATCGGCAAAATAAATCGCTGGTGTGGCTCGAATGCGCAGCTTCTGCCCAGCAGCCTGTATCTGATCCAAGGGATGCTCACACGAGGCTTTCTCGGGCCGGACCCCATCCCCCATCCACTCACTCAAGGTTTTAGCTGGGTTCTGTGCGCACCAGATATCCTCGGCTTTCCGGCGGCTATCGGGGCCCAGAATGGGGAACATCAGGCTATAAACCGTAACATTGTCGATCTCCTGCAACGTTGTATGCAGACGTTTGCAATAACCACAATTGGGATCTTCAAAAATCACCATGTGGCGACTACCATCGCCTTTCACCAACTTAATGGCCTTATCCAGTGGTAAGTCATTCAGTGAAACACGGCTGAGCTCCTGCATGCGCTGCTCGGTCAAATCAATTCGGTTTTTACTATCCAATAAAGACCCCTGCATTACGAAGTTGGCCTGTGGATCGGTATAAAGCAAGGTTCCGCCGACCTCCACTTCCAGCAGATTGGGAAACGGTGTGGCGCGAATGCCATCCACCGTCACACCCGGGAAAACGGCTTCAAACGCCTGGCGTGTGGCCTCGAACCGAGCGTCTATTTTGCTGGGGCTGGCCGCCTGGACCAGGCCGCACAGCGACCAAAGCGCCAGGGCCAAGACAGAACGAAGATGCAACATCATGATGTACTTCCTTTGCTAATCAACAAGACTCTAGCGGCCTTAGAACAAAAGTGCGCCTGGCTTGATTCCAGCCGCATGCGCAATCAGACGACGTTTAACCCAAGGCAGGCGGTCTACCACTTGCATGCCGGCATTGCGCAACATGGAGGCCGGTGCTCCCGGCGCTGCAAACAGACGGTACAAGCCATCCGTGGCAGCCCGCATGGCCGCAATCGGCTCAGCGCGAGCGCGCTTGTAGCGATTGAGCACACGCATATCCCCAACCGAATAATGCGGACCGCGCTCGGACAAAACCTTGATCAGGGCCTCGATATCGCCCAGGCCCAGATTCAAGCCCTGACCGGCCAAGGGATGCACGCGATGCGCCGCATCACCGACCAAGGCCACGCCGGGCGACACCAGGCCGCTACGCTCAAAAGTCAAAGGGAAACCATATACAGGACTGCGCAAACTGAGCTGCCCCAAACGGCCATTGGATAGGGAGAACACACTGTTTTGCAGATACTGCGCCTGCTCATCTGAAGGCATAGCCAGTACCTTGTCTGCCTGTGCTTGCGGCACGGACCAGACCATGGAAACTTGCGCTTTGCCATCCACATCCGGTATAGGCAACAGGGCCAGAATCGAATCGCCGGTAAACCACTGCAGGGCGACTTGCTGGTGCGATCGCTCTACGTTGAAGTGAGCCACCAAACCAGCGTCCCCATACTCACGCCCCTGATGCTCAATACCGGCAGCAGAGCGCAGGCCAGACCGAGCACCATCGGCACCCACAAACAAATCGGCACTGATACGCTTTTGCCCGGCGGTAACGATGGTATGGCCTTCCAGACGCTCAAAGCGGTCTTCAATCCAGGGCACACCAAACACTTGCAGCGCCTGATACAGTGCCTGCTCCATCTGGCCGGATTCAACGATCCAGGCCAAATAATCCTGCGCATCCTGCCAGGCATGCAAATTCAGGCAAGCACCGCCATCACCATGGACTTCCATGGCTTGCACCGGCGAAATACGCTGGGTCGACATCAAGTTCCAGGCACCCAACTGCGCCAGAAAGTTCTGGCTGGCAACTGAGACGGCATAGACACGGGGGTGATATTGTCCCGCCGCCAGCGCCATAGGCTTGTAAGCGGGCGACAAGATGCTGACATCAAACCCCGCCTTGCGTAAACCCAGGGCACTGGCCATCCCGGCCAAGGCCCCGCCACACACCACAATCCGTTCTTTGCTCATCGTGCGCTCGGTGCTCCTGCCTGACGTGGCCACAACAGCCACATTTGACCTTGCTGCTTCATGCGCCCGGCCTGCGCACCAGCCTGATCTCCCGTTCCCCAGTACAAGTCGGTACGTGCCGGTCCCTTGATGGCCGCCCCCGTGTCCTGGGCAAAGACCAGCCGCTGCAAAGGCTGCTTAGTGGCAGGCTGCGAAGTGGCCAGGTACACCGGTGTGCCCAACGGCACATAAGTAGGGTCAACGGCAACGGAGCGTAGACCAATCAAGGGAATGCCATAGGCGCCTTTAGGCCCCAGTTCCGGGTCCACAATAGCCTCTTCACGGAAGAACACCATGGCCGTATTGACATTCATCATTTCCTGAACGCGATGCGGGTTGCGCTTGGCCCAGGCTTTGATGTTTTGCATGGAGGTTTGCGCCAAAGGCATCTCACCTTGCTTGGCCAACCATTGGCCCACCGACGCATAGGGACGACCGTTATGATCGGCATAAGCCAGTCGCACGGCGCTGCCATCGGGCAAGACCGCACGACCCGAGCCTTGGATCTGCAAGAAAAAGCCCTCTACCGGATCTTCTGCATACACGATCACGGGCGGCTGCCGATCCTGCCTGGAGACAATCTGCTCGCGTGTGTCGTAAGGCACAATGCGTTTACCCACTTGCTTGCCGCGAATACGCTTGCCAGCCAGCTCGGGATACAAGCTACCCAGATCAATCGTCAACAAATCATCCGGTGCAGCGAAAAGCGGCCATTGATAGCTGGAGCTACGTGTACGCGAGGCCTTGAGCAACGGCTCGTAATAACCCGTGACCGTATTCTGAGCCACCTTGCCATCGCCAGTCAGCAAACGCCAGGGCTGTAGTTGCTGCTGCAGGAAATCACGCACAGCGGCTGTGTCTGTGGTGTCGGCATTCAGACCTGCCGACGCCGCTGCCTGACACACGGGTTGCCAGGCACGGGGATTGGCACGCGCAGGCATGGCCAGCGAGCCGCTGACCGGGCGCATCAAGCCTTTGCAATTATTGATAAAGCCTTTCCAGACGTGATCCAACGAATCTGCCTGCCAACCCGGCAAGGTGGACCAGTTCACCGCCTGGTAGCGCCCCGCCAGTGTTCGCGCCGGGGTGTCCGGCAGAGCCGACAAGGACGGCACCTGCAAAGGCTGCAAGGCGATATCAGAACCACTGTCTGCGGTGCCCGGAGCCGTTGACGAAGAGCCCTGATCCACAGGCGTGCTTGAACAGGCGCTTAATGCCAGCAGTACGGCTGGCACGCAATAAATTAACTTCATGGCTGGGTTTGGCCCTTAGTGCAAGGTACGGGGGGAGGAAAGGATGAACTCCTGAATGAGAACCTCAAAAGGCACACCATTTTCACCCACACATTGATAGCTGCCACGCATGGTGCCAAACGGTGTATTCAGGGGACAGCCACTGGTGTACTCAAAGGTCTCGCCTGGAGCCAGCACCGGCTGTTGGCCCACAACGCCCAGGCCACGCACTTCCTGAACCTGCTGATTGTCGTCTGTAATGATCCAGTGACGACTGATAATCTGGGCCGTCTGCTGTCCATTGTTGGTAATCCGTACGGTATAGGCAAAAACGTATTGATTGCTCTCGGGTTCGGATTGCTCAGGCAGGTACTGGGGCGTGATTTGCACCTCAATATCGTCAGGCTTCATGATGGATTCCAGGTTACGGCTGTACAAATACGGGGCGCTGCACAGCCCCCCGCTTGAAACTATAATGATGACATACGGCCACGATTTTCGTGATGTCTAATCTTTACGGCACCTATTATGTCCCAAGCCAGCACCACACGTATCGCTCCCAGTATTTTATCGGCTGACTTCGCCCGCCTGGGAGAAGAAGTCCGCAATGTCATTGCCGCCGGCGCCGACTGGGTTCATTGCGACATCATGGACAACCACTTTGTACCGAACCTGACTTTCGGTCCCATGGTCTGTGCCGCGCTGCGCCCCCACACCACCGCCCCCATCGACGTACACCTGATGGTGGAACCCGTAGACGCACTGATCCCCGAATTTGCCAAAGCCGGTGCCGATTACATCAGTTTTCACCCCGAAGCCTCGCGCCACGTGGATCGCACCCTATCGCTGATCCGTGACCACGGCTGTAAGGCCGGCCTGGTATTCAACCCGGCCACCCCGCTGAACTGGATGGATCACTTGATGGACAAGCTGGACCTGGTCTTGCTGATGTCCGTGAACCCCGGCTTTGGTGGCCAGGCCTTCATTCCCAGTGCCATGGACAAGCTGCGTCAGGCCCGCGCCCGCATTGATGCCTGGACCGCAGAAGGCGGCCAGCCCATTCTGCTGCAAATTGATGGTGGCGTGAAAGTGGACAATATCGGCGCCATTCGTGCTGCCGGTGCCGATACCTTTGTGGCCGGTTCGGCTATTTTTGGCCAGCCTGACTATGCTCAGGTCATTCGCGACATGCGTGCTCAAATCGCTTTGGCAGAACAAGCTTAAGTACGGTATCCGGCCCGCCAACAGGCAGGGCCGCGGCAAACCCTTGCTGCCTCATCTACTGCAACATCGTAGCGCGACTGTAACAGCCCTGCTGCAATGTATTGTCTGGTCGCCGACGCTCCACAAACAAGGCGTTGCCCTGCACGCGTTTGGCCTGCGCCTTGGCGGAGGTCGCCAGCTCTGCAATTAAAGAGCCCGAATACAAATCGGGCTCATCAACCGTCACAACACCTAAAGACAGGCTCACAAGCGGGTGAAACACCAGCACGCCCTGGCGGTTTTCAGCCAAGTAACCGCCTGCTTGCCGGTGCTCCATTCGATACAAGGACTCCAGTTCTTTCTCCAGCTCGTCCAAAATACCTTGGCAGCGCACAGCCCAGTCCGGGCTGGTAAACACCAGAATAAAGTCATCTCCCCCCACATGGCCGACAAAATCCATGCGAGCAACGGCATATCGAGTAAAGAGCTCTGCCATAGAACGCAGTAACTCATCTCCTTTGCGATAACCGTACAAGTCGTTATAGGGTTTGAAATGGTCCAGGTCTGCGTAACATACGGCAAAGCTCTGACGATTACGCAGCAGGCCCTCAATATGCTCATCAATAGGCACATTGCCCGGCAATTGCGTCAGTGGGTTGGCATAGCGGGCCGTCATGATCTGAATCTGCGTAATTTCACGCATCAGTTCCACACTGGAGCCCAAGCCCAAATACTCATCCGCCCCCGTAATGATGAACCCATCGCTCAATGCCTCGCCCTCACCCTGCGTCATCAAGGTGCCCAGCTCCAGCAAACTGGTATCACAGTCCACAATCAATGGCGGCGTTTCAATAAACAAGGAACATGGCTTGTTGCCATACAGCTCGCGGTGATAAGGACGTGCCAACTGATCGTAAAGCTGACTACGACGCAAGATCCCCGTCGGCCTGTCGCCCCGCAACAAAGCCACCGCGCTCACATCAGGACGGCTTTGAAAGAGCTCATACACGCGATTGGTCGGGGTGTGATCCGGGACAGCCGGCGCCGCACGCAGCAAACGCCGTACACTCATGGAGTCCCGCNGGCGCTTGTACTTGGTCCAATGGGATGGACGCCCCTACCCGCACCGGCATCCTATGTGCCAAAGTGGGCGTAGCACCAACCACTTGAACCGAGCGAGGCGTCCATCATGAAGATTACGACACTGGGTATCGATCTGGCAAAGCACGTTTTTCAACTGCACGGCGTTGATGAACAAGGCCAAACCGTATTAAGAAAACAGCTCAAACGCGACCAGATGGCCACGTTCTTCGCTACCTTACCGGTCTGCCTTATTGGCATGGAAGCATGTGGCAGTGCGCATCATTGGGCCCGTAAATTAGAATCGTTCGGACATACCGTACGCTTGATTGCCCCTCAGTTTGTTAAACCCTACGTTAAAACCAACAAGAACGATGCTGCTGATGCCGAAGCCATCTGCGAGGCAGTGGCTCGGCCTAACATGCGGTTTGTACCGATCAAAAATATCGAACAACAGTCCGTCTTGGCCTTGCACCGGGCTCGACAAGGGTTCGTACGGGCACGGACCGCACAGGCCAATCAGATCCGCGGATTGCTGGCTGAGTTCGGGCTGATCGTCCCACAGGGAATCTCTCACCTGCATACACGTGTCCCTGCGCTACTCGAGCAGGCGAATCAGGAGCTGACAGGCTCATTTCGATTACTCATACTCCGGCTCCTGGATCACTTAAAAGAACTGGATAAACAGGTCCATGAGTTGGAGCGGCAGATTAAAGCCTGGCATAAGGCCAATGAAGCGAGCTGCCGACTTGAGAAAATTGCGGGCATTGGCCCGATCACCGCCAGTGCCTTGGTTGCCACGATCGGCGATGCCAAAAACTTCACCAATGGCCGACAGTTAGCCGCGTGGCTAGGCTTAGTGCCCAAGCAGCACTCCAGTGGTGGCAAGTCCGTGCTCCTGGGAATCAGCAAACGAGGAGATCAATATCTGCGTACCTTGTTAATTCATGGCGCTCGAGCGGTAATCTATCGTGCGCGGCAAGCCGCAGAGCCCACCGGTTGGCTACAACGACTCTTGCAGCGATCTCACACCAACGTAGCGGCGGTTGCATTAGCCAACAAAAATGCCCGTATCGTCTGGGCGTTACTGGCCAATCAACGAACCTTCCAGCCTGACTATACGCCTGACGGCTCATAGTCAGGCTGAACTGAGCTCCCCTTTAAAAACCACTATTAACCCTTCCCCCGATTGCTCAGGCAAGCACGACATGATGGCAAGATAGGTCAGACCGTGGTTGGTTAAACCCGATGTCCCCCAGGCACAACGCAGTGCGCTGGTCCGATTGAGGCACCAACCAGCAAAACCCATCAGGGACCGCCGCTGACGCGGCAATCAAGTCCGAATGTACGGGTGCAATCTCGACCCACTGTCCAACATGAAGTGAGTGCTTGGCAAAACAGGGGCGTCCATGTACGGGGGACCAAGTACCCGGCGAGTTCAGGATGCGCCCGTCGCTCTCTCTTGACCAGGGCACCGGTGCGCAGCACCAGCAAGTGCTCAGCCCAGCCGGAGCCTGCCCCGACTCGAACAGCCCCCCGGTCCAGACTCCTGAGCCCGTCTGTAGCCCGTACCTCACCGCCTATAAGCCCAACTGCAGCTACCTCTTCCGCTCAGCCGGAGCCTCTTCATGTTCAACCCCAAACAAATGCTCCAGCCCCAGCGCCAACGCATCCCTCCACGCCACGAAATCATGCGCCGTCGCACTTTCCACGTAACGCACGTCATACCCCCGGGCCCGCAGCACATCATCCAAATGGCGATTAGCCTGCACCAGGCTGACATCCCGGCTGGAGCCTGAGGACTCAAACACCCCGGCGCTCATATAAATCTTCACCGGCACAGCAGGCGAATCCGCCATCTGCCGCGTCAGCCACTGCCCACGCGCCTGGCCAGCGGGAGCCCACCAAAACGAGCCGGACATACTCAAAACATTGCCAAACCACTGCGGCAAACGCCAAGCCGCATGCATGGCCGCCAAACCCCCATAGCTGGAACCGCCAATCGCCGTCTTGTCCGCTGCCGACTGCACCCCTTGGGCCTGCAACCAAGGCATCAGCTCCGTGTCCAGAAACTGGATATAAGCCTCATTCGGCGGCAACTCCCGTGCCCGCTCCGCCATGCCCGGGTTGTCCACCAGGACTAACCACATAGGCTCCACGCGCCCCTGCGCAATCAAGGAATCCAGCATGGCGGGCGCGCGCGCCAAATCCCGATAGTCACGGCCATCAAACAAAATCAAGGTGTGATCAATGTCCTGGGCTCGAGTGCCAGCAGGCTGATAAATCTGCACCTGCCGCTCCACACCCAAAGCCTCGCTGGGCAGGCGTTCCGTACGCCATTGCCCCTGTCCCAACTGTTGCGACTCCAGACTCACCACCTGGGCCGGTGCCTGCGTCAAACGCAAGACCGACTCGCCATCGAACAGATCCTTGCTGTTCTCCGGCAGCGCCCTGGAATTAAGCGGGTCCCGCTGCAAGGCCGCACGCAACACTTCACGTGCCAGATTCTGGCCTACATAAGGCACATCCGGTGCCATGCGATAGGCAAAGCGGGCATCACGCGGCAAATCGTAGGTGATATACCAGATATCAGACTCACCCAAGCGATGCATACGATCGCTATACGAGAAGGGCCCACCATGCAGACGAACCTCGTTTCGGGCACCGCGCCAGACAAACGTGACGCGATCATGCGTATTGCTGTAGCGTTCCACCAAAGGTGAACCTACACGTTGCACATAGTCCCAGAAACCGCGAGACGACTCACCCGCCCGCAAACGCATGCTCCACTGGCGGATCACATCACCTTGCAAAGGCTCGGCCTGAACGGGCGTTTGCGGCGCTGTGACGGATTTCACCTGCCACTGATACTCACCCTGCCCCAGCACACGCAAACGATACTCGCCTGCTGTACTGGCAATAAAACCAAAAGAACCATCCCGTCCCGGCTCATCCGCCCAGTGACGAATCGCCTGGCCATCCGGGCCGAACAATTCCAGCGCCACATCACCACTGTGCTGCCAACTGCCTTGCACCAGATCATTGTGCTGCAAACTCAGTATGCGTTCATGATGTTCGTGCGCCTGAACCTCACCCTGCGCTGAGGGCAGCGTAGCCGCCCAAGCCGACCCAAACATTCCCACCATCAATACAGCAACAACAGGTGCGCGCAACATACATCCTCCTAAACGCCGGTTTGCCGCAGGACAATCCCAGTACCAAGAAGCAGTATACGATCAAAAATAATCAGCGCCCCCTTGGCTAATGCGAGATATCGCCATTTATCACTCCAGGCGGAAAGCCTGAATCAAACGATCCAGCTCTTGCACCTGGTCCTGCAACTCGCTGGAGGTGTGTGCCACCTGATTCACCATCTCCGCGTTTTGTTGGGTGGCTGAATCCAACTGCCCAACGGCCACATTAATTTGCTCGATACCAATCGTTTGCTCACGGGTAGAAGCGGCAATCTCATGCACAATCGTCATCACTTGCGAACTGCCAGTGACCATCTCGTCGATCACCTCGCCCACCTGTCCCATCAACTTCGCCCCTTCCCGAGTACTGTCGGAAGACGCCTCCACCAATTGAGCAATCTCCTGAGCAGAGGCCGTGGTGCGCTGCGCCAAGGCACGCACTTCACCGGCTACCACTGCAAAGCCTCGACCTTGCTCACCGGCCCGTGCTGCTTCCACAGCCGCATTCAAGGCCAGAATATTGGTCTGGAAAGCAATCGAGTTAATCACCGTCGTAATGTCTGCCACCTTGCTGCTGGAGTCACGAATCGCATCCATGCGATCCACCAGCTCACTGACCATCTGACCACCATGCTGAGCGGTTTTCTGCACTTGGCTGGAGACCTCCTCGGCTCGCATGGCATTTTCTTCGCTCATGCGCACTGTGCCCGTCATCTCTTCCATGGCCGACGCTGTTTCCTGCAAGGCCGCAGCCTGTTGAGTGGTGCGACTGGACAGCTCCAGATTGCCCACGGACAGTTGCGAGGTATCGTCTGCAATCACTGCGCTGCTGTGCTGCAAGGTGTGCATAACGTCATTCAACTTCAAACGCATCTGCTCGAGGGACGCCATCACGCTATTGTCTGGAATCGAACGCAGAGAATGAGCAACCCGCAAGTCACCATCAGCAATGGCTTGGGCAGCGCCATGCAAAACGGTGGGTTCAGCACCCAGCTCAGCAAGAATCTGCCGCGCAAGAAACACGGTAACTGCCGACACCAACACAATAATCAACAAAAACACCACCGAGGAGCTCAGCAGGTTGCTCTGAAAACTGGCCTTGATATTGTCGATATACACACCCGAGGTCAGCACCCAGTCCCACTGGGCCACCCCTTTACCATAGGCCAGTTTGGGAGCATTACTCTTGTCGGTAAGTTTGGGCCAGTGGTACTCCAGAAACCCTTCGCCATCATCACGAGCAATACGGCTCATTTCGGCAAAAGGGTGTACGCCATTACTATCGACCACGGCGCTGACGTCCTGACCATCGAGATCCGGTCGGGTGGGGTTCATAATGGACACGACGTCAGTGGATAACACCGACACGTAACCTTCCTGTCCAAAGCGGATACTGCCGATGCGTTGCAGTGCCTGTTTTTGCGCCTCGTCCTTGCTAAGGACGCCTTTGCTGACCAGTTGCTGGTAGTCCTGCGTAATGTTTACGGCAATATTGACGATATGCTGCAAACTACTTTTTCGCTCTTGCATCTGTGCCTGATAGAGCTGATAGTTCACAAACGCAAAAACCGCCGCCAAAGCCGTCAAGCCCAAGATCAATGGTAACCACAATTTCTGTTTCAAACCCAAACGCATCATATTCCCCGAGCAACGCTGAAAAGACAGGTCCCAGGTATGCAAAAGCCGACCGTGTCAAAGCGGTCGGCCTGCCAGGGGGCCCCATCGAACAAGCTGGGTAACGGCCTCGGGCTTAAAATACTTAAGCAAAGTTACACATAGAGATAATTAATACTAAGGCAGCTTACAAAACACTCCCGCTCAAGCGTCGGGAGGCTTCGTGACCTTGGGCAAAAGAAGGCTCACTGCTGGCTAGCGTCAGCAAGAAACCGTCTTCGGACATTAGCTCCGAGGTCAAACGGCCCTGATAATGCCCCAACTCCAGCCCCAAAGCCAGATCACGCTGCTCCAGGTTATCTACACCTTTAATGACAACCTCAAAACCTTGCTCGCTCAGCAAATGGCATCCGGTCTCCAGCAAAGCCTTGAACGTGGGCTCACGGCATGCGCGCTGAATGACCTCCGCCTCCAGCTTAACGCCACGGATCGGCCAGCCGCGCAAACGGTTGAGCCTGTTGTTTTCAATATCAGTACTCGTCAGCCAGACCTGAAAGTCCTGCTCCTTCAGGAACTGCAGGGCCTGGAACAGTTCCGGCGTTTCTTCCAGCTCCTCGTCGCTGAACAAATCCAGCTCCACGCAGCAAGGCTGCAATTCAAACTGACGCAACATAGCAGGCATGTGCTTATAGATGGGAAGCAGCATATCGACAGGCAGTTTCAGGCCAATATGGCTGGCACGCAGCGAATACTCCTGCCACCAACGACGCACATCGGCCATCAAGGTGCGCAGCATCCATTCACACAAAGCCTGGCGGCGAATCAAGTCCGGCATATGACGCAGCACCAGATCCGAGGACAAACGCAGGCCGGTAGGCGCTGTCCAGAACACCTGAGCATCCACACCACTGTACTGACCCGTACTCGTGGACACACGCAACTGATAAGAAAAAGACAGTGCTTCGCTGGCCTGGAGATCGAGCACATCCAGCGTTTCCAAGGCACGCAGCAGCTCCATCTGCGTAGGCTGGGCCGCTTCTTGCTCGATTCGCGGGGCGTAAAACTCCATAATTTCGGTATCTTGCGGCTCTTGCTGGGCGGTTAATTTACCCGTAAAGGTATAGCCCCAGCCATGCACCGACTTGATCGGCAAGGCCACACCCGCCTGGCTGGCCTTGCGGCGCAAACGGCTGATCAAAGAATCCACGGCACGGCTGTCGCTGGCAGCCAATCCCTTGTCGCGCATCAGGTCTTCACGGCTGAAACGGGCATCGGCATGCCGTATAAATGCATCCATTAATTGACGCTCGCTATGCGTCAGCTCCAGGCCGACACCATTGGGAGCCACCAGCGTCCAGCCCTTGTCTCGCAAGACCCATTCCTGCTGCCCGCTATGATCCTGAGTCTCGTGCGCGGCCTGGGAGGCATCCACAGCCGCATAAACATTCCGGCGGCGCACAGCATGACACCAGGCCATCAGCTCGGGAGCTTGCACATCCAAAGCCAGACAGGCATCTGCCCCCGTCAGCAACAGTTGTACTCGCGCACTGGCAGACAAACCGGACTGAACGGCCACAACGCCCAAAGAGCCGAAGTCATTGCGCAATTTGGCCACCATTAACGGCACGTAGCCCGCCTCGACGGGGAACAGCAACAAATCAGCCTGACTCAGGCGTGCCTCGGCTACCTGCTCCAAGGATCTGACAACGCTTGTCTTGGTACCGAAAACCCGCAATTGCTCCTGCCAGTAATGCAAGCCCTCGCCTTCTTCCAAAACGATCAACACGCAGCGTGCATGTTCCATAAGCGCCTACTATTTAATTATTGTCAGTGCAGCGATGAACCAAGCGCAGGCCGACAATACTATTTTTTATCAATAGTTGGAATTATCACTTCTAGGGTACAGAGCACAAAGTAAAGAATGGTCAAATGTGGCTTTTGAAATTTTTTGTCTTCAAAACAATGCCCGTCTTACCCTCTGAAAGTGATCAGGATTATTTTCCAATACTGTTTTTTTAAAATACCCACAGAGCAAATAATTATAGTTTTCATAACACACGGGCATAAAAAACCCGCTCGAAAGCGGGTTGCTCTAGCTCAAGACCAGCCAGAATACTTACTGGGCAGCAGCGTCCAAGCGCGACTGCAACTGGGCAGCGGGTAACCAACCATCCACACGACTGCCATCGGCAAAATAAATCGCTGGTGTGGCTCGAATGCGCAGCTTCTGCCCAGCAGCCTGTATCTGATCCAAGGGATGCTCACACGAGGCTTTCTCGGGCCGGACCCCATCCCCCATCCACTCACTCAAGGTTTTAGCTGGGTTCTGTGCGCACCAGATATCCTCGGCTTTCCGGCGGCTATCGGGGCCCAGAATGGGGAACATCAGGCTATAAACCGTAACATTGTCGATCTCCTGCAACGTTGTATGCAGACGTTTGCAATAACCACAATTGGGATCTTCAAAAATCACCATGTGGCGACTACCATCGCCTTTCACCAACTTAATGGCCTTATCCAGTGGTAAGTCATTCAGTGAAACACGGCTGAGCTCCTGCATGCGCTGCTCGGTCAAATCAATTCGGTTTTTACTATCCAATAAAGACCCCTGCATTACGAAGTTGGCCTGTGGATCGGTATAAAGCAAGGTTCCGCCGACCTCCACTTCCAGCAGATTGGGAAACGGTGTGGCGCGAATGCCATCCACCGTCACACCCGGGAAAACGGCTTCAAACGCCTGGCGTGTGGCCTCGAACCGAGCGTCTATTTTGCTGGGGCTGGCCGCCTGGACCAGGCCGCACAGCGACCAAAGCGCCAGGGCCAAGACAGAACGAAGATGCAACATCATGATGTACTTCCTTTGCTAATCAACAAGACTCTAGCGGCCTTAGAACAAAAGTGCGCCTGGCTTGATTCCAGCCGCATGCGCAATCAGACGACGTTTAACCCAAGGCAGGCGGTCTACCACTTGCATGCCGGCATTGCGCAACATGGAGGCCGGTGCTCCCGGCGCTGCAAACAGACGGTACAAGCCATCCGTGGCAGCCCGCATGGCCGCAATCGGCTCAGCGCGAGCGCGCTTGTAGCGATTGAGCACACGCATATCCCCAACCGAATAATGCGGACCGCGCTCGGACAAAACCTTGATCAGGGCCTCGATATCGCCCAGGCCCAGATTCAAGCCCTGACCGGCCAAGGGATGCACGCGATGCGCCGCATCACCGACCAAGGCCACGCCGGGCGACACCAGGCCGCTACGCTCAAAAGTCAAAGGGAAACCATATACAGGACTGCGCAAACTGAGCTGCCCCAAACGGCCATTGGATAGGGAGAACACACTGTTTTGCAGATACTGCGCCTGCTCATCTGAAGGCATAGCCAGTACCTTGTCTGCCTGTGCTTGCGGCACGGACCAGACCATGGAAACTTGCGCTTTGCCATCCACATCCGGTATAGGCAACAGGGCCAGAATCGAATCGCCGGTAAACCACTGCAGGGCGACTTGCTGGTGCGATCGCTCTACGTTGAAGTGAGCCACCAAACCAGCGTCCCCATACTCACGCCCCTGATGCTCAATACCGGCAGCAGAGCGCAGGCCAGACCGAGCACCATCGGCACCCACAAACAAATCGGCACTGATACGCTTTTGCCCGGCGGTAACGATGGTATGGCCTTCCAGACGCTCAAAGCGGTCTTCAATCCAGGGCACACCAAACACTTGCAGCGCCTGATACAGTGCCTGCTCCATCTGGCCGGATTCAACGATCCAGGCCAAATAATCCTGCGCATCCTGCCAGGCATGCAAATTCAGGCAAGCACCGCCATCACCATGGACTTCCATGGCTTGCACCGGCGAAATACGCTGGGTCGACATCAAGTTCCAGGCACCCAACTGCGCCAGAAAGTTCTGGCTGGCAACTGAGACGGCATAGACACGGGGGTGATATTGTCCCGCCGCCAGCGCCATAGGCTTGTAAGCGGGCGACAAGATGCTGACATCAAACCCCGCCTTGCGTAAACCCAGGGCACTGGCCATCCCGGCCAAGGCCCCGCCACACACCACAATCCGTTCTTTGCTCATCGTGCGCTCGGTGCTCCTGCCTGACGTGGCCACAACAGCCACATTTGACCTTGCTGCTTCATGCGCCCGGCCTGCGCACCAGCCTGATCTCCCGTTCCCCAGTACAAGTCGGTACGTGCCGGTCCCTTGATGGCCGCCCCCGTGTCCTGGGCAAAGACCAGCCGCTGCAAAGGCTGCTTAGTGGCAGGCTGCGAAGTGGCCAGGTACACCGGTGTGCCCAACGGCACATAAGTAGGGTCAACGGCAACGGAGCGTAGACCAATCAAGGGAATGCCATAGGCGCCTTTAGGCCCCAGTTCCGGGTCCACAATAGCCTCTTCACGGAAGAACACCATGGCCGTATTGACATTCATCATTTCCTGAACGCGATGCGGGTTGCGCTTGGCCCAGGCTTTGATGTTTTGCATGGAGGTTTGCGCCAAAGGCATCTCACCTTGCTTGGCCAACCATTGGCCCACCGACGCATAGGGACGACCGTTATGATCGGCATAAGCCAGTCGCACGGCGCTGCCATCGGGCAAGACCGCACGACCCGAGCCTTGGATCTGCAAGAAAAAGCCCTCTACCGGATCTTCTGCATACACGATCACGGGCGGCTGCCGATCCTGCCTGGAGACAATCTGCTCGCGTGTGTCGTAAGGCACAATGCGTTTACCCACTTGCTTGCCGCGAATACGCTTGCCAGCCAGCTCGGGATACAAGCTACCCAGATCAATCGTCAACAAATCATCCGGTGCAGCGAAAAGCGGCCATTGATAGCTGGAGCTACGTGTACGCGAGGCCTTGAGCAACGGCTCGTAATAACCCGTGACCGTATTCTGAGCCACCTTGCCATCGCCAGTCAGCAAACGCCAGGGCTGTAGTTGCTGCTGCAGGAAATCACGCACAGCGGCTGTGTCTGTGGTGTCGGCATTCAGACCTGCCGACGCCGCTGCCTGACACACGGGTTGCCAGGCACGGGGATTGGCACGCGCAGGCATGGCCAGCGAGCCGCTGACCGGGCGCATCAAGCCTTTGCAATTATTGATAAAGCCTTTCCAGACGTGATCCAACGAATCTGCCTGCCAACCCGGCAAGGTGGACCAGTTCACCGCCTGGTAGCGCCCCGCCAGTGTTCGCGCCGGGGTGTCCGGCAGAGCCGACAAGGACGGCACCTGCAAAGGCTGCAAGGCGATATCAGAACCACTGTCTGCGGTGCCCGGAGCCGTTGACGAAGAGCCCTGATCCACAGGCGTGCTTGAACAGGCGCTTAATGCCAGCAGTACGGCTGGCACGCAATAAATTAACTTCATGGCTGGGTTTGGCCCTTAGTGCAAGGTACGGGGGGAGGAAAGGATGAACTCCTGAATGAGAACCTCAAAAGGCACACCATTTTCACCCACACATTGATAGCTGCCACGCATGGTGCCAAACGGTGTATTCAGGGGACAGCCACTGGTGTACTCAAAGGTCTCGCCTGGAGCCAGCACCGGCTGTTGGCCCACAACGCCCAGGCCACGCACTTCCTGAACCTGCTGATTGTCGTCTGTAATGATCCAGTGACGACTGATAATCTGGGCCGTCTGCTGTCCATTGTTGGTAATCCGTACGGTATAGGCAAAAACGTATTGATTGCTCTCGGGTTCGGATTGCTCAGGCAGGTACTGGGGCGTGATTTGCACCTCAATATCGTCAGGCTTCATGATGGATTCCAGGTTACGGCTGTACAAATACGGGGCGCTGCACAGCCCCCCGCTTGAAACTATAATGATGACATACGGCCACGATTTTCGTGATGTCTAATCTTTACGGCACCTATTATGTCCCAAGCCAGCACCACACGTATCGCTCCCAGTATTTTATCGGCTGACTTCGCCCGCCTGGGAGAAGAAGTCCGCAATGTCATTGCCGCCGGCGCCGACTGGGTTCATTGCGACATCATGGACAACCACTTTGTACCGAACCTGACTTTCGGTCCCATGGTCTGTGCCGCGCTGCGCCCCCACACCACCGCCCCCATCGACGTACACCTGATGGTGGAACCCGTAGACGCACTGATCCCCGAATTTGCCAAAGCCGGTGCCGATTACATCAGTTTTCACCCCGAAGCCTCGCGCCACGTGGATCGCACCCTATCGCTGATCCGTGACCACGGCTGTAAGGCCGGCCTGGTATTCAACCCGGCCACCCCGCTGAACTGGATGGATCACTTGATGGACAAGCTGGACCTGGTCTTGCTGATGTCCGTGAACCCCGGCTTTGGTGGCCAGGCCTTCATTCCCAGTGCCATGGACAAGCTGCGTCAGGCCCGCGCCCGCATTGATGCCTGGACCGCAGAAGGCGGCCAGCCCATTCTGCTGCAAATTGATGGTGGCGTGAAAGTGGACAATATCGGCGCCATTCGTGCTGCCGGTGCCGATACCTTTGTGGCCGGTTCGGCTATTTTTGGCCAGCCTGACTATGCTCAGGTCATTCGCGACATGCGTGCTCAAATCGCTTTGGCAGAACAAGCTTAAGTACGGTATCCGGCCCGCCAACAGGCAGGGCCGCGGCAAACCCTTGCTGCCTCATCTACTGCAACATCGTAGCGCGACTGTAACAGCCCTGCTGCAATGTATTGTCTGGTCGCCGACGCTCCACAAACAAGGCGTTGCCCTGCACGCGTTTGGCCTGCGCCTTGGCGGAGGTCGCCAGCTCTGCAATTAAAGAGCCCGAATACAAATCGGGCTCATCAACCGTCACAACACCTAAAGACAGGCTCACAAGCGGGTGAAACACCAGCACGCCCTGGCGGTTTTCAGCCAAGTAACCGCCTGCTTGCCGGTGCTCCATTCGATACAAGGACTCCAGTTCTTTCTCCAGCTCGTCCAAAATACCTTGGCAGCGCACAGCCCAGTCCGGGCTGGTAAACACCAGAATAAAGTCATCTCCCCCCACATGGCCGACAAAATCCATGCGAGCAACGGCATATCGAGTAAAGAGCTCTGCCATAGAACGCAGTAACTCATCTCCTTTGCGATAACCGTACAAGTCGTTATAGGGTTTGAAATGGTCCAGGTCTGCGTAACATACGGCAAAGCTCTGACGATTACGCAGCAGGCCCTCAATATGCTCATCAATAGGCACATTGCCCGGCAATTGCGTCAGTGGGTTGGCATAGCGGGCCGTCATGATCTGAATCTGCGTAATTTCACGCATCAGTTCCACACTGGAGCCCAAGCCCAAATACTCATCCGCCCCCGTAATGATGAACCCATCGCTCAATGCCTCGCCCTCACCCTGCGTCATCAAGGTGCCCAGCTCCAGCAAACTGGTATCACAGTCCACAATCAATGGCGGCGTTTCAATAAACAAGGAACATGGCTTGTTGCCATACAGCTCGCGGTGATAAGGACGTGCCAACTGATCGTAAAGCTGACTACGACGCAAGATCCCCGTCGGCCTGTCGCCCCGCAACAAAGCCACCGCGCTCACATCAGGACGGCTTTGAAAGAGCTCATACACGCGATTGGTCGGGGTGTGATCCGGGACAGCCGGCGCCGCACGCAGCAAACGCCGTACACTCATGGAGTCCCGCCCCTGCGCTTGGCGCTGTGTCCGCACAGTGGAAGGACCAAACAAAGCAGCCTGGGCTGGCTCCAACTGAGGGGGAGGATTAGGTTGAGGCCGACACAGCAAATAGCCCTGACCACAAGCCACACCCAAATACCGCAAGGTGCGCAATTCTGCCCCGGTTTCAATTCCCTCTGCAATTACAATAGAGTGCGCGTGGCTGGCAATATCGCAAATGGAACGCACCAATTGCTGCTTGAGCACATCAGTATCAATATCGCGCACAAAATATTTATCGATCTTGACGTATTCAGGTCGCAACTCGGACCACAAGCGCAGCGAGGCGTAACCTTCGCCCAAATCGTCAATCGCAAACTGCAAGCCTTCTTTTCGGTATAAATCAAGCGCCTGATTCAAATAGTCGTAGCTGTCGGTGCGCTCGGACTCGGTCAGCTCGACCACCACCCGGCTCCAATCGATACCATCGAGTTGTGGCATGCCCGTACGCGGTTCAATGCGGGCCGAAGGCAACAGCCCCATCACGACATCCGGGCTGGAGTTCAAAAACAATTTGCCAGCCAAACCCTGCTGATTAAAGCTACTGACCAAGGTATGACAGCACAGTGCTTCCAGATCCCATAAACGTCCGCACTGCCGGGCAGCGTCAAACAAGGCCAAAGGCGAATAAAAACTGCTGTCCTTCGGCCCTCGGATCAAGCCCTCATAGCCCAGAATCAAGCCAGACTGCAGATCGACAATAGGCTGGAACACGGACGTAACTTGTTTTTCTGCGAGAATCTGATGAAATGTCTCGAGCATCATTCTTCCGCTCCTAGGGCCTTTCTGAACAGACTATCGAAAGCCAATCTTGTACCAAAATATGGTTTGCTCACTAAATTGATAAGCCCGCGCGCAGTAAGGAGCTTTAACATGATGAATCAAACGAAATGAAAACTCGATTTTCCGAAAACTGTTTCTGTTCGACCTTAACAGGAATTCGACAATATTTTGTCACAAACTCGCTACAAAAAGATGAATATTTGCTCTGTACTGTTTGATTTGGATGGCACCCTCCTGGACACCATTCCTGATTTGGCCTCGGCATGTAATGCCATGCGTCTTGACCTGGGCCTGCCTGTGCTTCCAGAGGAGCGTATCGCCACTTTCGTGGGTAAAGGCTCAGAAAACCTGGTGCGACGCGCCTTGGCAGACCTGCCAAACCCTCCTGACAACCATACCCAGGCATTGGAATCATTTTATTACCATTACCAATTATGTAATGGCCAACACAGCCGCCTCTATCCCGGTGTACTAGACGGATTGAACGACTTTACAAGCCAAGGATTACGCCTGGCCGTCGTCACCAACAAACCTGAGCAATTTGCGCGCCCCTTGCTGGAACAAACAGGTTTAAGCCCCTATTTCGAGCTGGTAGTGGGCGGCGATACCTGCCCGCGCAAAAAGCCCGACCCCATGCCTTTTATCTACGCCTGCGAGCAAATGAAACTGGCTCCCGAACAGGCTTTGGTCATTGGGGATTCCATGAATGACGCCCAGGCAGCGCGCGCAGCTCACATCCCCGTACTGTTGGTGCCCTACGGCTATAACGAAGGCAAGGATGTGCAAAGCCTAGATTCCGATGGTATAGTTGCCTCTATTGCCGACGCCGCCATTTGGCTGCGCAACAAACGCAACCCTGTATTCACGTCATAAAATTCATGTCTACTCGCACTCACGCATCCACAATTTACGGCGCTTATTGGCGCTGGTGGCGTTCGTGTATCGGGTAGATATAACCTTGAAGTCTGGCGTCCCTGCAAAGTAGTACACAGCGGACCGCCTCCAGGAAAATAAGCCCGGTAATCACAACGACCGGGCTTTTTTTGTTTCTGTCCGGCTCGTCGTACCCACTGACCCTCGAGATCCCAATGACAGAAATAGAATTCAATGCCCTAGCAGCAGAAGGCTTTAACCGCATTCCCCTGATTGCGGAAACCTACGCCGACCTGGATACGCCCCTGTCGATTTATCTGAAACTGGCGCACAACGGCCCCGAAGGTGGGCGTTACAGCTGCCTGATGGAATCGGTTGTGGGCGGCGAACAGTTTGGTCGCTACTCCTTTATTGGCCTGCCTGCCCGTACCGTGATCCGCAGCTATGGCCGTCATACCCAAGTGCTGCACGATGGCAAGGTTGTCGAAACAGCCGAAGGCGATCCGCTGGAATTCATCGAACAATTCCAGGCCCGCTTCAAAGTGGCCCTGCGCCCTGGCATGCCCCGCTTTGCAGGTGGTCTGGCCGGTTACTTCGGCTACGACACCGTGCGCCACATCGAACCGTCCCTGGGCATGAACCGCAAACCCTTCCCTGCTGATCAGGAAGAAGGCGTACCGGACATCATGTTGCTGCAAGTGGACGAGCTGGTCATTGTGGATAATCTGGCTGGTCGCACCTACCTGCTGGTCTACGCCGATCCCGCCCAGCCCGAAGCCTACGTACTGGCCAAGCGCCGTCTGAAAGACCTGCGCGAAAAACTGCGCTCGCCCGTGGTGATCCCTTACGCCTATGCCAGCATGCAAACCGAATGCGAACGTGACTTCGACAAAGAGGATTACCTGAAGGCCGTGGCCCGCGCCAAGGACTACATTGCCGCCGGTGATCTGATGCAAGTGCAGATCGGCCAGGTCATCACCAAACCTTTCCGCGACTCGCCCCTGTCTCTGTACCGCGCCCTGCGTTCACTGAACCCATCGCCTTACATGTACTTCTGGAACTTCGACGACTTCCAGGTCGTGGGTGCATCACCCGAAATTCTGGTACGTCAGGAAGAGCACCGTCAGGATGGCCGCAACATGGAGCGCGTCACCATTCGTCCACTGGCCGGCACACGCAAACGCGGTGCCACGCCGGAAGCCGATGCCGCACTGGCCGCCGAGCTGAAGTCCGATCCAAAAGAACGCGCTGAACACCTGATGCTGATCGACCTGGCCCGCAACGATATTGGCCGTATCGCCAAAACCGGCTCGGTACAAGTAACAGACACCATGGCGATCGAACGCTACTCGCATGTTCAGCACCTGGTCTCTAACGTCTGCGGTGAACTGCAGGACGGCATGAGCCAGATGGATGTGCTGCGCGCCTCCTTCCCTGCGGGCACCCTGACCGGAGCCCCCAAGGTACGCGCCATGGAAGTCATTGATGAACTGGAGCCCGTGCGCCGTGGCGTTTACGGTGGTGCGGCTGGCTACCTGAGCTACTCAGGCGAGATGGATCTGGCTATTGCCATTCGCACCGGCGTCATCAAGGACGGCATGCTCTATGTGCAGGCCGCCGCCGGTGTCGTGGCTGACTCCGATCCCGAAAAAGAATGGCAAGAGACCGAAGCCAAGGCACGCGCCGTCATCCGCGCGGCCGAACAAGTGCAATTCGGTCTGGACGAGCCCATTTAATCGCCCCACTGCCATTCTTTTTCTGCTGGAGAATTCCCATGCTGTTCATGCTCGATAACTATGACTCGTTTACCTACAACCTGGTCCAGTACTTTGGAGAACTGGGCCAGGAAGTAGTGGTGCGACGCAACGATCAAGTCACCCTTGAAGAGATTGAAGCCCTGAATCCCAGCCATCTGTGCGTCTCGCCCGGCCCCAAGTCCCCTGCGGATGCGGGCCTGTCGGTTGCACTGATTCAGCACTTTGCCGGCAAGCGACCGATTCTGGGCGTCTGCCTGGGTCATCAAGCGATCGGGCATGCTTTTGGTGCGCGCATTATTCGTGCGCAGCAAATCATGCATGGGAAAGTCTCCCCGATTACCCACCAGGGCACGGACGTATTTGGCAACTTGCCCTCGCCCTTTAAGGTCACCCGCTATCACTCCCTGGCCATCGAGCGCGACAGCCTGCCCGACTGCCTGGAAGTGACTGCACAAACCGAAGACGGCGAAATCATGGGTATCCGTCACCGCGAATTGCCTATTTATGGCGTGCAGTTTCACCCCGAGTCGGTGCTAAGCGAGCATGGCCACGCCTTACTGAAGAACTTTCTGGACCTTTAAATCATGAACACCATCACTCCTACCGAAGCACTGGTGCGCTGTATCGAACACCGGGAAATCTTCCACGACGAAATGCTGCATTTGATGCGCATGCTGATGCGCGGCGAGATGTCGCCCCAGATCGCGGCCGCCTTGCTGATGGGCCTGCGTGTGAAAAAAGAAAGCGTGGGTGAAATTTCTGCCGCCGCCCAGGTAATGCGCGAATTTGCCACCCCCGTCATTACGCCTAACCCAGACGAACTGCTGGATATGTGCGGTACCGGTGGCGACGGCTCCAATACCTTCAACATCTCCACGGCGTCCATGTTTGTGGCCGCCTCCGTAGGGGTGAAAGTAGCCAAGCACGGCAACCGCAGTGCGTCTTCCTCGTCCGGTAGTGCAGACGTGCTGGAAGCCCTGGGCGTGAACCTGACCTTCTCGCCCGAACAAGTGGCACAAAGCATTGCTGAAACCAATATCGGCTTCATGTTCGCCCCCGCTCACCACGGTGCGATGAAAAATGTGGCCGCTGTCCGCAAAGAGCTGGGCGTGCGCACTATTTTCAATATTCTGGGTCCCCTGACCAACCCGGCCGGAGCAACCAACCAGTTGATGGGCGTTTTCCACCCCGACCTGGTGGGGATTCAGGTCCGTGTGATGCAACGCCTGGGGGCCAAGCACGTGCTGATCGTACACGGCAAGGACGGCATGGATGAAGCCTCTCTGGGGGCTGCTACCCTGGTGGGCGAACTGAAAGACGGCCAGGTGCGGGAATACGAAATTCACCCCGAAGACTTTGGTATGGCGATGACCTCCAACCGCAGCATTCGCGTCTCCAGCAAAGAGGAGTCCGCCGTCATGATTATGGAAGCCCTCAATAACCAAGAGGGTACGGCTCGTGATATCGTGGGCCTCAATGCTGGTTTGGCCATCTATGCCGCCAACCACGCCGACTCCATTGAACAAGGCCTGCGCATGGCTTTTGAGGCCATTGCCAACGGTGCCGCACGCGAAAAACTCGAACAATTCCGTGCCTATACAAGGAAGTTAACTCCATGAACGACATTCTGGCCAAGATCCTCGACACCAAAAGAGCTGAAGTCGTCACCGCCCGCCAACTGCGCAGCGAGTCCGATCTGCTGCGCGAAGCGAAGAACCGGAACGACCTGCGCGGCTTTGCCAGCGCCATTGAAGACAAAATTGCTCAAGGCAAGCCTGCCATTATTGCGGAAGTCAAAAAGGCCTCCCCCTCCAAGGGTGTGATCCGCGCCGACTTCAACCCCACGGAAATTGCTTCCAGCTACGCCGCCCACGGTGCGGCCTGCCTGTCAGTCCTGACCGATATCCAGTATTTCCAGGGTTCCTACGACCACCTGCGTCAGGCCCGTGCCGTATGCGCACTGCCCGTACTGCGCAAAGATTTCATTATTGACCCCTACCAGATCATCCATGCCCGTGCTATGGGTGCCGACTGCATCTTGCTGATCGTCGCCGCGCTGGAGCAGGATCAACTGATGGAATACGAAGAAATGGCCCACGAACTGGGCATGGACGTGCTGGTTGAAGTGCATGACCGCGCCGAGCTGGATATTGCCTTGCAAATGAAGACCAGCCTGCTGGGCATCAATAACCGCAATCTGCGCACCTTTGAAACCAGCACCCAGAACACCCTGGACCTGCTGCCCTTTATCCCCAGCGAAAAACGCGTTGTCACTGAAAGCGGGATCCACACCATTGAAGATGTCGCTCTGATGCGCGAGAACCAGGTACAAGCCTTCCTGGTGGGTGAGGCTTTCATGCGGGAGCCTGATCCGGGCGTGGCCTTGCAAAACCTGTTCTTCGGTCAGCCTGCATGAGCAGCACCGCTTGCCCCCTGTGCGCCTTGAAGCCCGATCAATTGTTATGGTCGGGCGCAGGGCTGCAGGTACTGGCTGTCACAGACAGCCCATTTCCTGGCTATACGCGAGTGATCTGGCAAGAGCACGTGGCTGAAATGACAGATCTGACTGAAGAACAACGGCAATACATCATGGCGGCGGTCTACGTGGTCGAACAGACTCAACGTGAAAAACTGGGAGTCGCCAAAATCAATCTGGCCCAATTCGGGAATCAGGTGCCGCATCTGCATTGGCACATCATCCCTCGCTGGAAGGACGACCCGTTCTTTCCGGATTCTGCCTGGTCGCCCGCCCCCGCACGCACAGAAGAACAAAAGCAAGGCTGGGCTTCCCACGAAGAACGCCTGCTTGAGCAAATCAGCCAGTATCAGCAGGCACTGTGTACTGCGCTAAAAGCACGATTCAAGCACTAAACCCGCGATTCAAGTCCTGCTATTCAAGAAATACCCGCTGGCCTATAAGAAGTCAGCGGGTGTTTTTATGCCTCCCGAAAAAGAGACAACGCACAATAGCAGACAAGTACACCGCTTATCCGTGAAGCCCGCTACAGTGCGACTCCACCGACAGGAGCCAAGCTGCTGTTGCGCTACTTGCACGCCCAGCTTGCTTGCATAGCATGGCCATAGCCAACTCTTTACACCTGGCAACACGACCATCTCGCCTGCGCAAATCTCCACCTACGAACGATCAGGGTAAGGAGTGCCCAAGGATTTCTGTCCGACAAAATCCTTGACCCAGTCACTTCAGGCGCAGAATTAACCTAGATCAAGCCTGGGCGAAAATCGCCTAGCCCCACAAAAAACCACCATATATAGTGTCGTAAATCCTAAAAATCACTATATATAGTTTTTGGCGAAAAATATGGCTACCCAGGAAACCGCATCGCGTCCAGCCGCTCAACTGGACATCATCCGCTCCATTACCGAATACCTGGACCGCCAGGACTGGCGCGTCCAGGCCAATGCCAACCAGGGCTACTCGCTGGGCGGCCTGATTCTGAACAGCTCAGGCAAGATGATTGCCAACTACTGGCTCAGCCATGTTTACCCCGAGGCGATCGGCCAGGCACACCGTCAGGCCGACCTGCATATCCACGACCTGGACATGCTCTCTGGCTACTGCGCTGGCTGGTCCTTGCGCACTTTCCTGAACGAAGGGCTCAATGGCGTGCCCGGAAAAATCGAATCTGGCCCACCCCGTCATCTAAGCAGCGCGGTCGGCCAAGTGGTCAACTTCCTGGGCACCTTGCAGAACGAATGGGCCGGTGCTCAAGCCTTCAGCTCCTTTGATACCTATATGGCACCCTTTATCCGCAAGGACAACCTGAGCTACAAGCAGGTACGCCAATGCATGCAGGAGCTGATCTACAACCTGAACGTACCCTCACGCTGGGGTACGCAGACGCCCTTTACCAATCTGACCTTTGACTGGATATGTCCCGAAGACCTGCGCGAGCAAGTGCCGCAAATCGGTGGCGAAGAAATGCCGTTTTGCTACGGGGATTTGCAGGCCGAAATGGACATGATCAACCAAGCCTATATCGAAGTCATGAGCGAGGGCGATGCCCGAGGCCGTGCCTTCACCTTCCCGATTCCCACCTACAACATCACCCGGGATTTTGACTGGCACAGCCCGAATGCCGAGCGCCTGTTTGCCATGACGGCCAAATATGGCCTGCCCTACTTCCAGAACTTCATTAACTCCGAGCTGGAACCCAATATGATCCGCTCCATGTGCTGCCGCCTACAGTTGGATCTGCGCGAACTGCTCAAACGCGGCAATGGCTTGTTTGGCTCTGCCGAGCAGACTGGCTCGCTCGGAGTGGTCACCTTGAACTGCGCCCGCCTGGGTTATCGGTATCAAGGCGATGAAGCCGGTCTGTTTGCCCGTTTGGATGAACTGCTGGAAATGGGCCGCGACAGCCTGGAAATCAAGCGCACGGTGATCCAGCAACATATGGACCAAGGGCTGTTTCCCTACACACGCCGCTATCTGGGCACCTTGCGCAATCACTTCTCCACACTGGGAGTTAATGGCATTAACGAGATGATCCGCAACTTTACCCAAGACAAGCAGAATCTTTGCACCCCCTGGGGACACCGCTTTGCCCTGCGCTTACTGGATCATATTCGGGAGCGCATGGTGGAGTTTCAGGAAAGTACCGGCCACCTGTACAACCTGGAAGCCACCCCTGCCGAGGGCACCACTTACCGCTTTGCCAAAGAAGATCGCGCCCGCTGGCCCGACATTCTGCAAGCAGGCACCGAGCAGATGCCCTACTACACCAATTCCTCGCAGTTGCCGGTGGGCTTTACTGAAGACCCCTTCGAGGCATTGGAGCGACAAGACGAGCTGCAAGGTAAATACACCGGCGGCACCGTTCTGCACCTGTACATGACCGAAGCCCTGTCCAGCACCGATGCCTGCCGCAATCTGGTGCAACGAGCCTTGAACCGCTTTTCCTTGCCTTACATCACCGTCACGCCCACTTTTTCCATCTGCCCTAAACATGGCTATCTGTCTGGAAAACATGAGTTTTGTCCGCATTGCGATAGTGAACTGCTGGCCAACAAGATAGCTCAGGCCAGGGTCGAAACTGAAGTTCAAAACGTCGCTGACACGGAAGCCCCAATGCCGTCGCAGACAGCAACACCGACACCGACACCGACACCGACACCGACACCGACACCGACACCGACACCGACACCAGTCCATTAAAGCCGATCTTTTCAAGCCAATCTTTTTTGTTAAACAGGATAAACCAATCCACTTGGCTCAACTAAAACCAGGCTTTTTGTTGTTCTCAGCGTTTATCTAAAACCAGTCTCTTGGCACACACCCAGGCTAGTCACATTCGCATAGCGTGACGGCCCTTTTTTCCAAGGAGTTATTCATGAACACCGACACCATCACTCTTCAAGATTCCGAACGCCAGCCTTGCGAAATCTGGACACGCGTCATGGGCTATCACCGTCCCATGTCGTCCTTCAATATTGGCAAGCAAGGCGAATTCCATGAGCGACGCTACTTCACCGAAGCCAGCGCCTCCAGAAGCAACACTGTCCCCAGCTTGTAAAGATCGGGGCAAGCTCCATGACTTACGCCACACGCCATCTGTATCCAGCCATGTCTCCTCGCAAAGTGGCCTTGAAAGTGGGCGGCTGCGCCCCTTTCTCGGCCACGGATTACCCCGGCCAATTAGCCGCTGTCATCTTTGTGCAAGGCTGCCCCTGGCGCTGTGGCTACTGTCATAATCCTCACCTGCAAGAGCGCACACCAGACAGTGCGATTGATTGGAACGCCTTGCTGGATTTTCTGAATCGCCGAGTCGGTCTACTGGATGCCGTCGTTTTTAGCGGCGGCGAACCCACGCTGGACCCGGCTCTGGGTTCCGCCATACGCGCAGTACGTAGACTAGGTTTCAAGATCGGTTTACACACAGCAGGCACACATCCGGCCAGGCTGCTGGAAATCTTGCCGTGGGTAGACTGGATAGGTTTGGATATCAAAGCCGAGTTTCGGCACTACGACGTCATTACGCAACGCAGCAATAGTGCGGCAGCCCCCCTACGCAGCTTGCAGTTGCTGCTGAACGAGGACATTCTGTTTGAGTGCCGCAGCACCATTCACCCTCAACTACATAGCCCTGCATCGGTCCTCTCTTTGGGACAACACCTGCACGCTTTAGGCGTACAACGATACGCCGTGCAGATTTTCCGCACACAAGGCTGCGATGATGATTTCCTGAATGAAACTGGGCAGGCCTTACAGGCCTACCCAGGAACAGAAGTTTTGGAAAACCTCCAGAAGCTGTTTCCGTACTTTGAAGTGCGGCGCTCTTAAGCTCCTTAGGAGGAAGCGGGTGTACGAATCGGGCGGCGCAGCACATCCTGCAACGCCGCTTTCCCCTGTTTGAGCACGGCACGCGGATGCAGAATATCGGGGTCCAAGGCGTCCAGGGTGTTTTTCACCATCAGGCCCAATTCGGTATCGCCCTCAATCGACAGACGTCGATTAAAGAACAAGGTATCCGGGTCCTCCTGTCGCTGCAAAAGCTGATAAAAAGCCCAAAGATCCGCTTTCAGAATCAGATCCGGGCTTTGTGCGTGCGCGGACAGGGGGTAAAAAGCCCCTTGACGCCACGTATAGTCAAACGCCAAACCGGCATCGGCCACCTGTATGCGTAAAGCCCGTCCCTCCAGCCGTTCTGCAATATCAGCCGGCAAGTGCGGACGCATCAGCACGTTCAAGCCGGTACAAAACAAACGAGAACCGGGCCACGGGGGCAAACGGCTTAAAACACCCGCTACCACAGCGGGTAAACGGGGAGTCGTTATTTCGTTCACTTTTGCATCCCTCCCTTAAAAACGTTCTGATGCTGGCGCTACCCATTCCAGGCCGGGACGACCATGCCAGAAACCGTTGCAGGCTTTAGCGGGCAGTAAAGGCAGTATATCCTCGTGGGCATCTGTAGCCTGAATACGTCCCTGAATCACGTCGTTAAACAAATGTACAACCGCATCCATATGTTGAGATTGCGGGCTCAAGCGCAGCATATCCACACCCACGTCGCGCAAATCCTGTACCTGCTCCAACAAGGTATATACCCAGGCAGATTGAGTCTGAATCCCGTTGATCGTCAGAAAGCCTTGTCCATCACGCGTTTCCAGCAGCAAGCCATCGGGATAGTCCATGCACACGTACTGACAATTGTCCTTGGGCAAGTTGCGGTTCCGCGCGGCAAAGCAACGGGCCGAGAACGCCAGGGGCAAACGCCCAAAGGCAAAGACCTCGGTTTCCAAACCGGCAGGTCTGTCCTGCTGCAACTGCGCCAATCCCGCACGACCCATTTCCAGAGGCATCACCCAGCGCACAGCGCCTTGAGAGGCAATCAAATCCAGCACCGGCCCGTTGTAAACATTCAAAAAAGGGCCGGCGACAAAGTCCCGGCCCTGCATTAAACGTACTGCCCCCATATCATTGGCTTCGACCAGATAATCGGCCTGCTCGGTGACCTTGCGCAGCGTATTCACGTCCCGCCCGGACTCCAGCAAGACTTGGCTGGACAGAACCGGCACTTTACCGGCCTGGGCCAGCATCTGGGCAATATCCAGCCAATCATCCAGTCGTAATTCGTGTCGGCGTGAACATACGGTCTCGCCCAGATACACCACATCGACCGGCCAATCGCAGGCCGACTCATAAAACTGCATGGTGGCGACGCGGGACCAGTAGTACTGCAAGGGGCCTAAAGATAATTTCATGTTTGAGCCTCCCATGCTCTACTTCCAGGGCCGAGAATAGGCACCCAGCGTATGTTGCTGCCCTTCGGCCAATTTGTTCAAAGCCCCCATCCAGGCCGGATGGACTGAATAACGGGCTGGCGTGGATTTGGCCGAATCAATGGCTTGCCGCCAAACCTGGGTAACTTGAGCCACATAAGCCGGGCTGCGCTGTCGGCCTTCAATCTTGATTGCGCTGACACCCGCCGCCAGCAACTGAGGCAATAAGGACAAGGTGTTCAGGCTGGTGGGCTCTTCCAGGGCGTAATAGTTTTCGCCCGCCACATCAAAGCGCCCTTTGCACAAAGTGGGGTAAGCCGCGTTTTCGCCATCCTGATAGCGGTCGATCAACACACCATTCAGACGCGACTCCAGGCCCTGATCAGTTTGCTCCCAGCGCACATGCCCGGCGGGGGAACAGACACCATGTGTATTGGGCGATTCTCCGGTGGCATAAGACGACAAGGCACAGCGACCCTCCACCATCACGCACAAACTGCCAAAACCAAATACCTCAACCTGAACCGGGACCTGCTCACAGACCTGCTCCACTTGGGTCATGGACAAGACACGCGGCAAGACCACACGCTGAATACCAAAGTTCTGGTGGTAATACTTGATGGCTTCCGGATTGGTGGCTGAGCCCTGCACCGATAAGTGCAAGCGCAAATTGGGATGTGCCTGACTGGCATAGGCCATCAAACCAGGGTCTGCCATGATGACCGCATCGACCTGAGCCTCGGCGGCTCGGTCCACGGCGTCGCGCCACTGTTGCCAGGCATTGGGTTGCGGGTAGGTATTGAGAGCCAGCAAAACCTTGCGGCCGCGCTGATGCGCGTAATCAATCCCCTGTGCAATCGCCTGCGCATCAAAATTAAGCCCGGCGAAGTTCCGGGCGTTGGTGGCATCCCGGAACCCCAGATAAACACTATCGGCTCCGTTATCAATCGCCGCTTTCAAGGCAGGCAAGCTGCCCGCGGGGCAAACCAGTTCCATCTGCGGGTTATCGGACGCGGCTAAGGCCGTGGACGCTGTATTCATGACACTCCCCGATCAGCAATCTGGCCAGGGCGGATCCTGGCTCGACAAGACCACCACTATGCCTGCTCTGAAATTAAGGGGCCTTAACGCATATCAAATTCTTCCCACCTCCTGACCCGAGGCAAACAAGTCCCACTTTGACTGCGCCATGGGCGGGCAGAATGGTACACAATGCCTTCCAAGCCTTTCGTGCTGGAGTCTTGATGACACAAACTGAGATCACGCTGGATACTCGCGGCCTGCCCGCACCGGAACCTTTGGAGCATTGCCTGGAAGCACTGGCCGAACTGGCTCCCACCCAAGCCTTGCTCATGTGGCTGGATCGAGAGCCCTTCCCTTTGTATGAAATCCTGCGACGCAGTGGTTTCAAGTATCAAGGCACACACCAGGAAAACGGCTTTCAGCTCATCATCCGCAGGAACTAAGTCTATGCAACGCGCTTTATCGCTGGATCAGTCGCCCTCTTTGTCGCTGACCTTACCCCTGTTTGCAAACGTCCCCTTTTTCGGGCTGCTTGCCGCCATGCTGGCGCTCTATAGCGGACCAGAACTATTCAGCTCCCGCTGGCACCCGGCTACCTTGGCCTTGACCCACGCCTGGACCTTAGGGATTGTAGGCAGTGCCATGTTTGCCTCTTTGACCCATATTCTGGCGGTAGCCTGTAATGTGCGTCTTCAAGTGTCATGCGGTCGGGCCCTGGTTTTTTGGGGCTTGCTCAGCGCCGGCACACTATTCCTGATGACAGGCTTTCTTAGCTGGCAAAGCTGGGCATACACGCTGGCAGGCGTTTGTCTGGCCCTTGCTCTGGGTGGCTATCTACTGACGGTCATACTGGCCTTGTGGCGTTCCCGCCGCGATGTCTTTCGCGGAGCCAAGGAGATCGTTGCTCCTATCCGCTTGGCTTTGCTGGGGCTATTGCTGGCCGTCTCAACGGGGCTTGCCATGCTGGTCGCCCTGGCAAGCGAGCAAACCGTCGCTAATCTGCTGAACCTGCACGTGATGATGGGCCTGGCCGCTTGGGCAGGTTTGCTACTGATTGCCATGTCCTTCCAACTGCTGCCTATTTTTCAGATCACCGAACTCTACCCGGCACCCCTGGTACGTTGGCTACCTTGGGTCGTCACTGCATTATTGATTGCACAGTGGGCCTTGACCTCTTTGCCCGGCTCCTGGCTACCTGTGCGTGATCTGGTCACCTACCTGATCTTTCTAAGCTACGGCTTATGGGCAGTGATCAGTTGGGCGAGACTCTGGAAACGCAAACGCCCAACGGCAGGAGCCAGTACCCTGTTCTGGTACAGTTCTTTAAGCAGCCTCTTGATTGCTGTCCTTTTGAACTTCTGGGCCCACAGTCCCACCGCCTCCAACGCAGAGCTGGCCATAGGAGTCTTGCTGATCATGGGAGCCTTGGGTTCCGTCGTCTGTGGAATGCTCTATACCATCGTGCCTTTCCTGCTTTGGCGCGAGGCCCAGGAGCAGGTCAGTCTGGATACCGACCATACTGAGCACACGCGTGCCCTCTTGCGCCTTATCCCCAAGACTGCCAACTACATCCCCACATCGACCGCCCGCGCGCATTGGGCTTTGCATAGCCTAAGCCTAGTGCTTTGGACGGGTGCAAGCTTGGGTATCGAATCTTTCACGTGGGTGGCAGCCCCTGTCTTGCTGCTGTCCTTTGCAACCTTGTCCTGGAATCTATGGACAGCCTGGCAGCGTTATCGCCATAGCTTGTGTGCTATTCGCGCGTATCAGGCAGAGCACCATATTGCCGCAAAGCCGCACTGTCCAAAATCGTAAAATTACGCCGCTGAACCCGAATCAGATCCCGGTCCATCAAATCACGCAAAGTCCGCGATAAGTGCTCCGGGGTCAGATTCAGACGAGAAGCAATCACGGACTTGCCAACATCAATCCTGAAGGGGACACCCTCTTCACCCGGCCACTCTTGCAAGAGATAGCTGACCAGACGTTGCACACCATTTTGCAGCGTGTAGGCTTCCAGTTCGCCCATCAAACGATAAAGCCGCTCGCTTAAACCGGCCAGCATCAAGCGGGCAACCTCACTTCCCTTCTCCAACTGTTCCATCAGGGTGTCTCTGTTGATATGCAAAAGCAGAGAATCCACCAAAGTCTGGGCCGTCACAATGTAATTACGGCCCATGAACATCAATGCCTCACCAAATCCTTCTCCTGGGCCCACCAAACGTACAACACGCTCGGCCCCTGTGGACGAGACAAAGACCAGTTTCACCCGGCCATAGACCAGCATGTGAAAGCCCAAACAAGGGTCGCCACTGTGAAATAAAGTCGTGCCACGCAAGGCGTGCACTTCCTGAGTACCTCTGGCGATAGGCTCCAACTGGTCTGGAGGCAGCTCCTTGAATATAGGTAGATGAGCCAACTGAGCCTGTATGCGTTTCCAGCGTCCAGGCCCTTCCCCCTGCACGAGCCTGGTGTCCGACAAATCATCATTGCTTGCCTGCGAGGCCGTGTCTTGAGCCGCCATATCTTTTCCGTAGACCAAATAGAACCATCACTAGACTGACATACTCTTTTCCCTCTTGTTCAGATTAGCTCGGCGCCTGATTGATACACGTCAAACAGATAAATCGAGGCTTTGGAGAGGAAGTAAAAAGAGAGTCAAAACTGCTAGTTCAGCATGACTTAGGAGCAGATCCAAGCAAGAAACGGTCAAATTTGACCATGTTAGAGATAGGGAATATTAAGGGGTGGAGTTCACTAGCAGTAGCCTTGCTTCCAAATTGACCTCGATTCTGAATGGGCGCGGCTGGCCTTCGCAGGCCTCATAGCTGCGACACCAAAAAGGAAACTGAATAGGAGTTTCAGGGGGATCAAGGGGAGGAGACGTACACAATAACCGTATGACGGGGGTAAAGCTACCACCTATATAACAATCACCATGATGCTCGATAGAGGCCAGGCTCCTGACATACCCCGAAGAAGGGAATGAACATGCAATCCTTTGATCCCAGGACTGCTCGTAATGGTGGCCGAGCCAATGGCGTCTCGGGCTGATAGGCATACGTATGTAGAGGGAGAGATAAACGTGCCCGGAACGGGCCTGAAGGGGGGGTGGTAGGCCTGGAGGAGGGATCGTGAGGATCGCTGGCCTTTGTGCAGCCAGAAGGGGGGTCGGTGCGCCTGAGGCGGATGCCCCAAGGAAGGCCTATGTGGCCTCCGGGCGTGCCGGTCGCGTGTGCGGTTGTTGCGCCTAAAACAAAACCCCCGCAAGGGATACTTGCGGGGGTTTTGAGGGATAAGAGCTTGACGATGACCTACTTTCACAGACGTCCGTCCACTATCATCGGCGCAAAGGCGTTTCACAATCCTGTTCGGGATGGGAAGGTGTGGGACCACCTTGCTATGGTCGTCAAGCGTAACTGGTTGCCGAGTCGTCTTTTGAAGGGACGCCCCAGCCAATTGGAAGAAGCACACTGCCAGCGATCAGTACGGATCAGCTAGCAGCGGTTACGAAGGTGTCGAGCGCGGGTTGCGCTGCACTTCAATATTACGTTCTGTGGTCAACAACTTCACTCACTACAACCTCAAGGGTTATAGGATCAAGCCACACGGGCAATTAGTACTGGTTAGCTACATGCATTACTGCACTTCCACACCCAGCCTATCAACGTCCTGGTCTCGGACGACCCTACAGGGGGGTCAAGCCCCCGGGATACCTAATCTTCAGACGAGTTTCCCGCTTAGATGCCTTCAGCGGTTATCTCTTCCGTACGTAGCTACTCGGCAATGCCATTGGCATGACAACCGATACACCAGTGGTACGTCCACTCCGGTCCTCTCGTACTAGGAGCAGGCTCCGTCAAGTATCCAACGCCCACGGCAGATAGGGACCAAACTGTCTCACGACGTTTTAAACCCAGCTCACGTACCTCTTTAAATGGCGAACAGCCATACCCTTGGGACCGGCTACAGCCCCAGGATGAGATGAGCCGACATCGAGGTGCCAAACACCGCCGTCGATATGAACTCTTGGGCGGTATCAGCCTGTTATCCCCAGAGTACCTTTTATCCGTTGAGCGATGGCCCTTCCATACAGAACCACCGGATCACTATGTCCTACTTTCGTACCTGTTCGACTTGTCAGTCTCACAGTCAAGCACGCTTATGCCATTGCACTATCAAGACGATTTCCGACCGTCTCTAGCGTACCTTCGAACTCCTCCGTTACACTTTAGGAGGAGACCGCCCCAGTCAAACTGCCCACCATGCACGGTCCCCGATCCCGGTAAGGGACCTAGGTTAGAACCGCAAACAGACCAGGGTGGTATTTCAAGGATGACTCCACGCGATCTGGCGACCACGCTTCAACGTCTCCCACCTATCCTACACAGGCCGGTTCACAATCCAATGCAAAGCTACAGTAAAGGTTCATGGGGTCTTTCCGTCTAGCCGCGGGGAGATTGCATCATCACAACCATGTCAACTTCGCTGAGTCTCAGGAGGAGACAGTGTGGCCATCGTTACGCCATTCGTGCAGGTCGGAACTTACCCGACAAGGAATTTCGCTACCTTAGGACCGTTATAGTTACGGCCGCCGTTTACCGGGGCTTCGATCAAGAGCTTGCACCCCATCACTTAACCTTCCGGCACCGGGCAGGCGTCACACCCTATACGTCCACTTTCGTGTTTGCAGAGTGCTGTGTTTTTAGTAAACAGTCGCAGCCACCGATTCACTGCGGCCTCTTCATGCTTTGTGCGCAGGCACATCACACTAATGAGGCATACCTTCTCCCGAAGTTACGGTATTAATTTGCCGAGTTCCTTCTCCTGAGTTCTCTCAAGCGCCTTGGAATATTCATCCCGTCCACCTGTGTCGGTTTGCGGTACGGTCTCGTAGAGCTGAAGCTTAGAGGCTTTTCTTGGAACTGCTTCCAGTTAGTTTAGAGCCGAAGCTCTATCCAGTCACACCCTTGAATTTCGCACCCGGATTTGCCTAAGTGCCTTCTATGATGCGCCAACGGGGACATCCAACACCCCGATAACATTCTGCAATCCGTCCCCCCATCGCACTCTACGACGGTGCGGGAATATTAACCCGCTTCCCATCAGCTACGCATCTCTGCCTCGCCTTAGGGGCCGACTCACCCTGCGCCGATGAACGTTGCGCAGGAAACCTTGGACTTACGGCGAGGGGGCTTTTCACCCCCTTTATCGCTACTCATGTCAGCATTCTCACTTCCGATACCTCCAGCATTCCTCACGGAACACCTTCACAGGCTTACGGAACGCTCTCCTACCATGTGTACATAGTACACATCCGCAGCTTCGGTCTATGGCTTAGCCCCGTTACATCTTCCGCGCAGGACGACTCGATCAGTGAGCTATTACGCTTTCTTTAAAGGATGGCTGCTTCTAAGCCAACCTCCTGACTGTCTATGCCTTCCCACTTCGTTTCCCACTTAGCCATAGTTAGGGACCTTAGCTGGCGGTCTGGGTTGTTTCCCTCTTGAGTCCGGACGTTAGCACCCGGTGCTCTGTCTCCCGTACTGTACTTGCCGGTATTCGGAGTTTGCCATGGTTTGGTAAGTCGCTGTGACCCCCTAGCCATAACAGTGCTCTACCCCCGGCAGTAATATACGAGGCACTACCTAAATAGTTTTCGGAGAGAACCAGCTATCTCCAGGCTTGTTTAGCCTTTCACTCCGATCCACAGCTCATCCCCTAATTTTTCAACATTAGTGGGTTCGGTCCTCCAGCACGTGTTACCGTGCCTTCAACCTGGCCATGGATAGATCGCCTGGTTTCGGGTCTACACCCAGCGACTGAATCGCCCTGTTCGGACTCGCTTTCGCTACGCCTCCCCTATTCGGTTAAGCTTGCCACTGAATGTAAGTCGCTGACCCATTATACAAAAGGTACGCAGTCACCCCACGAAGGGGCTCCTACTGTTTGTATGCATACGATTTCAGGATCTATTTCACTCCCCTTCCGGGGTTCTTTTCGCCTTTCCCTCACGGTACTGGTTCACTATCGGTCGATCACGAGTATTTAGCCTTGGAGGATGGTCCCCCCATATTCAGACAGGATTTCACGTGTCCCGCCCTACTTGTTCGATGCTTAGTTCCACGTACTGAATTTCGC
The DNA here is from genome assembly GCF_041521385.1 of Alcaligenes faecalis. NCBI lineage: Bacteria > Pseudomonadati > Pseudomonadota > Betaproteobacteria > Burkholderiales > Alcaligenaceae > Alcaligenes > Alcaligenes faecalis. The sequence goes on along the minus strand of NZ_CP168006.1, from coordinate 2,569,502 downwards.
CTACAGGGCTATCACCTGCTACGGCTGGACTTTCCATTCCATTCGACTATTCACTACGCTAAAACATCCAGGCTGGTCCGGTTTCGCTCGCCACTACTTCCGGAATCTCGGTTGATTTCTTTTCCTCGAGTTACTGAGATGGTTCAGTTCACTCGGTTCGCCTCCACATACCTATGTATTCAGTATGGGATACCGTATTGCTACGGTGGGTTTCCCCATTCGGACATCTACGGATCAAAGCTTGTTTGCCAGCTCCCCGTAGCTTTTCGCAGGCTACCGCGTCCTTCATCGCCTGTGATCGCCAAGGCATCCATCATATGCACTTATTCGCTTGATCCTATAACGCTTGATGCTGTTATAGGAATATGAGTATACGTTGTTGCCGTTCATCAATCCTTAGCTGTTATCCAATCCGAAGATTGAACAACGTCTATATTTTTGAGAACTTTCGTTGAACATAATTTGTTCTGTTGCAATCACAACCCGTGTATTGTCATCACAAGTCGACTAATCGTCTTGCGTTTATGAGACAACACACCTTCGTTGTGCTTCTTCCTAATTGTTAAAGAGCAATTCGTGGGTTGCATAACCCAACGAGCAGTATTCTTTACAAAGAACACTCTTCGTTGAATCTCGCGCCAGGCCAACCGTTGTTGTCCTGTGCCCTATACTCTGTCATGAACCTTGCTATATCGACCACCCCCATAAAAGCGGTGGTGGAGGATGACGGGATCGAACCGACGACCCCCTGCTTGCAAAGCAGGTGCTCTCCCAGCTGAGCTAATCCCCCCCGAAGTAATCGTTGGTGGGTCAAGTTGGAATCGAACCAACGACCCCCGCCTTATCAAGACGGTGCTCTAACCGACTGAGCTACTGACCCATCTATCACCAGTGGGCGATACCTTCAATGGTCATGACATGAACTAACAGCCAATAAGTGTGGACGCTTTCGCTTTGCGAGCCATTCGCTCTAAAAGGAGGTGATCCAGCCGCACCTTCCGATACGGCTACCTTGTTACGACTTCACCCCAGTCATGAATCCCACCGTGGTAAGCGCCCTCCTTACGGTTAGGCTACCTACTTCTGGTGAAACCCACTCCCATGGTGTGACGGGCGGTGTGTACAAGACCCGGGAACGTATTCACCGCGACATTCTGATCCGCGATTACTAGCGATTCCGACTTCACGCAGTCGAGTTGCAGACTGCGATCCGGACTACGATCGGGTTTCTGAGATTGGCTCCCCCTCGCGGGTTGGCGACCCTCTGTCCCGACCATTGTATGACGTGTGAAGCCCTACCCATAAGGGCCATGAGGACTTGACGTCATCCCCACCTTCCTCCGGTTTGTCACCGGCAGTCTCATTAGAGTGCTCTTGCGTAGCAACTAATGACAAGGGTTGCGCTCGTTGCGGGACTTAACCCAACATCTCACGACACGAGCTGACGACAGCCATGCAGCACCTGTGTTCCGGTTCTCTTGCGAGCACGGCCAAATCTCTTCGGCTTTCCAGACATGTCAAGGGTAGGTAAGGTTTTTCGCGTTGCATCGAATTAATCCACATCATCCACCGCTTGTGCGGGTCCCCGTCAATTCCTTTGAGTTTTAATCTTGCGACCGTACTCCCCAGGCGGTCAACTTCACGCGTTAGCTGCGCTACTAAGGCCTAACGGCCCCAACAGCTAGTTGACATCGTTTAGGGCGTGGACTACCAGGGTATCTAATCCTGTTTGCTCCCCACGCTTTCGTGTCTGAGCGTCAGTATTATCCCAGGGGGCTGCCTTCGCCATCGGTATTCCTCCACATATCTACGCATTTCACTGCTACACGTGGAATTCTACCCCCCTCTGACATACTCTAGCTCGGCAGTTAAAAATGCAGTTCCAAGGTTGAGCCCTGGGATTTCACATCTTTCTTTCCGAACCGCCTACACACGCTTTACGCCCAGTAATTCCGATTAACGCTTGCACCCTACGTATTACCGCGGCTGCTGGCACGTAGTTAGCCGGTGCTTATTCTGCAGATACCGTCAGCAGTATCCCGTATTAGGGGATACCTTTTCTTCTCTGCCAAAAGTACTTTACAACCCGAAGGCCTTCATCATACACGCGGGATGGCTGGATCAGGGTTTCCCCCATTGTCCAAAATTCCCCACTGCTGCCTCCCGTAGGAGTCTGGGCCGTGTCTCAGTCCCAGTGTGGCTGGTCGTCCTCTCAAACCAGCTACGGATCGTTGCCTTGGTGAGCTTTTACCCCACCAACTAGCTAATCCGATATCGGCCGCTCCAATAGTGAGAGGTTCCGAAGAATCCCCCCCTTTCCCCCGTAGGGCGTATGCGGTATTAGCCACTCTTTCGAGTAGTTATCCCCCGCTACTGGGCACGTTCCGATATATTACTCACCCGTCCGCCACTCGCCGCCAAGAGAGCAAGCTCTCTCGCGCTGCCGTTCGACTTGCATGTGTAAAGCATCCCGCTAGCGTTCAATCTGAGCCAGGATCAAACTCTTCAGTTTAATCTCTGTGGTTGTCCCGTCTTGCGACAAGACCGATTGTGTCTCAAAGAAAAATTCAGAGTTACACAAGGTAATTCTTCATCTTTCGTTTGTGAGCACTTGATACAAACTTGTGGCGATCCCCGAAGGGTTCGACTCGCTCATTCCAAGCGCCCACACTTATCGGCTGTTAATTGTTAAAGAGCAGTGACAGTTGCCTGTCGTTCCACTGACTAACCCGGCTGGCTCGTTGCGTTTAGTGCTTCGTGCCTTGCTGTGTTAGCAGCAGAGAAACGAGATTATGAAGCAAATCAGGCAGTGTGTCAAGCGTTTTTTTGAAGAAGCTAGAAAGTTTAAAACCGTCTAACTCGTCCCGCTTAAACCAGAATTTTCGTTCTGTCCTACCTGGCGAACAATCAACCTAAAAGGCTAACCATCCAACTTCACAAACAAGGGTAAATTTTCAAAACTGTCTCAACCTTCAAAACAGCTAAAAACTTAACGTTGCATTCTCTGGAGCAGAACCTAGAACTTTAACACAGAATTTTCTGATTTGTCAAGCTCCGGGTTTTACACCGTGTCAGTTACCTGACCAGTCATTCAAGCTTCGGTGCGGGCCTCTTGGCCAAGGCGATGAAACTTGTCTAACTACTCTCTGCGGCGCCTCAGAAAACCTGTGTGTGCTGCAGCGAGAAAAGAACTATAGCACGATGAAATTTGGCTTTGCAAGTTTTCCACCTAAATATTTCATAAAAAAGAGGCAAATTACAACCAAGCCTAATTTAGATGATTGTTCTATATAGATAATTTCAAATGAAACCAAATGATACTAATATGCGTATATCTCGTCCGGTGCAAATCGAATGCCAGCACCGGGGGATGAAAGACCAAAACTCCCCAATACAAAGCACAAAGCACAAAGCACAAAGCACAAAGCACAAAGCACGTAGATTCTGGGCTTTTTCTCTCCAACCCAGCCTCGATCCTCCTGTTTTGCACTAAAGCCCCAAACCCAGAGCACTTCGCAGACAGACAGACAGACAGACAGACAAGATGAGAATGCAGTTGCGATCTTGGGGGAGGCTGAACAAAGACCCGGCCCTCAGTATGAGTCGTTAATCTAGAACCGGGTCTGCAACGCTTTATATATAGAGCGGATCATCCCTCTCTATATAGAGGCATACCAATCGCCCTACTTTTGACCGACAAACTCCTCCCTATATAGAGAGACTCCATCCAGGCAGATAGGTAAGCCACATCGCCCCCTATTACAATAGGCGGACAAATAACTCTGTATGCAGACTATGGCCCGCTCATCTTCTCAAGCCCCTGCGGCACAGCTCAGCCTGATTGGCGAAGAAATACTCTCCGGCAATCTCCTGACCGAGAACATCCTGACGCAAGCTGCCCGCCTTCCCAGCGACTGGCGTGCCACATTGGATCGCCCGGAACTGCAAGACATACTGGCAACTCTAGCCAAGTGGTTGGACAAGGAGTGCCAGGATGGCGCCTCTATTTACCCGGCCGCCCCTTTCCGCGCACTGGAACTGCTGCCATTGCAGAAAGTCAGCGTAGTGATTCTGGGCCAGGATCCTTATCACGGTCCCAATCAAGCACAGGGCCTGTCATTTTCTGTGCCTGACACCTGCCCGGCCCCGCCCAGTCTGCGCAACATCTTTAAAGAGCTGGAACTGGAATATCCCGACACAGCGTCACCCAGTAGTCATGATCTGAGCAACTGGGGCCGACAAGGTGTCTTGCTGTTGAATACGTCGCTAACGGTAGAAGATGGTTTGCCTGCGTCTCATGCCAAAAAAGGTTGGGAACAGATTACTGACTCCCTGCTGATGAACCTGGCCCAGCAAAGCACCCGCCCTATTGTTTATATGTTGTGGGGTGCGCACGCCCAAGCCAAAGAGGCCTTGATTCAGCATCATTCCCAGCATCCTTATCTGATTTTAAAGGCCAATCACCCTTCCCCCTTGGCTGCGCGCCGGCCCCCTGTGCCTTTTATTGGTTGCGGTCATTTCCAGCAGGCCAATGAGTGGCTCAAAGAGCAAGGCGCCGCCCCCATCCAATGGTTTGCCACTGGCGCTTAACCATCCGTTCCCCTTACCTGATCCTGAACCATGCCTTTAAGCCCCGCTAATCCAGAATTAAGCTCTGCAGAACAACATGCTATTTGGTCGAACGAACTGCTCGAACAATATAGCTGGCAATTCCAGGGGGAAACGCCGTTCGCCGTACCCTTGACCAGCCTTCCCTTGCTAGATGAACTGTTCAAGTTTGTTAATGAGACCATCAAGGACTCTTTTGACCGCTCTTTATTCTGCTGGACTGATCTCAAACAAGACAGCAAAGGCCTGACAGCCTGGTACTTGGGCGTCGAAGACTATGACAAAGCCCTGGAACCTTATATAGAGCGTTTGTCGACCCGCGCCCTGACGCAGAGCGATGCAGTGGAGCCTCCAGCTTCTAGCTGAAAAACGATCAAGCACCTATTCAAGAAAAATTCCAAGGGGTCGATTACGGCCCTTTAATTTTGACCATCGCTCAACATACTCTCATCGCAGCAAGCAGGAATAGGCAAATAGCTCAACAGACACGAACTCCTCGCCCACTCACCTCACTCCACGCTGCACCGGATCAAATAGTAAAACAGCAACGAGATAGCCCAGCGTGGTTGGTGGATATAGTCTGGCCGACTGAACAAAACCTAACCCAACAAGCCTCTCTATAAGAGCAGACATAAAAAAAACCCGGCCAACAACCGGGTTTTTCAGATAAAAGCAGCGTTCTATAGCACCTCACCCCATCATTAGGGCTGCACACCGGCAGCGTGCGCTTGCTGATCAGCGTGATAGGACGAACGCACCATGGCGCCAACGGCGGCATGGGTAAAGCCCATTGCATAGGCTTCGCGTTCAAACATCAAGAACTCGTCAGGCGTCACATAACGCATCACGGGCAAGTGGTGGCCGGAAGGTTGCAGATACTGGCCAATGGTCAGCATATCAATGTCGTGAGCACGCATATCGCGCATCACTTCCAGAATCTCTTCGTTGGTTTCACCCAAGCCAACCATCAAACCGGATTTGGTTGGAATGTTTGGATGCAGCTTCTTGAACTCTTGCAGCAGTTTCAAAGAGTGGTGGTAATCCGAACCCGGACGCGCCTGCTTGTACAAACGAGGCACAGTTTCCAGGTTGTGGTTCATTACATCAGGCGGGCAGGCATTCAGGATGCCTAAGGCACGGTCCAGGCGTGCACGAAAGTCTGGCACCAACACTTCAATGGTGGTGGTGGGCGAATGCTCGCGCACCTGACGGATACATTCCACAAAGTGGGCAGCACCACCATCACGCAAATCGTCACGGTCTACGGAGGTAATCACCACGTAGGACAACTTCATGGCACCAATCGCCTTGGCCAGATTGACGGGCTCGTTCTCATCCAGTGGGTCGGGACGACCATGGCCCACATCACAAAATGGGCAACGACGTGTGCACTTGTCACCCATGATCATGAAGGTGGCCGTGCCCTTGCCAAAGCACTCCCCGATATTGGGACAGGAGGCCTCTTCACACACCGAAAACAGCTTGTGCTCACGCAGTGTTTCCTTGATCTCGTAGAAACGGGAGTTCGGTGCAGCCGCCTTCACCCGAATCCAATCAGGCTTTTTCAAACGCTCTGCCTGCACGACCTTAATGGGAATGCGCGAGGTCTTGGCCTCGGCCTTCTGCTTTTGCGTTGCGTCGTAGTCGACAACGCGAGGGCGCACAGTAGGTTTGGAATCGACGGACGTATCTGTAGGGGTGGTCATAGGCGTCTAAATAGAAAAACAGCGTGCGGGCAACATCACTAAACGATGGGCGCAGTGGTCAATTGTAGCCCCTTCGCTTTACAAGCGCCTAGAACAAGGGCGATAGTTTGTGCTGGACCTCTCTAATATAGAGGTCGACTTAACGATGCAGCAACACCCGAAAATAAAACCTGCACATACTATAAGTACGGAGACTTGCATGTCACACGAGCACCTCGCCGATCCCGTCCTACTGGAACAGCATCAGGGACTGGCCCGCATCACCTTGAACCGGCCCGCCAAGTACAACGCGCTATCTGAAGAAGTATTGGACTCTTTACAACACATTCTGGACAAGCTGGCCAAGGACCCTGGCTTGCAGTGCGTCATCATTCAGGCGGAAGGCAAGGCCTTTTGTGCCGGGCACGATCTGAAACAGATGCGCTCCAAGCCCGAACACAACTACTACCGGGATCTGTTCAGCCGCTGCAGCCGCGTCATGCAAGCTGTGCTGGCCTTGCCCGTGCCGGTGATTGCCCGTGTGCAAGGGCTGGCCACCGCAGCGGGCTGTCAGTTGGTTGCTACCTGCGATATCGCTGTAGCCACCGAGTCCACCCGCTTTGCGGTTTCCGGCATTAATGTCGGCCTGTTCTGCTCCACCCCCGCTGTTGCCCTGTCTCGCTGTGTGCCACCCAAGGCCGCCATGGAAATGCTGATGACAGGCGAATTCATCAGCGCCCAACGTGCTCAAGAGTTGGGGTTAATCAATTACGCCGTAGCCGAAGACCAACTGGATCAAACCGTACAGAAACTGGCCGACAGCATCATGGCCAAGAGTCCGGTTGCCGTCCGTGCAGGCAAGGCCATGTTCTACCGCCAGCGCAGCCTGGCTATTGAACAAGCCTACGACTACGCCGGCCAGGTCATGGCTGACAATATGATGAGCCACGATGCCTGCGAAGGTATAGACGCCTTTATCGAAAAACGCGCGCCGCAATGGAGCGGAAGCTGAAGCGACGCGCTTTCCTGATCAATAACGATATTTAAGATTGAGCATCGCATTACGCGGTGCGCCATAAATATTCAGGAATGTGCTGTAACCCACGCTGGAGAGGTAACGACGGTCGAACACATTATTGACGGCCAGGGATGCCTCCCAGCGATCATTAGGCTTGTAGCCAATTTTGGCGGATACCGTGGCATAACCGCCCTGGTATACATCCGAGGTGAACAAATTGCTTTGTGCTTGTACCCCCGCCCCCACAGACCAGCCATTCAAGCGGCCGTCCCAATCCTGAGGCTGAAAGCGGTAGTGCGTCCAAAGACGGAATAAATGCTTGGGCACAAGGTTCGCATTGAAACGCTGGCCTTCATTTTCCAGCACCGAGTCCCGACGATAGCGTACATCCGTATAGGTATAACCCGCCCCCAAGTCCCAGCCTGGGGCAAGATTACCGACCAGCTCCATTTCCCAGCCTTGGCTTTGCACCAGACCCGCCGCGCGAGAGCACGTCCCGGTCGGGCTACCACCACAACCAATATGATCCGTATCCGTTACTGCCCGATTGGTATCACGCATTCGATAAATCGCCACGGAACCATTCAGGCGACCATCCAGAAACTCACCTTTGGCACCGGCTTCAATCTGCCAGCCTTTGCGCGGATCCAGTGTCTTGCCGGTGTAGTCCTGCTGTGACTGTGGCACAAAACTTTCGGCATAGCTGCTGTAGAGCGAAATAGTGTCATTCACATCCAGAATCAGGCCTGCAAATGGCGTAAATTCCCCACTGGCTTTGGCATCGCTGACATTCCAGGGACTGGTCTCTGGCCGCACTGAACGACTCTTGCTTTCGTAGTTGCTCCAACGGCCACCCAGCACCGCAGTTACCCGGTCATGCAGCTTCAAGCGTGTGGATGCATAAATGCCGGACTGGGTCACAATGTCCTGGTTCTGATTCAAAATAGGCTGATCCAGCAGGGGGCCATAATCAAAGTCATTCAGAACATCCCAATCGGGGAATTGGCTAAAGCGGGAACTGGTCTTGGTATTGTTGCGTGCCGCATTGAAACCAAGGGTCAAAGCATGCTCACGCCCAAACAAATTAAATGGTCCTGTGACGCTGACATCCCCTTGGTCCCAGGTAAATTCATTGTGAATCCGGCCTGCCTGCATAGTGGTCAATCCGGTTTGCAAAGAAATAGGCTGCAAGGCAAAAGAGCTAAAGCCTTTGTACGTACTTTCCTTGTGACTATAACTGGCCTTGAACACCCACTCATTATCAAAACGATGCTGCAAATCCGCGCCCAGCTCATACACCTCGTGATTAGAGGTACGGGCTGGACCCAGGAAGCTGCGTCGATCAGGCAAACTGCCATCCTCAAACTGTGCCAGGCCATTGAAATTACGGAAATCCAGCTCGCTATAGAACGCCGTGACACCCAAGGTCGTGGCGGGTGTCAGGTCATACTCCAGCACGCCATACAAGGTGGCCGGTTTGGAGCTACCTTGATGGTAGTACTGGTCTTTATCCTGATAGGCCGTCACCACACGTCCACGCAGAGAGCCGTCCTTGTTCAAAGGACCGCTCAGATCAGCCTCTGCCCGATAGTTGTTCCAGCTCCCGGCTGACACCTGCCCTTCGAAACGCAACTCACGTGTGGGCCGTTTACGCACAAGATTCACCACCCCGCCCGGCTCGGCGGTTCCAGACAGCAAACCAGCCGGACCACGTAGCACCTCGATGCGATCGTAAACGGCTAAGTCCAGATGAGGAGCTCCCCCTTCTTGAGCAGGCACACCATCGTATTGCAGGCTGGCCGCAAAACCACGGCTATTGAAGCTTTCCGTATCAGGAAAGCCGCTGCTGCTGATCCCTGTCGTATGGTTGATCGCATCGGCCACACGCGTAAAGCCTTGCTCGTCCATTTGTGTGCGCGTCATGACAGAGACAGATTGGGGAATCTCGCGCAGTGACAAAGGCGATTTACCAATCGTCGCCCCCGCAGCGGCATAGGAACCACTGCCTTCACTGGTCACATCGTAGCGGGAGGCATGAACCCGTACCGGCTCCAGCGGTGTGGCATCGCCACTATCAGCCAGGCTAAGCGAAACATTGCTGCCCGAGCGGCGCACCTGTATCCCTGTACCAGCCAGCAAGCGGCTCAAGGCCTGATCCAGGGTAAATTGTCCTGACAAGGCCGGACTTTGTCGGCCAGCCACGGTAGCAGGCAAATACACAATTTGCACCGAGAACTGACGACCCAGATCACGCAAGGCCGACGACAAAGGCTGCGCCATCAAGCTGATGGCCTGCTGCGGCGCACCCGATTGCGCATAGCCGGGCGCGGTCAAGGCCGACAGGCACAGCCCCAATAACACGGCTCCAAGGCCAAGAGGCAATTGGCGGACTGCACGGTTGTGTACAGTGATCTTATGTGTAGTACCAGACATGGTGATGATATCCATCCCTACCGGCAGGTTCTGCCTGCGCGGAATCTATAAACCAAGATACACCAACGGTTTACAGCCGCCAGCACACCTCCCTGGTCTAAAGACGTCTGGGCAAGAATTTTTCCGTAATGAATTTACCGACGGTTGATGACCCAGCCCTTGGATTCCACATTCAGAATCTGGACGGGTGCAATATCCGCCAATAACAGCAAGGCCTCTTGTGGCTTGCTCATGGACAAGGTGCCGGATATGCGCAATTGCGCGAGCTGAGCATCACCCAAGCGTATAGGTTCATCCAGATATGCCGACAACTGCTCCAGCACCTGTACCAAAGGTTCATTGTCGAACTCCAGACGGCCACTTTGCCAAGCTGTCAGCGCAGCTACATCCGCTTCGCGCACAGACTCCAATCCTTGGCGTGCCGTAACACGTGCGGCCTGGCCAGCGCCCAGGCGCTCGGAACGAGAGTTCCACCAGGGTCCCGCTGACAAACGGACTCTCCCCCGGTCAACCGCTACCTCTACTTGATCAGACTGTTTACGCACATTGAAGCGGGTGCCTAACACCTGCACTTTTGCCTGCTCGGTTTCCACAATAAAGGGACGATCTGCATCGGGACGCACATCCGCCAGAATTTCCCCTGACTCCAGATAAACCCGCCGCTCGCTGGAGGTATAAGCCACCTTAATTTTTGTACGAGCGTTAACCGTCAGAACACTATCATCGGGTAAACGCAGCTCCTGTCGTTGGGCAACAGTAGTGCTGACGGCCCAGGACTGTTCTGGACCTGCAGGCCAAAGCCACACCCCTCCTACCACGGCACACAAAACCATCGCCGTAAAGGCCAGCCGCCAACGCTGCACAGGCTGTTTTCGCAGGGCAGCCGGCTCTTGAGTCAAACGACGCAGGCGATCGACCGGCAGCTCATCCAGCTTGTTCCAGGCTTTTTGCAGCTCCTGAAAATGCGCTTGATGCTGCGGTGAAGCCGCCAGCCATGCATCCAGCTCCGCCTGATCCTCTATCGATAATGGCCCCAGACGCACACGCGCGAACCAATGAACCGCTTGTTCACGGGCCGTCGAAGGCAAAGAGGGACCTGCGCTCGTCGTCATAGGGAATAAATAGGCGTGAGCAAAACGTGAAAACTCCAGGGCTGATCAGTCTTGCTGGAACAGGTGCAAATGCGTCTGCAGATGGGTCAAAGCGCGTTTCATATGCTTTTCCACCATGCTCTGCGACAAGCCCAACCGCTCAGCAATCTCGCGCTGACTATAGCCCTCGATTTTATTCCATAAAAAAACTTGCCTACAGACCAGTGGCAACTGCAATAGAACCACCTCCAGCTCGTCCATCAACTGAGTCGACTGACAAGCATCTGCCACATCCGGGGACAGAGGGGTATCTGCCTCGTCCAACTGCTCCAAGGGTGTCTGCGCCCAACGCCCACGCCGCCGACTTTCATCGAACAACTGATTGCGAGTCGCCTGGAACAAATAAGAGGGAATGTGCTGAATATGGGTGCAGGTCTGATCCAACAGGCCTAGAACGGCATCGTGAACGGCGTCTTCTGCATCGTGATGATTAGTTTGACGCCGGGTCCAATTGCCCATCAGGCCGCGATAATGATCAAGCCAGGACTTGCGAGATTTGGGGGACGACGGCATACAGGCCCGACAGAACAGTTAACGTGTTCCGGATTATCGCAAACAATTCTCATTACAACAATTAGACTGTTTCGCTACGATGCGCTGACGCTTGTTCAGGTTGTAGCGACTTGGTTACGTTGGGCCATTGCCTGGCTCAAGTAGGAGTACAAATACTGTGCAACCTCGTCCATAGGAACAATGACGCCTTGCGAGTGCATATCCGTTGTTTGCAGCCCTTCATAGCCACAAGGATTGATGTCGCTAAACGGGCTTAGATCCATATCTATATTCAAGGCCAAGCCATGATAGGAGCGACCATTGCGAATCTTGATACCCAATGCGGAGATCTTGGCCAACTCCTGGCTTGCCCCCCCTTGCGGAACATACACGCCCGGTGCCCCCGGCTTGCAGCAAGCCCCTTCGACACCAAAATGCGTCAGACAGGCAATAACAGCCTCTTCCAGCAGGCGTACGTATTCTTTGACGTACAGGCCTACCCGGCGTAGATCAAACAGGCAGTACACCATTAACTGCCCAGGGCCGTGATAGGTAATCTGCCCGCCCCGGTCGGTTTGCACCACGGGGATGCCGCCGGGGTTCAGCAGATGTTCCGGCTTACCAGCCTGTCCTTGTGTGTAGACAGGCGTGTGCTCGACAAGCCAGATTTCATCAGCAGTCTCTGGCCCGCGCTGTTCGGTGAAGTCGCGCATTGCCTGCCAGATGGGTTCATAGGCGCTAGGCCGCTCAAACCATTTGATACGAACTGAGTCGGACATGAACGCCTGATTCCTGCTTACATCACCACGCGCACCAGATGATGCGCATGCAGGGCACGATAAAGATTATCCAGTTGCTCTCGCGAGACAGCACGCACAGTAAAGGTCAGGCCCGTGTAATTGCCCGCCTTACTGGGCCGCACTTCAATAGTGGCGGCGTCAAAGTTTGGATCGTGTTCCAGCACGATGGCCAGCAATTCGTCTTGCAGGGTTTCGTGAGTCTGGCCCATGACTTTGATAGGAAAGTCACTGGGGTATTCAATCAACGATTCTTCGGGGGAAATTGTCATGCTTGCTCCGCAGCCTTGATGGCCTTGTCATAGCCTTCACGTAACTTGGCAAAGACAGGGCCGGGTCGTCCGTCACCAACGGGCTGACCATTAAATACAACGATGGGCAGCACCTCTTTGGTGGCTGACGTCATCAAAATTTCATCGGCAGTATCGACCTCTTCACGAGAGACCTGACGTGCCTGGAAGGCTATCCCCGCCTGGGCGGCCAGCTCTTCCATCAAACTGTAGCGAATTCCTTCCAGGATCAAATTGTTGCGCATGGGTGCCAGCAAGGTGCCGTCGCGCACAATCCAGATATTGCAGGAGGCCCCTTCGGTCAGAAAACCGTCTCTGAACTGAATGACCTCATCCACACCGGCTTCGACCGCCTGCTGCTTGGCCAGTACATTGCCCAGCAAGGAAACGGATTTTATATCGCAACGCAGCCAGCGTTCATCCTCAATGGCTACCGCCGTCAAACCCGTCTCGCGTTCTTGCTGCACCCGCTTGAACGGCGAGACCATGATGAAGATACTGGGCGTCACATTACTGGGGAAGGCGTGGTCGCGCTTGGCAACACCACGGGTCACCTGAATGTAGACCATGCAGTCCGCCCCACGGCCCGAACGGGCCAGCATGTCCAGCACCAGTTGTTCCCACTCACGGCGGGTAAAAGGGTTATGAATCCCCACTTTTGCCAGGCTGCGCTCCAGACGCCCCAGGTGCCCATCAATACGGAAAGGTTTCCCGTGATAGGCAGGAACGACATCATAAATGCCGTCCCCAAAAATGAAGCCACGATCCAGTACCGAGATCTTCGCTTCGCCCAAGCGCACAAAATCGCCGTTCAAATAAACAATGCTGTCAGGGTCAATGCCTGCAATCATAGGGTTCAGCCTCGCACCAAGGGATTACTCAAACATCAAGCGCACTTTGTCAGCCATACGGCCGAAAAAGCCTGCCTCGGGTACATCTTGCAGCACCAGCAAAGGCTGCTCTGCCAGAACCTTGCCATCCAGGGACAAAGTCAGTGTACCGACCTTGTCCCCCTTGCTCAACGGAGCCAGCAAAGGCTGGGTATAGTTGGCCACCGGCTTGATTTCCGAGGACTTTCCGCGGGGCACCGTCAACCACAAAGGCTGGGCGGTACCCAGGCCTACATTTTCAAGCTCACCTTCCCACACCCGAGCAGTGACGGCAGGATTGCTGGAGTCATACAGCTTGACCGTTTCAAAGTTCTGGAAGCTCCAGTTCAACAGCTTCAGGCTGTTTTCTGTACGGGCGGCATCGTTCGCCGTACCAACAACGACTGACACCACGCGGCGACCGTCGCGCAATGCAGTCGACACCAGGCAGTAACCAGCCGATTGCGTGTGACCCGTTTTCAAGCCATCAACCGTGTTGTCCAGCCACAGCAGGCGGTTACGGTTGGGCTGCTTGATATTGTTGTAGGTATATTCTTTTTGGCTGTAGTAATGCAGATACTGGGGAAAACGGGCAACCAGTGCAGCAGACAACATGCCCAGGTCACGCACCGAAGTCAGATGGTCTGGATCAGGCAATCCGGTGGAGTTCTTGAAATGCGTCGCCGTCAAACCCAACTTGGCGGCTTCTTCATTCATCAGGGCAGCAAAGGCATCTTCGCTACCCGCAACGGCTTCGGCCAAGGCCACAGAGGCATCGTTACCCGATTGCACGATCACACCTTGCAGCAGATCGTTCACCGACACTTGCGAATTGACCTTGACAAACATACGCGAACCTTCGGTACGCCAGGCCTTCTCCGAAATCACAACAGTCTGATCCAGTTTTAAGCGACCAGACTCCAAAGCATCAAAGACCAGATAAGCCGTCATCAGCTTAGTCAGGGAGGCGGGCTCTACTTGTTCGTTAAGTCCTTCTGCCGCGATGATCTGGCCACTATTAACGTCCATGGACAACCAGGCTGGCGCCGTCAGATTGGGTGCGGGTACAACAGACAAGTCACCCAGCAAAGCGGCGGTCGGCGCCCCAATCACTTGGGCCGACTCTGTCGGGGTAGGGGTTTGAGTCTGTGCCTGCGCCACCATAGGCAGCGCCAGGGCAAGGGCCACCACACAACGAGAAAGGACTGGAGATGCAAATTTTTGAATAGAAGTCATTGGAAAAAATCGATTGCTTTGACAGTGGCGGAAAGAGCCCATTATGGCAGAGCCAACTAGGCCTGTGAGGGGCGAAACCCCTGAGTCTGAGCAGGAAAACGCAACGATTTGAAAGTAAAAACCGACTTAGGTTCCAAGCCCGACCAAATGACGGCTAACCAGCTCACGCAACTGAATCAGCTTGCCATGAAAAAAGTGGCCAGCATCGGGCAACACCACCATGGGCAACTGATGCTCACGCGCAAATTCCATACCTTCCGACAAAGGCACAACATCATCGGTTTCACCATGCACCAATAACGTATCGGCAGGAGGACTGACATCGCGGAAGCGGAAGCGGTTGACCGCTGTACCAGTCAGAATGAAAACACCAGGCAACGGTGCCTGCGCATCTTGCAAACTGGCATACACCTGTGCAGCAACCGCTGTGCCAAATGAAAAACCGGCCAACATGGATGGGCCGCAAGCCCACTGTGGGAACTGCGATGGAAATTGCTCTATCAAGGCCAGCATATCGGCGGTTTCACCACGGCTGCTGTCAAACTGCCCGGCGGATTTACCGACACCCCGGAAATCAGGGCGTACAGCCAGCAAGCCGTGCTGAGTAGCACTGCGCGACAAGGTCGTGACAACTTTGTTATTACGTGCGCCCCCATGCAAAGGATGGGGATGCAACAGCAAGGCCCAGCCCTTGGGTTCACCGGCCGGCCAGTCCAGAGCACAGTCAATAACACCGGCCTGGCCGGAAAATTGGATTGTAGCTACGCGTTCAGACATGCTCAGATCAAATATCACATAAGATTACGTTTAACTCATCCAGTGTACCGGATTGTCATGAATACCTCTTCTGCATTCACCTTACCCAGCCCTCGCGACATGGTGGCAGAGCTGCGCACGCGCTTGCCACATTTCCCCCAGATCCGCTGGGTGGACTCCACGGAATCGACGAACGCGGATTTGCTCACTCTGGCCCGCCAGGAATCGGGCCCGCGTGTGCGTCCCTGGCTATTGGGCGCACATCTGCAAAGCCGCGGCCGCGGGCGTGCCGGACGCACCTGGGAAAACAGCGTTGGTGCAAACCTGATGTTTTCCTGTGCTTTCGATATTTTTCTGCCGGCACGACAACTGCCTACGCTCTCGCCGCTGTCCGGTCTGGCAACAACAGAGGCGCTGCGCCAGTTTCTGGAACCCGCCGTACGTAATCGTCTGGCCATGAAATGGCCTAATGATGTGCTGTGGGACCAAGCCAAGCTGTCCGGCATTCTGGTCGAGGCGACCCGCGCCAGTGCCGCACCCAGCTCCAGTGACCATCATGTAGTCATTATTGGGATCGGTCTGAATCTGCGCGAGGCAGCCACTATCAGCCAGAGCACACAACGCCCCATTGCGGACTGGTCCAGCATTGCGGAACACTCCCAGCAAGCCTCGCTAGCGCGATGTTCGGACATCGTGGCCAAGGTTGCCCAAAGTCTGTACCTGAGCCTGAACCATGTCACCGCCCACGGTTTTGCTGATCTGCCCACACGCTATGCACAGGTTGATGCGCTCATTGGCCAGCAGGTGCATATCATCGACAATGGTCAAGTTCTACACACCGGTATCGTGACTGGCATCAACACTTCGGGACAGTTACTGTTGCGCCACCCCGACGGCTCGGAACGTGCGGTCACGGTGGGTGAAGTTTCCGTACGCGCCCAACGCTGATCGCTATACTGCACTCTTTTTAGCTCTGACGACCTGGCATGACCCTGCTCATTGACTCTGGCAATACCCGTATCAAACTAGGGTGGCGCCATCCATTAACCGGCGTACGCGAAAGCCAGCCAGTTAGTGTGCATGTGGACCAATTGGATCAATTGGCGGTTTGGCTGGAAGCGGGCCAGGCCCCTCTGCAAGCGTTCACCAAACAAGAAGGTGTGCAAGCGTTGGGGGTAAATGTGGCAGGCCCACAGGTACAAATGCACATTGATGCCGCCGTCAGCCGTTTGGGTTTGGGCCCGGTGCGCTGGCTACAGGCCCAAGAGCGAGCTTTTGGGCTGCACAATGATTATGAGCAGGCCGGCCAACTGGGGGCCGACCGCTGGGCCTCTTTATTAGGGCTAAGCGATTTACTGGCCCAGGAATACCCAGCGCAACAAGGAGCCTTGCTGATCAGCTTTGGTACGGCCACAACCATTGATCTGCTGGGGCCGGCACAAAACGGCATGCGTCACTTTTTAGGCGGCTCTATCTTGCCCGGCCCCAGTTTGATGCTGGCTGCACTTAAACAAAACACAGCACAACTTCCTGAGGCCCACGGGCAAACAGCGGCGTTCCCACGCAATACCCAATCTGCCATCAGTACAGGAGTTGCGGCGGCACAGGCTGGGGCGGTGTTGCGGCAATGGGAAAAAGGACGTCAGTATCTGGGGCATGGCCCATTGGTGTTTTTGGCCGGCGGTGGCCGCGCATTGGCACAGCAAGAACTGTTAGAACAATTAAGTCACTATTGTTGCTTGCTCAATATAGAGACGCCCCAACTGCATGAGCTGGAAACGCCTGCCTTGCGTGGCCTGGCGCTTTTTGCAGGCCACCGGTGAACCAAAACTGCCAAAGAAACTGACATCCAGATCAAGGCATTCAGGAAAACCTCTAGATACGATTGGCATTAAAACGGATGAACTTACGCTGTCCTGCCCGTACAATCCTGGGTTGAACTGTATTTTTCAGGGCATCTGCGATGCGACTGCTTTTCATACTGATCCTGGTGGCAAACGTCGCCCTGCTAGCGTTTGGACAAGGCTTTTTTGGCACACCTCCCAGTGATCAAGGGCGTGAACCTCGACAGTTTTCGCAGCGCAACCAAGACGCCATTCAACTTGGAACCCCGGCCCATCCAACGCCTGCGTCCCCCTGATTCACGATTGACGACCCTATGAAACCCATACGTAAAGCTGTTTTCCCCGTCGCCGGTCTAGGCACGCGTTTTCTGCCGGCCACCAAGGCCATGCCCAAGGAAATGCTGCCGATTGTCGACAAACCACTGATTCAATACGCTGTCGAAGAAGCGGTTGCCGCAGGCGTCACAGAGCTGATTTTTATTACTGGTCGCAACAAACGAGCCATCGAAGATCACTTTGACAGCATCCCGGAACTGGAACACGAGCTAGAGGGCAAGAACAAGCTGGAATTGCTGGATACCGTTCAAAACATCATTCCCAGCCATGTGAGCTGTATTTACACCCGCCAGCCACGCGCACTGGGTCTGGGCCATGCCGTGCTGTGCGCTGCCCCCATTGTGGGCAACGAGCCCTTCCTGGTCCTGCTGGCGGACGACCTGATCGACGCCACCACACCGGTATCACGGCAACTGGTTGAGGCTGCACATCAATACAATGGCAGTATTGTGGCAATTCAGAATGTAAATAGAAATGAAACAAACAAATATGGAATTGTTTCGGGCAATTTAGTCGACGCCAAAGCCACTCGATTAAATGGAATTGTTGAAAAACCAGCGCCTGATGTTGCCCCTTCCACACAAGCCGTTGTAGGTCGTTATGTATTAGAAGCCGAAATATTTGACCACCTGCGACGCACCCAAGCAGGAGTAGGCGGAGAGATTCAATTAACAGATGGAATTGCCAGTCTTTTGGAAAGCCGTGCGGTATATGCATATGAATATGAAGGCACGCGTTACGACTGTGGTAGCAAGTCCGGTTTCTTTCATGCTACGCTTGAATTTGGTCGTAAATACCACGGACTTTAACGAGGGGCGCAGAGGGGTCCGTTGCGATAACAAGCTTGGTTGCAATTGTTGATCAAACACTGCCTTAAAACCACGCAGAGGGTCGATTTAGCTTGACTTACAAGCTAAATACCCCCTACGATTGGCGGTGCAGGATTTCAAGTTCGTCGAAGTTTGTTCAATACGGTATTGTTTCTAATACTCATTGCCCTGATTTTTACATCTTGACAATCTTTTTTGAGCAGATTGCTCGTCATTTTTAGGGAATGCAGGAAATGCAAACAGAAACCGGTATCGTGAAATGGTTCAATAACGAAAAAGGCTACGGCTTTATCTCCCCCGACAACGGTGGCAAAGATCTTTTCGTTCACCATTCCGACATCTTGGGCACAGGCTTTAAATCCTTGGAAGAAAACCAGCGCGTTTCGTACGTGTCGGCTGAAGGCCAAAAGGGTCCACAAGCTAAGAGCATCCAAAAACTGTAAATCGATTTCGATCAGTTTTTAGATCTCAAAAAAGCCCGCTTAATGCGGGCTTTTTTATTTAATTTGATTTAAATCAAGGCAAGCTGTTCTCAAATCACCACAAATTCAAAAATACGTAAAGATAAATACTTATCAGCTAATAAACAGCCATGTATTTAATCGCGAATTTGTGCCAATCCAGAAAGTACGCGCTGCACGGCACCTTCGTGCATCCGAACCCAATGCAAACCCGCATCAGCCATCTTGTGATGGCGTACTGGTTCATCCACTAGCTCCACTGCCTGCTGCAACGCCAAAGCTGGCGTACCCGCGCGTATCACAGCACCGGCTTGCATGGCATCTTGCATGGCTTGAGCAAAATTATGCGTATGTGGCCCCACAATCACAGGAACACCGACTGCACAGGCCTCAATGAAATTCTGTCCGCCCAAGGGCTGGAAGCTGCCCGCCACAATCGCCACGCGCGCCAGACCGTAATACCAGTGCATTTCACCTATGGTGTCCCCTAATAGGACATCCACTTCACGACAAGCCTTGATAGCACTGGTACTGGTATCGCCCTGCTCCAGCAACTCGCTGCGCCGCACCGACCGCAACCCTAACTGATCCAGATAATCTGCCGCTTCCTCAAAACGCTCGGGGTGACGCGGAATAACGACAAACAAGACTGGGCGATGCAGTTCGCTGCCATGCTCGCGTTCGCGACGCAAATAGTGAGCAATAGCATCCATGAAATCGGCATGCTCGGTCTCACGCGTACTGGCAATGACCACCACACGCCGCCCCAGCTCGCTGGCAAAGCCGCGACCGCGAGCTATCTTGTCTTGCGGCAAGACCACATCAAATTTCAGGTTTCCAGATACGCGTACACCCTGCGCACCAGCCAACTCCAAACGCTGCGCATCGGCCAGACTTTGTGCGTAAATCAACTTGAAGGAACGGTATGCCTCGCGCATGACTGAACCCGCCTTCAAGCTGGTGCGCAGCGCACTTTCCGAGAACCGGGCACTGGCCAACATCATAGGCACACCTTGTCGGCGTGCCGCAGCCAGCAGATTGGGCCACACTTCGCGTTCAATCAACACCCCGGCACATGGACGGTAATGTGCAAAAAAACGTCGTACAGAGCCGGGAAAGTCGTAGGGCAGCCATTGCTGCAACAACTGTCCACTTGCGATCTCGGCGGCAAATGCATTTACCCCTTCTGCGCGGCCCGTGACGGTCATATGCGTCAACAAGACCGTCTCGCCTTGATCCAGCAAGGCACGAATCAAAGGCTGAGCCGCACGCGTCTCACCCAAGCTGACTGCATGCACCCACACAGGCGCTTTCTGGGGCACCGGCAAGGAGCCATAAAAACCAAAGCGGGAACCCGATAAGACCTGCCAGTCACCACCCGCACGGCGGGCACGCAAACCCATCCAGGCCATCAAGGCTGGAGCCAGCATGCGAATAGAGGCGGTATAGAAAAATCGGTTCACCCGCTTAGCCTCGGTACGAAATCAGCAGTAGCCAAGCCACGCTCGGCGCTACCAAGAAGACGAATAGAAAATAGTGTCAGGCAGACAAAGCCTGCATCCAGACGGGGCTGCAGCCCCCTTAGCATCGCGTATTGTAAGCACAAAGCCGGCTGACAAAAAACGAATTGGCCATCCGAGCCGAACTAACCTTTTGGCAAGTCCAACAAGGCCGCTTCCGGCACTCCCGTCCGTCCCAGTGCCTGATCGATGGCACAGAGTACGGTTTGCGCCGAAGGAGGATGTCCGCGCTCGCCCAAGCTGGCGGTATAAGCCGAACCTTCCAAAGGAGTGCGTACGGGGGTCGAAGCCTTATAGATACCAATAGTGGGGCGCCCCAAACCGGCTGATAAATGCGTCAAACCACTGTCCAGACCCACCATGACTTGCGCACCGGCCAATTGCAAGGCGATCGGTGTCAAATCCATTCTTGGCATGACCTGCGCCTGACGGCGACCGGCAATCAGTGCCTCGGCGCGTTCGGACTCGGTAGGGCTGCCTGCCAGCAAGCGCAGTGCCATCCCCTCGCCTTGCAGGCGGTCAAAGACCTGCTGCCAGTTCTCCGGCTCCCAGAGCTTATCGTCGCGGCTGGCCGAAGGCATGATGATGGCGTAAGGATTGTCATCCTTGGGTGCTTGCGCCACCAAACCCTGCAAGCCAAAATCGGGCGCGCCTTCAAACTGATAGCCGAAGGCGGAAGCAGCCAAGGTACGCTGACGGAAAACAGCAGGTTGCCAAAAACCGACGCGATGACGAACATCGTAGAATAACGAGGCCAGCGGTTCGCGCGCGGATTTCCAGTCCAGGCCATGACGACGGCCTTTCGTCTGGCGCACCAGCCAGATGGATTTCATCAGCGCCTGCATATCCAGCACCACATCATATTGGCGCGATTGCAGTTGCGCACGCAAGGCGGCGCGTTCCTGGCGCGTCTGGGTTGACCACCATTGTTTGCGCCAGCGCCGATGCGCCACCGGAATCACTTCATTGACTGCCGGGTGCCAACTCGGAATCTGAGCAAAGCTCTCTTCTACGAGCCAATCAATTTGTGCACCGGGCACATGGCGTGCAATGTCCGAGATTGCTGGCAGCATATGCACCAGATCTCCCAAAGAGGACGTACGCACAATCAGTATCTTGCAAGTCATGGGCGAATTATAGTGGTGGGCGCGCTCAATCAAACAAAGATACGGAAAAATATCCATCAGCTCTACTTCTGACCGTCAATAGCGATCAGGCATAATAAGGCTGCCTATTTTCTGGACCGGAAACATGATTGATCTCAAACAGATCGAAGCCTTTGTATGGGTTGCCGAGCTTGGCGGTTTCCGGGCGGCTGCCGAAAAACTCAACACGACCCAACCGTCTATTTCTCAGCGTATTGCCGGACTGGAGTCCAGCCTGGAACTACGCTTGTTCGATCGGGGCGCCCGGGGCATCAAACTGACCGACAAAGGTCAGGAACTTTTATCGCACGCACAGCGCATGCTGGATTTGCGCACCGAGATGCTGCGCGCAGCCAAAGAACAAAACGCCATTCGCGGCCTGCTACGCCTGGGCGTCGCTGAAACCATCGTCCAGACCTGGCTACATGAGCTGATCGACAAGCTGCATCAGGAGTACCCTTCCCTGATCATTGAGATCCACGTAGATACCACTAGCGTGCTGCGCCAGCAACTGGCCAGTTTCCAGATTGATATGGCCATGATCGTGGGCGTGGGCCAAGACCCCAAAGAGCAATGCATTCGACTTTGTGCTTATCACTTAGCTTGGGTTGCCAGCCCCGCATTGAAGCTGCATGGCCGAAAAGTCAGTGTTTCAGAGCTAGGGGTTTACCCTGTAATTACCTATCCCTCGGGTAGTGTTCCCTACCTAGCCACACGCGAAGCACTGCTGCGCGCCGGCGTCAAATCTCCCCGTATTTTTGGCAGTGCATCCCTGAGCACCATCGTACAAATGACACGCCACGCCATGGGTCCAAGCGTACTCGCACCGGACGTCATAAAAGACGAGCTTGCCGAGGGAAAACTGCGTCTTTTGAAGGTCGATCAGCCGCTGCCAGCAATCGAATTTTTTGCCTGTTGGATGGACTCGCCGGACAGCCATATTGCCCGCGTCGTCGCCGATCATGCACAAGCGATCGCCCAACAATACGTGCAATCCGATAAGCAATCTTTATAGCCTTGGATTCAAACATACGATTGGACACACATTATCCAATCGGTTGCAATCCGATGCTGTGATCAACCCCCCTTTTGTGCGAGTGGTCATTCATGAACCTGCAAACCCTGCCTGTGTTGGCGCCCGAGGCCCAAAAGTGCCGCGAGCTGATCCGTCAAGAAACCCATACTGGTCCTACTGCAGGGCTGGCGGCAGGCTATGTGCAAGCCAACCTGATGATCCTCCCCAAAGACTGGGCCGACGAGTTCCTGCTGTTTTGTCAGCGCAACCCCAAACCCTGTCCGTTATTGGCCGTAACAGAACCCGGCCAGTTTCAGGTGCCGACCCTGGGTGGCTCGATTGATCTGCGCACGGATTTCCCGCGTTACCGTGTCTGGCAGAACGGCGAGCTCAGTGCCGAGCCACTGAACCTCGAAGCAGTCTGGCGCGATGATCTGGTGTCCTTTCTGATTGGCTGCTCCTTCTCGTTTGAAGAGGCACTGCTGGCCGACGGAATTGATGTGCGCCATATCAGCGCAGGTGTCAATGTGCCTATGTATCGCAGCTCGATTCAGACACAGGGTACGCAGCGCCTGTCGGGCCCCTTGGTGGTTTCGATGCGCCCCATGCGTGCTGCCGATGCCATCCGCGCCATTCAGATCACCTCGCGCTTTCCGTCCGTGCACGGTGCTCCGGTTCATATCGGTGACCCGTCCCTGATTGGAATCAGCGACTTGCAACAACCCGACTATGGCGATGCCGTGCCAGTCGGGGCCGACGAATTACCCGTTTTCTGGGCTTGCGGCGTCACCCCTCAAGCCGTTGCAGCCCAGGCCAAGCCGCAGTTTTGTATCACGCATGCCCCTGGCCACATGTTGATTACTGATCTACCCAACACACGGCTGGCCGCGCTTTAAGCAAGATTTGACTGGTACCCCCGGTCGCCCCTTTGGTTTCAATATGCAGCCCCTGCAAACCGGGAGCGCACTCTATCAACCATACAGCTGGACCGCTATTAGGAGCACCTTATGAAAAAAATCGTACTGACCTCCCTGGCTTTAGGCTCGCTGGCCCTGGGCTCTGCCGCCATGGCTCAGGAACTGCCCAAGACTTCCCTGAAAGTTGTCGGTGGCTTGAGCAACCTGACCGCCTACCAGAATACAGAGCAGCCCTTCTGGAGCAAGAAAGTACCTGAACTGTCCGGTGGCCAGATCACCGCTGATATCAAGGGCTTTAACGATATGGGCCTGAAAGGGCCAGAAATCATGCGCTTGATCGGCCAAGGCGTGATTCCCTTTGGTACGGCTACCCTGGCCTACTTCGCCAGTGACAACTCCATCAACGAAGCGATCGACCTGGCTGGCCTGGCTCCCGATATCGAAGTGGCCAAGAAGCTGACCGACGCATTCACTCCTGCTTACGAGCAGTTCTACGCCAAGAACAACGTCAAGGTACTGGGTTTCTCCACCTATCCTGCCCAGGTTCTGTTTTGCAACGGCAACTTCAATGGCCTGAGCGATCTGAAAGGCAAGAAAGTGCGTACCAGCAGCCGTACACAGGCTGAATTCGTTCAAGCCCTGGGTGGCAACAGCGTCACCATTCCATTTGGTGAAGTGGTTCCAGCCTTGCAAAACGGTGTGGTTGACTGCGCCATTACGGGCTCCATGTCCGGCTACTCGGCCAAGTGGTACGAAGTCAGCTCCAAGCTGTACGAAATGCCCATCAACTGGAACCAGCAGATCCACGCTGCCAACCTGGGCTCCTGGAACAAGCTGGACCCCAACGTTCAAGAGTTCCTGGCCAGCAACATCAAGACCATGACCGAAGAGATCTGGGCTGCCGCTGCCAAGGAAACACAGGAAGGTTATGACTGCAACACCGGCGCCGATGCTTGCACACAGCCGGTAAAAGGCAAGATGACTCTGGTCAAGCCAACAGACGCTGACCGCGAACTGCTGAAAAAAGTCATGAGCGAAACCGTGGTACCCAAGTGGGCCGAGCGCAGTTCCGCTGACACCGTGGCTGCTTTCAACACCAACCTGAGCCCGATCCTGGGCTTTGAAGCCAAGAAGTAAGCTGACTTGATGTCACTGCCAGGCGGCGCTCCTCCTCGCGCTGCCTGGCGGCCCAGCCCCTGGGCCCCCCTGTCTTCAGGGCCTATCATCCATTCACATGCTCCCTGAACCCTATACGGGTTAGACGCCATGGAAAATACCGAAAAATTCGCCATGCTTAACCGCCTGCTGGCTGGTGCTACCCATCTGTCGCGCTATGCCATCTGGTTTGCTGGCAGCCTGACTTTGCTCAGTGCCCTCTACATCACGGCCGATGTCCTGTTTCGCAAGTTCACCGGACGCTCGCTTGGCGGCTCCGATGAGCTCTCTGGCTATGCCTTTGCCATCAGCATCTCCTGGGCCTTGTCCTTTGCTACCTTGCAACGCGCCAATATCCGTATCGACGCCATCTACCAACATCTGCCCGTGCGCTTGGCTGCCCTGTTGGACTGGATTGCCCTGGTCGCTCTTTCGGGCTTTATTGTGTATCTGACCCTGTATGCCACCAGCGTGGCCGACATTTCCTGGACCAATCAGTCCACGGCCAACACGGCAATGGGCACTCCCTTGTGGATTCCCCAGTTTCTGTGGGTGGCAGGCCTGCTCTGGCTGTGCGTAGTCTTGGCACTGATGCTGTTGCGCTCCAGCCTGGCGTTGATTACGGGCGATCTGAAAGCCATCCAGAACCTGTGCGGTATTCGCAGCACCCAGGAAGAAGCCCTTGAAGAAGCCGAGGCCGGCCAACGCATGGTCCACGGAGACACCAAATGATTAGTACCGCACTGACTCTCCTGCTCGTTCTAATCGGGCTAAGCATCCCCGTGGGCGCAGCCCTGGGGGTTCTGGGCCTGATTCTGGACCCGCTGTATTCCATGTTGCCACTGACCGGCGCCTTGGGTGAAATTTCCTGGGGCACCAGCAACGAGTTCCTGCTGGTTGCCATCCCCTTATTCATCATGCTGGGCGAAATCCTGCTGCGCTCCGGCATGGCTGAACGCATGTACAACGCCATGAGTCTGTGGCTGTCCTGGCTGCCCGGTGGCCTGATGCACGCCAATATCGGTGCCAGCGCCCTGTTTGCCGCCACCTCCGGCTCCAGCGTGGCAACTGCCGCCACCGTGGGTACCGTGGCCTTGCCACAGATCAAGAAGCAAGGCTATAACGAGCCCCTGTTTCTGGGCAGTCTGGCTGCTGGCGGTACCCTGGGCATTTTGATTCCGCCTTCGATCAACCTGGTGATCTACGGCGTGCTGACCAACACTTCTGTGCCCAAGCTGTATCTGGCCGGCATCATCCCCGGTCTGGCCATGGCCTTGCTGTTCATGCTGACGATCTCCGTGGCATGTACCGTCAAGCCAAAATGGGGCGGCACCAAGGTCACGGCCTCCTGGAGCCAGCGTTTTGTCAGCCTGGTACATCTGGTTCCACCACTGGGTATTTTCTTGCTGGTGGTCGGCTCGATTTACGCCGGTGTCGCCACCCCGACTGAGGCCGCCGCCTTGGGCGTGGTCGGTGCGCTGCTACTGGCTATGTTCTCGGGCCGCATGAGCTGGAAAATGATCAAAGAGGTGCTGGAAGGCACCATGAAATCCACTGCCATGATCATGCTGATCGTGATCGGTTCCGCTTTCCTGAACTTTGTCATGTCCGCTACCGGCCTGACCACGGCGATCACTAACGCCATTACCGGCCTGGGCGTCTCGCCTATCACCATGCTGCTGATCATCGTGGTGTTCTACCTGGTACTGGGCTGCTTCATGGAAACCCTATCCATGATGATCACCACCATCCCGATCGTGGCTCCCATCATGATTGCCCTGGGCTTTGACCCGGTATGGGTGGGAATTGCCATCATTATTCTGGTGGAGGTGGCGCTGATCACTCCGCCTGTTGGTCTGAACCTGTTTGTGGTCCAGAGCCTGCGCAAGAGCGGCAGCATGAACGACGTCATGCTGGGTAGCCTGCCTTTTGTGATCATGCTGCTGTCCATGGTCGGTCTCTTGACCATCTTCCCGGATCTGGCTCTGTGGTTGCCACGCCTGTTCGGTTAATCCAATCTGTTTTTGAGTAAACGAGTACTGCTATGCGTTTGACGTTTGAACTGGCCCAGGCCACCCACACTGAAATCATCGAAGCTGACCTGCAGCACTGCATCGTGGCCGGTTGGGCTGGCCGCGATTTGGCTGCCATCGAGCACCACATTGAAGAGCTGGCCGAACTGGGTGTGCCCCGACCAAGCGCCGTGCCTTTGTACTACCGCATCGCCGCCAATCAGATGATCCAGGATGCCGACATCCAGGTCGTTGGTACCGGTTCATCTGGCGAGACCGAGGTGTTTGTGTTCAATCACCAGGGCCGCCTGCTGGTCAGCCTGGCCTCGGACCACACGGACCGTGTGCTGGAAGCCCACAGTGTGGCTCTGTCCAAGCAGATCTGCGCCAAGCCTGTCGCCCGTGAAGCCTGGCTGTTCAGCGACGTGGCCGAGTACTGGGACGAGCTGATCATCCGCGCCTACATTCAGGAAGACGGCAAGGAAGTCCTGTACCAGGACGGTCCTTTGTCCACCCTGAAAAACCCGCTGGAACTGATCGAAGGCTACTTCCAGTCCACCACCATGCCTGAAGGCTTTGGCATGACCTGCGGTACGGTCGGCGCCATCGGTGGCATTCGTCCTGCAACCCAGTTCACCATGGAACTGTATGACCCCCGCCGCGAACGCAGCATCCGTCATACCTACGTGACTGAAACTCTGCCTGAAGTAGCCTAAACTGGCCCAGCCCGCCCCACCCATTTCTTTTGCGAGTGACCCATGCTAGCGACTATTACCGAACTGCAACGTGCTCTTGATCGTGGCGAAACCACCTCGGTCGAACTGACCCAGCAAGCCCTGGACCGCATCCAGGACGAAAGCCGTGACGGCGCTGCCACGTTCATCGAAGTGTTTGCTGAACAGGCTCTGGCCGCCGCCAAGGCCTCCGACATTTTGCGCGCTGCTGGTTTGAGCCGCTCGCTGGTGGAAGGTCTGCCCATGTCGGTCAAGAACCTGCATGACATCGCAGGCTACATCACCCTGGGTGGGTCAGCGGTACTGAAAGATGCGGAGCCGGCTGAACGGCACGCCACCATTGTGGAGCGCCTGCTGCGCGCCGGTGCCATTCTGATCGGCTCCACCAATATGACCGAGTTTGCCTTCTCCGGTCTGGGCATCAACCCCCATTACGGCACACCGCGCTCGGTCTGGGACCGGGACAATGCCCGCATCCCTGGTGGTTCGTCCTCCGGTGCCGGGGTCGCCGTTGCCCAGGGCATGTCGGTGTTCTCCATTGGTACCGACACCGGTGGCTCCATCCGTATTCCTTCGGCCTTTAACGGCCTGACCGGCTTCAAACCCACTGCCGAGCGTGTTCCCAGCGAAGGCACCATGCCTTTATCGCGCAGTCTGGACTCCAATGGCCCTTTGGCAGCCTCGGTAGAGTGCTGCGCCATTGTGGACTCCATCCTGACCGACCAGCCTTACGTGCCCGTGGCAACGCCAGCCCTGGACACCTTGCGCCTGGCCGTGCCCAAAACCTTTGTCTTTGACGGCATTGATGAGACCGTGCGCGCCGCCTTTGACCGTGCCGTCACCCTGCTGCGCGAGCAAGGCGCCGTGGTTGAAGCAATCGACTTGCCCGAGTTTGACCAACTGCCGCAGATCAACCGCAAAGGCGGCTTTGTCTGCGCCGAAGCCTGGTCCGTACATCGCGACATCCTGCAAGACAAGGGCGAGCAGTACGACCCTCGTGTAGCCTCCCGTATCTTGCGCGGCAAGGACATCGACTGCGCCGACTACATCGAGCTGCAAGACATTCGCCAGGCCTGGATCAGCGCCGTGGAAAGCCGTCTGGAACGCTACGATGCCGTTCTACTGCCTACCGTGCCGGTCGTTGCTCCCCGCATTGCCGATCTGCAAGCTTCGGACGACGTCTACTTCGCCACCAACGGTCTGGTCCTGCGCAATCCTACCCTGATCAACTTCCTGGACGGTTGTGCTTTGTCGCTGCCTTGCCACGCGGCTGATGAAGCCCCTGTGGGCCTGATGGTAGCCGCTCCCGCCTACCACGACGAGCATCTGCTGGCGGTAGGTGCAGCAATCGAACGGGTATTGCCCCTGCGCAAACACTAATCCGGTAAGATTTACGTTCGTTCCAGGACGGCCACCCGGCCGTCCTTGTGCTTTTCGTCAGGAGCCTGTCATGAGCACACCCCAATCCTCCTCTCTGCCCCAGACTATGACACCCGCAGTCTTTCCCTTGGCGGGGGTGCTCATTCTGATTCTTTCATCCTGGGCTCTGTCGGGTCTGGATGCCAGTGGCAAATGGATCATGGGCTTTGGTGTGCCCCTGCTGGTGATGTGCTGGTTTCGCTACGTCGTCCATCTGATACTGGTCCTGGCGCTGGTCTTGCCGGTCAAAGGCCGCAAGATCCTGCGCAGCTCCCGGCCCAAAGCACAAATTCTGCGTGGCACAGTGATGATGCTGTCCACCTTTTCGTTTTTCAGTGCGTTGAGCTACCTGCCTCAGGCCGAAGCCACCTCCATCAACTTTCTGGCCCCCTTGCTGGTACTGTCCGTCGCGCCCTGGATTCTGAAAGAGCCACCACGCATCAGTCGCTGGGTGGCGGCAGGGGTCGGCTTTCTGGGCGTACTGATCATCATCCGGCCCACGGCTGGTCTGCACCCATTGGGCGTGATGTTCGGTTTGATGACCGCCTGTATGTTCGCTACGCAATTTATCGCCACACGCCGCGTGGCCGTGGATAACTCGCTGACCACCCTGATCTGGAGTGGCGCCGTAGGCAGCATCTGTTTGACCATTGCCTTGCCCTTTCTGCTGCCCGCCGCCCTGCCTGCCCTGAAAGAGCTGAGCTTTTTCCAATGGTTGATTCTGATCTCGACCGGACTATGGGGCTGTCTGGGCCATCTGCTGCAAATCCAGGCCTATCAACGCGCTTCGGCATCTTTGCTGGCCCCGTTTGTGTATCTGCAAATTGTGGCCGCAGCTGCGCTGGGATGGCTGATCTGGGGGCAGTTCCCCGATGTCTTTACCTGGATCGGCATTGCCGTGGTGTGTACCAGCGGCATTGTGATTGGGACTTTGGAGTGGCGGCGCCAGAGCAGAGCTGGCGCCTGACCCCTGCAGGACTTAGCGAGACTGCCAGCCCTGCACAAACACCGCGACGGGCTGGCGCTTGGAACCGGCTTTTTGCAGTTCCAGCAAACGTAGCACCCCTTGTCCACACGCCACATCAATACCTTGGGCACTGACGCTCAGAACCTGACCCGGTTCTGCAGAATGCTTCTGCTCTACGGCCTGAGCGCGCCAAACCTTCACTGGCTGCTCCAAACCGGGCAAGGACAGGGTGGAGCCAGGGACCGGGTCAAACGCGCGAATACGGCGCTCCAGTTCCTTGGCAGGCTGGCTTAAATCCAGCACTGATTCCGCCTTGGACAGTTTCTCGGCATAGGTCACGCCTTCTTCTGGCTGGGGAGTCGCCTGCAAGGTACCATCACGCACTTGCTGCAAAGCTTCCAGCAAGGCCTGTGCACCTAGCTGCGCCAAATCGTCATGCAGGGTTGCGGCACTGTGATCCTCGCGAATCGCCAACTCGCTGCGCACCAGCATATCGCCGGTATCCAGGCCTTCATCCATCTGCATGATGGTAATGCCCGTGGCCGCATCACCCGCCTGAATCGCACGCTGAATCGGTGCCGCACCGCGCCAACGAGGCAAGAGACTGGCGTGAATATTGAAGCAACCGTAGCGCGGCAGCTCCAAAGTCCACTTGGGCAAAATCAGGCCGTAGGCTGCCACCACCATCAGATCCGGCTGTAAATCCAGCAAGGTCTGGTGGGCCTGGGCGGCTTCCTCGGGATACTTGCCATCCAGACGCAAGCTATGCGGCTGCAGCACCGGGATATTGGCGCTCACAGCGGCTTGCTTGACCGGGCTGGGACTAAGCTTCATGCCACGGCCAGCCGGACGGTCTGGCTGCGTCATGACCAAAGGAACATCAAAGCCCTGCGCTAACAGGGCTTCCAGGGCGATACGGGCAAAATCCGGGGTGCCGGCAAAAACAATACGCATGGCGACTATTGCCCTGCCTTCAGTGCTTCACGCTGCTGCTTGCGCAGACGACTGCGGATACGCTCACGCTTGAGCACGGACAGGTATTCCACAAATACCTTGCCATCCAGGTGATCCAGCTCATGCTGAACACACACGGCCAGCAGGCCATCGGCTTCTTTCTCGTACCACTCGCCTTTTTCGTTCTGAGCCTTGAAGCGAATATTGGCGGCGCGCTCAACCTTGTCGTAGGTATCAGGCACGGACAGGCAGCCTTCTTCGTAGACCTGCAGCTCTTCGCTTTTCCAGGTGATTTCCGGGTTGATCAGCACCAGCAACTCATTACCGCTTTCGGACACGTCAATAACCACCACCCGCTCGTGCACGTCAACCTGGGTTGCGGCCAAGCCTACGCCGGGCGCGTCATACATGGTCTCGGCCATATCCTTGACCAGTTTGCGAATACGGTCATCGACCTCCTGCACGGGTTTGGCAACCGTGTGCAGACGTGGGTCAGGGAACTTAAGGATAGGAAGCAAAGCCATTGTCATGTCCGAAGAAAAAGCGATAAGTCGATATAATAAAACAAGTTTCAGGGCGGCACCCGGCACCACACCCAGCCCTGACAGCAAAGTGGCATTCGCCCTGGATAAACGCGTCCGGGACACCCCACCTCAAAAACGGTTTCGTGCCACACTACCTTATGCCTCATTATTTTAGCTCGGGTGAAACCTTGGATGAAATCTCGGAAGAATTGCGTGCCTGGTTACGCCTGTCGCTGGAACCAGAGCTTGCGCCTGCCCAGGCCCGGCAACTACTGGCCGCTTGTGGGCTACCGCCGCACATCTATCAAAGCTCCATTCAAACCCTGTCACGTCATGTTCCTGGCGAACTGGCCATCCAACTAAGCCAGGAGCCGCAGGACGAACTACAAGCACACATTGAACAGGCCGTGGAATGGCTCAAACAGCCTGGCCACCATATTGTGACGCTGGCCGACCCGACTTACCCGGCTGCCCTGCTGGATCTGCATGACGCTCCACTCTTGCTGTACGCCAATGGCAATCTGGATGTATTAGCTCACACCGGGCTGGCGATCGTGGGGGCTCGCAATGCCACTCAATCCGGACAGGAAACGGCGACCGACTTCGCCGTCACGCTGGCCTCCAAAGGCTGGTGCATCATCAGTGGACTGGCCAGCGGCATTGATCAGGCTGCACACAAAGGCGCGCTGAAAGCAGGCCTGCAATCGGCCGGCACGATTGCTGTCATGGGAACGGGACTGGATCTGGTCTATCCGGCAGCACACCGCGATCTGGCACATCAGATCAGTGCCCAGGGTCTGCTGCTTAGCGAGTTTCCTTTAGGCACCCGCGCCATGCCCCACCACTTCCCCCGCCGCAACCGCCTTGTGGCCGCCTTGGCCAAAGGAGTACTGGTGGTAGAGGCCGCAAAGCAAAGTGGCTCCCTGATCACGGCCCGTCTGGCCGGAGAGCTGGGACGCGAGGTTTTTGCCATTCCCGGCTCCATTCACTCCCCTCTGGCGCGTGGCTGCCATGCCTTGATACGCCAGGGAGCCAAGCTGGTAGAAAGCGCCCAGGACATTCTGGATGAGCTGGGCAATGTACAGCAGACGTTCAAGCTTGAGCCCAGCAAGCCGTCCAATACCAAGTCTGTTCAACACGACAGCCTGCCAGAAGAACTGCGACCCATACTGGAGCGCATCGATTTCGCTCCCTTGACGCCCGAGCAGTTGCTGCGTCGCACAGGTCTGCTGGCAACGCAACTGCCGGCCGTTCTGGCCGAGCTGGAGCTGGCTGGCTGCATAGAGCCACTGGCAGACGGGCGATTCCAACGCCTCAAGCCATAAGGCCCGACAGGACCACACTCGATCATGGCCTGCTCAGTTCCATCGAAACCCCTGCCACATTGCCTGCTTATAGGGCTGTTCCTAGGGGGCCAGCCCTGGCCTTCAAGAGGTATCATGACGAATACGTAAAGGCCTCCAGGCCCAGCCCCTTACCTTCAGGAAACTTCATGTCATACCCCTCGCGCGTCAAGATTGTGGAGGTCGGCCCTCGGGACGGCCTGCAGAACGAAAAAGAATTCATCCCTACCGACATCAAGGTCGAGCTGGTCAACCGCTTGTCCCACGCCGGTTTTGTGAACGTGGAAGCCGCTTCCTTTGTATCGCCCAAATGGGTGCCACAAATGGCAGACGGCGCGGAAGTGATGGCTTCCATTGACCGTCGCCCCGGCACAATCTATTCCGTTCTGACACCCAATATGCGTGGTTTTGAAGGCGCCCTGGCTGCCAAGGCCGACGAAGTGGTGATCTTCGCCGCTGCCAGCGAAGCATTTTCGCAGCGCAATATCAATTGCAGCATTGAAGAATCGCTGGAACGCTTTGCCCCCGTCGCGCAAGCTGCCAAACAAGCCGGTATGCGCCTGCGCGGCTCCATCAGTTGCTCGTTCGGCTGCCCCTATGAAGGTGCTGTAGCCCCGTCGAATGTATTGAACGTAGGCAAACGCCTGATCGAGCTGGGCTGTGACGAGATCGACGTGGCCGACACCATCGGTGTCGGCACGGCCCGTCAGGTCTACGACGTCATGCGCATGGTGACCGAGCACATTGACCCCATTCATGTGTCCGGCCACTTTCACGACACCTACGGCCAGGCCATCGCCAATATTGTGGCCGCCATGCAGGCCGGCATTCATATTTTCCACAGCTCTGTGGCCGGGCTGGGCGGCTGCCCCTATGCCAAAGGCGCAACCGGCAACGTCGCTACCGAGGACGTATTGTTTCTGATGCAAGGTCTGGATATTGAAACCGGCATTGATCTGAACGCCGTGGTGGACACAGGGCAATGGATTTCGGCTCATTTGAAGCGCAAATCGGCCAGCAATGCCGGTAACGCCCTGGCAGCCCGCAAACAAGGGGCCGCCGCGTGCTGATGAGCCAAGCCCCCTCGAAAGAGGACATTGACGCCCTGTTAAAGGATCTGGGTTCGCTTCCCATTCAAGGCCGCTCCTGGCCCAAATGGGTGGCGGCCGGTGCCTGGATTGTGTTGGCCCTGATCGGTGTACGTTTCGCGCTGGTAGCCAGCTCCCCACAAGGCGCCGCCATCAGTCCGATACTGGCAGGCAGCTTGGTTCTGCTGTTTACCGGCCTGATTCTGATTGCCTGGCATATGTGGCATGGCATCACCACGATTGACCAGAATGGCATACGCCAGAACTGGATCATGAAGCGGGAAGTGCAATGGCAGGATATCCACTTTGCCAAATTCGTGCCGCTGTTCAACTCCAAGCGCCTGATCTGCTTTACCCGGCGTGGTCGCCCTGTGATTTTTCAAGGCGCCACGCAGGACCTGCAAGTGGCTTTTGCCAAGATTTCGCTGGTATTACGCCGCAAGAGCTAAGTCTCCGAGCTTGTCCCGTACCATTTAGCGTATTGGGGCAAGCTATCCTGAACGTCTCCTATCCGAAAACCGTACGTTGCCGTTAGGCAGACTATCTATCGTCGTACTCCAATACACGGCGATACATACACCAACGGCTCAAGGCAGCCCACATCACCAGGGGACAAAAAACACATCAACGTCATCGCCCCCAGATCGATCCGTCAATAAAAAAGCAGCTCCCCACAGAGAGCTGCTTTTTTTTATCGCGAGTCCTGACAGGCTTAGCGAATAGGCAGACCGTAGATCAGGCCGCCATCCATCCACAAGGCGTTCAGGCCGCGTTCGATTTGCAGCGGGCTACCTTTACCCACGTTGCGCTCGAAGGATTCACCGTAGTTACCGACTTGCTTGATGATGTTGTACGCCCATTTCTCGTCCAGACCCAGATTCTTGCCGGCACCAGGCGTCACGCCCAGCAAACGCTGGATATTGGGGTTGTTGCTCTTGAGCTTCTCGTCCACATTGGCCGCTGTCACATCCAGTTCTTCAGCGTTGAAGCTGGCCTGGATGGACCATTTCACAATGTTCAGCCAGGCATCATCACCCTGACGGACGAATGGGCCCAGTGGCTCTTTGGAAATGATTTCAGGCAGCACCAGGTAGTCGTCCGGATTTTCCATTTTGGAGATACGAATCGAAGCCAGGCCCGATGCATCGGTAGAGAACACGTCACAGCGGCCAGCCACGAAGGCGTTGACCACTTCGTTGAACTGTTCGATCACCACAGGCTTGTACTCAACCTTGTTGGCGCGAGCCCAGTCAGCCATGGTGTTTTCGTTGGACGTGCCTGTCTGCATGCAAACCGTGGCGCCGTTCAATTCCTTGGCGCTGGAAACGCCCAGTTTCTTGGACACCAGGAAACCCTGGCCGTCGTAGAAGTTGATGCCTGCATGGATAGCGCCGACCGCGGTATCGCGCTGCTGGGTCACGGTGGTGTTACGGGCCAGCAAGTCAATTTCACCCGACTGCAAAGCCGTAAAGCGCTGCTGCGAGTTCAAGGGTACGGCCTTGAATTTGCTGGCGTCGCCCAGAGTGGCAGCGGCGACCGAACGACATACGTCGATATCCAGACCGGTCCAGTTACCCTTGTCATCAGGGGCAGAAAAACCGGCAAAGCCGGTGGTCACGCCACACAGCACGTGGCCGCGCTGTTTGACATTGTCCAGGGTGGCGGCCTGGGCAGCAGGCATGCTGGCCATCAAGGCCAGGACTACAGCAGAAACTGGCACAAAGCGCATCGGGCTCTCCTCAAAGATATAAGTATTGACTATTTTCCAGCATAGTACCGCAGCCCGACTGCTACTTGTGTGCATATCTACATGGCTAATTAATCGTAGCTGCGTTGATCCTCGATGACTTTACCATCCCGAGGCAAGGCGCCTGGCTCCACAAACTCCACCTGTGCACGCAGTTTGGTGATTTCACGGATCGAGTCGGCCAACGCACTTTCCAGCCCCTCAGGCCTGGAGGTGACCTCCACCTGAAACACCATCTGATCCTGACCACTGGCACCCCGTACCACCAAGCGAGCCTGACCCAGCTCCTTGTGACGCAGGCGAATCTGCTCCACCTGCCCCGGATGCACAAACATGCCGCGCACCTTGGTCGTCTGATCCGCACGGCCCATCCATCCACGAATACGCTGGTTAGTACGACCGCAGGGAGACTGGCCGGGCATGACAGCGGACAAGTCCCCCGTTCCGAAACGTACCAGCGGATAGTCAGGGTTAAAAGACGTCACCACCACTTCGCCCACTTCACCAGGCTCTACGGGCTGGCCGGTGCCCGGACGCACAATTTCCAGAATCAGGTTTTCGTTAAGCACCAAGCCTTCACGGGCCTGAGTTTCGTAGGCAATCATGCCCAGATCAGCACTGCCGTAGGCTTGATAACCGGCCACGCCGTGCTCGCTGAACCACTTTTGCAAGGAAGGCGGGTAGGCTTCGCCCGAGAACAAGGCCTTGGTCAATCCCGGCAGCGCAATCTGCATGGACTGGGCTTTTTCCATGATGATTTTCAAGAAACTGGGTGTGCCGGTGTAACCATGCGGGCGCAAATCGGCCATCGCCTGCACTTGCTGTTCGGTTTGACCCACACCACCCGGAAACACCGTGCAATCCAGCGCATGCGCGGCGGTTTCCATCATGGAACCGGCCGGCGTGAAGTGATAGGAAAAGCAGTTGAAAATCAGTTCTTCACGGCGAAAACCCGCTGCATACAAGGCCCGCGCAAAACCCCAATAGTCCGGGCGACGGCTTTCGGGCTCGTACATGGGGCCGGGCGAAGCAAACACTTTGCGAGCAGCCCCCCAGGCAATGGAGGAAAAGCCTCCGAACACGGACTGCGCATACTCAGCCGACGGCACACCAGCGCGAGCCTGCTCACGAGCCTCCAGTTGGGCTTTCAGCAGCTCGCTTTTACGAAACACCGGAATGGCCAGCAGATCCTCGCGGCTGCGCACAGCGGCCAGATCCACCGAGTCCAGTTGCCTGGCAATAGCAGGCGCCCCTTTTGCAGCCGCTTGCAACACCTGCGGCAAACGGGACAGTAAATCAGCCTCACGCTCGTCCGGTTCCAGGGTTTCACGCTCGTCGTAATATTCGCTCATCTCTCCTCCAGTGGGATGAATTGGCATTCAAACACTCCCGCGCCCAGCCGACTTCCTGCTCACAAACAGACGCGTGTCGATACCAGGCTGTGCTACCACACCCCGTGTAGCCAGAAGCTGCCCAAAACTAAAAATGTCAAAAGGGGTCAGGGCGGCACCTTGTGTGCATCCCGATCAATGGCCTGCTGATATCGTGAAAATCCTTGAGGGTTAAGCCAGCCAACGCTTTCGTCGTCGATAAAATTTATTGTCTCGAAAGCTCTTGCGCTCGCCCCCGGACACGCCCAGATAGAACTCCTTGACGTCTTCGTTCTCCGCCAAGGCCTGGGAGGGACCATCCATCATGACTCGGCCGTTTTCCAGGATGTAGCCATAGTCGGCATACTTCAGGGCCACGTTGGTGTTTTGCTCGGCCAGCAAGAAACTGACTCGCTCGCGCTGATTCAAGTCACGCACAATCTCGAAAATCTCTTCCACCACCTGCGGTGCCAGCCCCATGGAAGGCTCGTCCAGCAAGATCATGCTGGGGTCGGCCATCAAGGCGCGGCCAATGGCACACATTTGCTGCTCCCCGCCCGAGGTATAGCCGGCCTGACTGGTACGGCGCTGCTTTAGACGCGGAAAATACTGGTACACCTTGTCCAGCTCGGCACTGACGTCCCCACGTGACAAGGAACGGGTATAGGCCCCGGTCAGCAAGTTTTCTTCAATGCTCAAGTGCGCAAAACAGTGGCGCCCTTCCATCACCTGCACAACGCCGCGCTTGACCAGATCAGCCGGAGTCAGTTGATCAATACGTTCGCCACGCAGTTGGATCTGGCCTTTGGTCACATCGCCGCGCTCGGCGCGCAGCAAGTTCGATACGGCCCGCAAGGTCGTGGTTTTACCGGCACCGTTGGCGCCCAGCAAGGCAACAATCCGCCCTTCCGGCACACGCAAGGACACGCCCTTGAGTACCAGAATGACATGGTTGTAAATCACTTCGATGCCATTGACGTCCAACAAGATGGGCGCCTCATCCACTTGGCCTACGGTCTCACTCATAATCTTCCCCACGCAATGCAGTGCCCAGGGCGAACCCTGGGCGCCTGGGTTTAGCCTTCGCAGGTGCGAGGCGTAATTTTCTTCTCAGCGGCGTATTTGGCCGACATTTCCTTGACTAAAGGATCGACATACTTCTTGTCAGACTGATACCAGTCGGACACAACTTCAAACTTGCCGCCGTCCCACTGCACGATACGGGCCCAGTCATCACCCATGTGGTTGCTGCACGAGGTTTTAACGGGACGCATGATGCCTTCAAAGCCCAGCTCTTTCAGACGTGCTTCATCCAGGTTCAGGTTCTCGAAGCCCCAGCGCACTTGTTCGGGCGTCATGTGCTGACCTTTACCGAACTTCTCTTGAGCAGTACGAATCGCCTCAACCTGCATCATGGAAATCATCATGCCGCGAGTATGTGCCAGCGTGCCAACGTACTTGTCTCCGTTTTCAGCGCCTTTGCCTTTGGCATGCATCTCGCGCACGGCGTCATGGACTGGACCATCTGCCGCGCTGTTGTGGATAGTGATGCCCTTGTAGCCCTTGGCGGTCTGACCCAGATCGACCACATCGCTCTCGGAAGCCGCCCACCAAATGCCATAGATCTTGTCGCGTGGGTAACCCACGGCCTGCGCCTCACGGATGGCGGTAGGCGTCATGATCCCGGCACTCCACAACAACACAAAGTCAGGACGGTTTTTACGCACTTGCAGCCAGGTGGATTTCTGTTCCACGCCAGGAGCAGTCACCGGATACAGGTCCAGCTTGAAGCCTTGTTCCTTGGCTCGTGCCTGCAACAGGGCGATAGGCTCTTTACCGTAGGGCGAATCGTGGTAGATCAGGGCAATACGCTGATCTTTCAGCTTGTCTTCGCCCACTTGCTTGGTGATGTCCTGGATCATGACGTCGGCAGCGGTCCAGTAGGTACCCAGCAAGGGGAAGTTCCACTCGAACACGGCACCGTTAGCCGAATGCGACAGACCGTAGCCCATGGTTTCAATAGGGATGCCATCCACAATGGCCTTATCGGTCAGGGCAAAAGTAATACCGGTGGACTGGGTATCAAAACCCGAAGCACCACCACTCTTGCCTTTCATGCGCTCGTAGCACTCTACGCCGCGGTCCGTGGCATACGCCGTTTCACACTCCTCGTATGCCAGCTTGACGCCATTGACACCGCCGTCACGTTCATTGACCAAAGCCAGATAGTCCAGCTTGCCATCCGCCCATGGAATTCCCAGTGGGGCAAAGGAGCCAGTGCGGTAGGTCAGCAGTGGAATGTACTGTTCCTCGGCTGCCAAAGCGGCTGTACTCATGGTCAACATTGCAGCGCAAGCACTCAAACCGAGTACAGCGCGTTTCAGTCGTGTTGTCATCTCCTGGTCCTCCGATAAGTACCATTTGTCTAAGTACCCCGTCCCGATTGGCGGGGCTGTTGTTGTAATAAACTGCCTACCTACTAATGGGGGAAGGGCCACAAACGCAGCTTTTCCTTACCAATACTCCAGAGTCGAGCCAAACCATGCGGCTCCACAATCAAGAAAAATACGATCAAGGCACCGAACACCATGTGCTCAATGTGCGAGGCGGTATCCACGCCGATGGACATACCAAACCAGTGCGGCACGTTGGTCAGAAGCACAGGCAGCAAGACCATGAAAGCGGCACCAAAGAAGCTGCCCACAATCGAGCCCAGACCGCCGATGATGACAATGAACAGCAGTTGCAAAGAGCGAGTCAGGTCAAAAGCCAGCGGCTCCCAGGAACCCAGGTGTACAAAGGCCCACAAGGCACCGGCCACACCGATGATGAAGGAACTGACCGCAAAGGCCGTGAGCTTGGCGTAGACCGGACGGATACCAATCACTTCAGCGGCCACGTCCATGTCACGAATCGCCATCCATTGACGACCAATTGCGCCACGCACCAGATTCTTGGCCAGCAAGGCAAACACCACCACAAAGATCAGTACAAACAAGTACTTTTGCATGGGAGTTTGAACCGGCAAGCCAAACGCGCTCAAGGCTGGCACCGACACATTGCCCGAGGGCGAGTAGTTCGTGAAGAAGGCAATTCGCAGAAATGCCCAGTCCACAAAAAACTGTGCGGCCAAGGTCGTGACAGCCAGATACAAGCCACGAATACGCAAGCTGGGAATACCGAAGGCCACACCCACCAGGGTGGCAAACACGCCGCCCAACAGGATCTGAAACACCAGTGGCAATTCCGGAATACGGACACCAAAGTTCCAGGCGGCGTAAGCACCCACAGCCATGAAGGCACCTGAACCGATGGAAATCTGGCCGCAATAACCCACCAGAATATTCAGGCCAATCGCTGCCAAAGACAGGATCAGAAAGGGGATCAGAATAGCTTGCAGGAAGTAGTTGGATGCCATGGCTGGCACCAGCAGGAATGCCACCAGCAACAAGCCCAACATCACATAGCGATCCTGGCGGATGGGAAAAATCTGCTGGTCAGCCCGGTAGCTGCTTTTGAACTGACCATTTTCGCGGTAAATCATATCGGCTCCACCTCAGACGCGATCAATAATCTTCTCGCCGAACAGACCTTGTGGTCGGAACAGCAGGAACACCAGGGCCAGCACATAAGCAAACCAGATCTCGATGCCGCCACCTACATAAGGGCCCAGATAAACCTCGGACACTTTCTCGCCCACCCCGATAATCAGGCCACCCACAATGGCACCGGGCACCGAGGTCAGACCACCCAGAATCACCACGGGCAAGGCGCGCAACGCGGCGGTCGACAAGGTGAACTGCACCCCGTATTTGGAGCCCCAGATAATGCCGGCTACCAATGCCACCAAACCGGCCACCGTCCAGACCACGACCCAAATACGGTTCAAGGGAATACCAATGGACTGTGCAGCCTGGTGATCATCGGCCACCGCACGCAGGGCGCGGCCCACGTTGGTGTATTGGAAGAAGATGGCCAAGGCGACAACCAGCAAGGCCGCCACCACAGCAGAGCTCAAGTCTTCCAGGCTGACCAGCACACCACCTTCAAACACGGACTCCAGGATGAAAGCTGGGTCTTTAGGCATGCCCACATCAATGGAATACACGGAACTGCCAAACACGATCTGGCCCAAACCATCGAGCAAATAGCTGATACCGATGGTGGCCATCAGCAAGGTCGTGCCTTCCTGGTTGACCAGATAACGCAGCACCCAGCGTTCAATGACCACGGCCAGCACAAACATCAAAATGGCCGAGACAATGAAAGCCAGCACATTGCCCAGGATGCCCGGCTCCATGCCCAGCATCTGCGGTATCCACTGGGACAGGCGGGCCATGGCCAGTGCGGCCACCAGCACCATTGCGCCCTGTGCGAAGTTAAAAACACCCGATGCTTTAAAGATCAGGACAAAGCCCAGCGCGACCAGGGCGTACAACATCCCGCTCATCAGCCCGCCCAGCAAGGTTTCAAGAAAAAATGCCATGTCCGTTCCCCTCAATGGCCAGCGCCAAGATAGGCGCGGATGACGTCCGGGTTTTGTCGTACTTCGTCCGGTACTCCGTCACCAATTTTCTTGCCATAGTCCAGGACCACCACGCGGTCCGAAATATCCATGACCACGCCCATATCGTGTTCAATCAAAACAATCGTGGTGCCGTACTCTTCGTTCACATCCAGAATGAAGCGGCACATATCCTGCTTTTCTTCGATGTTCATGCCCGCCATGGGCTCATCAAGCAGCAGAATGCTCGGTTGCATCGCCAACGCCCGACCCAGGTCAACCCGTTTTTGCAGGCCGTAAGGCAGGCGTCCTACCGGCGTTTTGCGGTAGGCCTGGATCTCCAGAAAATCGATGATGCCTTCTACATACTCACGGTTGCGAATCTCTTCACGCTCGGCACCGCCCAGTCGGAAAGCCTGGGCAAACACCCCGCTTTTCATGTGCAGATTGCGACCAGTCATGATGTTGTCCAGCACACTCATGCCCTTGAACAGCGCCAGGTTCTGGAAGGTACGAGCAATGCCCTGCTCAGCGGTGTGACGCGAGTTCATGCGGGCATAACTCTGGTCACGCAAGACAATCTCGCCTTGTTGTGGTGCATACACGCCATTGATGACGTTCAGCATGGAGCTTTTGCCTGCACCGTTCGGGCCGATGATGGAGCGGATCTCGTGTTCACGAATATTGAACGAGATGTCGGTCAGTGCTTTCACCCCCCCGAAGGACAGCGAAATATTCTTCAAATCCAGTACCACTGGGCCAATGTGACGGCCCGGCATTTGCGCCTCACTCATCATGCGCTCCTTGCTGCTGCGTCTGTCATGCGCTCAATGTGCAGGTCTGCCGAAATGCGACCGCTGCGCCCATCCTCAAACTTCACTTCTGTCTCCACAAACTGCCTGTCCAAACCGTTGAACAGGGCGTCGACCAGAACCTTGTACTTTTGTGCGATAAAGCCGCGACGTACTTTGCGGGTACGGGTCAGTTCATCGTCATCCGGGTCCAGCTCTTTGTGCAAAATCAGGAAGGCGCTGATACGCGAGCCAGCCAGCTTGGGGTCGTTCGCCAGATCCGCATTGACCTGCGCCACACAATCCCGAATCAGGGCATAGACCTCGGGTTTGCCAGCCAGATCGGTGTAACCGGCATAAGGCAGATTGCGGCGTTCAGCCCAGTTGCCCACCGCTTCCAGATCAATATTGATAAAGGCACACACCTCCTCCTGACCATCGCCAAAAGCCACGGCTTCTTTGACGAAGGGGAAGAACTTGAGCTTGTTCTCGATGTACTTGGGTGCGAACAAGGAGCCATCAGCCAATTTGCCCACATCCTTGGCACGGTCGATGATCTTTAGCTGACCATCGGTATCCAGATAACCCGCATCACCTGTGTGGTACCAGCCGTCCTCGGTAAAGGACTCGGCGGTGGACTCGGGGTTGCGGTAGTACTCCTTGAACAAACCGGGGCTGCGTACCTGGATCTCACCGTTATCGGCCACGCGGATTTCCACGCCTTTCACAGGTGGTCCCACGGTGTCGGCACGCACATGACCGTCTTCCTGCACGCAGACAAACACCGAGGTTTCGGTAGCGCCGTACAACTGCTTGAGGTTGATGCCAATAGAGCGGTAAAAGTC
Organism: Alcaligenes faecalis; assembly: GCF_041521385.1. Taxonomy (NCBI): domain Bacteria; kingdom Pseudomonadati; phylum Pseudomonadota; class Betaproteobacteria; order Burkholderiales; family Alcaligenaceae; genus Alcaligenes; species Alcaligenes faecalis. Next base: position 2,526,646 of record NZ_CP168006.1, on the reverse strand, counting down.
GAACAGGTCGGGACCAATGGCTTCACCGGCGGTATAAGCCACGCGCACGCGGCTCATGCCCAGGGCATTACGCAAAGGTCCATAGATCAGGATATTGCCCAGGCCATAGCACAGACGATCCCACATCCCCACGCCAGGGCGCTTGTCCAGAATCTGCACACCCACACGGTGCGCCAGAGACATAAAACGCTTGTACAAGGCGCGCTTCAGGGCACCCGCATCCTCCATCCGAATGGTGACTTGCGTGAGCAAGCCTTCCAGCACGCGGGGAGGCGCAAAGTAATAGGTAGGGCCAATGTCGTGCAGGTCGATGGACACAGTTTCGGGCGACTCGGGGTGATTCACCGTAAAACCCGTGACCAGGAACTGCGTGTAGGAAAACATGTTCTGCCCAATCCAGGCGGGAGGCAGATAAGCCAGCACTTCCTCGGCATCGGTCAGCGACTCCAGCTCCTGAATGGCCAAGCCGCGATCGACCAGCGCGCCGTGAGTCAACACCACGCCCTTGGGCTTGCCGGTGGTGCCGGAGGTGTAGAACATGGCAGCCGCATGGTCAGGCGCAATGGCCTTCCAGATACGACGCACACAGTCCGGATCGCGCGCCAATTGCACGCGCCCCTGCTCCATGACTTGTTCGATGTATTGCAACTGCTCTTGCTGATAGTTGCGCAAACCGCGTGGATCGTCATAGATCAGCGCATTCAGATCAGGGCACTGGTCCCACACTTCCAGCAGTTTGTCGACCTGTTCCTGGTCCTCGACCACCGCCACACGGATGCTGGCATCCAGCAACACATGCAGCATCTCCTGAGCCACTGCATCCTGATACAGTGGCACAGGCACGGCGCCCAGCATTTGCGCCGCCATCATGGCCAGATACAGGCGCGGACGGTTTTCACCGATCACCGCGACGTGCTGACCGTCTTTGACTCCCAGCTCGGCCAGGCCCGCAGCCAGTTGCTCGGCCTGTTCAGCCAGCTCCCGCCACGTCCAGGTCTGCCAGATTCCCAGGTCTTTTTCGCGCATGGCAACCTTGTTGCCGCGCACCTGGGCATGGTGTTCTATCCAGGCTGGGAAGGTGCCGGGTAAACCCGCTACCTGCTCTTTATCCATCCGCACAACCATGTCTCCTCCGAATTTTCCCGGCTTGTTATGGTCCAGGAGGCTGCTTATGATTGCGGCAGAAGGCAGATGTTTTGCCTTCAAGCTATTTGCAGCCTGTTAATAATCAAGTTATCGGCTGCACGTCCCGAAGATTGTCACGGACATGACATTCGACCTTTATCGAGGGTTAATCCTCATGCTTGTTGTAGATGCTTTATCCGAGCGAGCCGCCTGGTTTCGCCTGTTGACGCCCGAGCTGCAAGAGCGTGTCCGCCGCGACACGCTGATCACCGCATACGAGGCTGGAGCCATCGTCGAACGCAAGGGAGAGCGCGCCACTGCTTGGATAGGCGTGCTTTCGGGTTTGCTCAAGGTGTCAGTGGGAAACTCCGAAGGCAAGATTGCCTCCATGACGGGAGTGCCTGCCGGTGGCTGGATTGGCGAAGGCTCTTTGCTGAAAAACGAAGAGCGTAAATACGATGTGGTGGCCTTGCGCGACAGCCAGGTGGCCCGCTTGCCTGCCCACAGTTTCAACGATTTGCTGGACCAGAGTATTGCTTTCAACCGCTACCTCCTGCATCAGCTCAATGAGCGTGTGGCGCAATTTATCGGCAAGGCAGAGTACAACAGCCTGTCTACCCCCGATGCCCGCGTGGCGCGCTGTCTGGCAGAACTGTTCAACCCGCTGCTCTACCCCGGAAAAGGTCTGCGCCTGGACATTACCCAGGAAGAGATCGGCTACCTGGCGCGGGTATCGCGCCAACGTGCCAACCAGGCCCTGCGTCAACTGGAAAACGAAGGGCTGTTGTTGATCAAGTATGGTGGCGTCCAGGTGCTGGACCTGGACGGCCTGAAACGTTACGGCGATGAATATGCCGCCTGATTATGCGGCCACTGTCGGCCGCATCACAGTCAATCCATACGAATACCGGCACGCTCGATAACCGTGGCCCATTCAGCTCGTTCACGCTGAGCATAGGCCTGGAACTCATCGGGCGTCATGGGCATGGGCTCTACACCCATCGCGCGAATGCGCTGGTCCAGTTCAGGCGTTTTCAAAGCCTGCATCAAGTCCTGACTCAAATGTTGACGGGCAGCTTCGTCCATCTTGGGGGGGCCCACCAAACCTTGCCAGGCATAGGCATAGAAGTCGGCAATACCCGCTTCAGCCATGGTTGGCACATCAGGCAACAGGCTGCTGCGCTCGGGTGTGGCCACCGCCAGAACCCGCAATTTGCCAGCCTTGATATTGGACAGTGCTGCTGCGGAATCCACAAAAGACATATCCACCTGGCCGCCCAGCAAGTCCTGAATAGCGGGTGCGGCACCCTTGTAAGGCACATGCACGATCTGGGTGTCGGTACGCTGCTTGAACATTTCCAACGCCAGATGATGGGGTGAGCCACTACCGGCGGACGAGGACGTCAGTTTTTCAGGCTGTTTGCGAGCCACTTCAAGCAAATCCGCCACCGTTTTGTACGGAGACTCTTGCGGCACCGCCAGCATCAAGGGGAAACGGGCCAGCCCCCCCACATACGTAAAGGCCGCCGGGTCGTACTGCAGCTTGTTGTACAAGGAAGAGTTAAATGCCAACGTGCCTGAGTCAGCGGTACCCACGGTGTAGCCGTCCGGTTTGGCATTGCTGACATAAGTGGCACCAATGATGGTAGCGGCCCCCGGTTTGTTTTCCACAATCAGCGTCTGGCCCAGGCTGCTTTCCAACTGTTTGGCCACCAAACGGGCAATCACGTCTGAACCACCGCCTGCGGGATAAGGCACGACCCACGTTACCGCAGACTGGGGCCAATCCGCTGCCAGGGCCGTTCCTGTCAGGCTGGCACCCAGCAACACACCGACTCCCAATTTTTTCCAATGCATGATGTCTCCTTCGTACATGCAAACAGCGCGCTTAGGGCACTGTTTTTTTAAGTGTTAAGCATCCCGTTCGGGATGCGCAGAGACATTATGCGCGGACAGCCCTGCGTAGGGCATTAGTAACGATGCTGATATCGATTAGCGGTAATCGCGTGCGCCAAACAATGCCGAACCGACTCGCACTTCAGTGGAACCTTCCTGAATCGCCAGCTCGAAGTCGCCGCTCATGCCCATGGACAGGCCTTGCACCTGTTCATGGCCCATCTCCACCAGACGATCACGCCACTGACGCAAGGTTGCAAAACAGGTGCGCACCGCCTGGGGATCCTCGCTATTGACGGCCATGGTCATCAACCCCCGGACTTTCAGAGTATCGAGCGAGCGCAAGGACTGCATGAAAGCCGGCAATTGCTCCGGAGCCAAACCAAACTTGCCAGGCTCGGGGGAGGTCTTGACCTGCACAAGCACATCCAGGCTACGCTGCTCGGTTTGCAGGTGCCGATCCAGGGCCTGGGCCAGCGACAAACGATCCAAAGACTGGACTTCACTGGCCAAACGCGCAATGTCTTTGGCCTTATTGCTCTGCAGATGGCCTATCATCACCCACTGCACCGCGCGATCGGCCAGCTCGGTCTGCTTGTCCCGAATCTCCTGAACCTTGTTCTCACCCATTCGCGACAAACCCAAGTCCAGAGCTTGCGCCAGCACGGGCGCAGGAAAGGTTTTGCTGACCGGTAAAAGCGCCACCGTACCGGCAGGGCGACCAGCCTGCAAGCAAGCCTGTTCGATACGTTGGCGCAAGTGCGCCAAGCGACCAGAAAGGGAAGAGTCAGAAGAATCCATCAATGCACCAGCACCCAGATAAAAGCATCGCAAACGCTGCAAACACAACAGCGGCCATTTCCGATAGCATAACTGTTGCACACGGCCACCGCTAAGCCAATCCACAGCGTGTTTGCCGCGTTCTGCGTCCAGGCGCCATCACACGTCTTCACTGTGTACTCGTATCCTGTTTTCCCAACCTTATCGAGGAGCTCATGACAGATCGTCCCACCCATGCTTTGCCGTCATACCTGAATGCCGACGACGTCGGCCCGTGGGGTATTTATCTCGAACAAGTGGAGCGAGTCACGCCGTATCTGGGCAAATTGTCCCGATGGGTGGAAACACTCAAGCGCCCCAAGCGCACACTGATTGTCGACGTCCCCATCGAGCTGGATAACGGCACCGTGGCCCACTTTGAGGGCTACCGCGTTCAGCACAATACGTCCCGTGGCCCAGGCAAGGGCGGCGTACGCTACCACCAGGATGTCACCTTGTCCGAGGTGATGGCGCTGGCTGCCTGGATGTCGATCAAATCGGCGGCCGTGAACCTGCCCTTTGGTGGTGCCAAGGGTGGTATTCGTATTGACCCGCGCCACTACTCCCAGGCCGAACTGGAGCGTATCACCCGCCGCTACACCAGCGAGATTGGCGTGATCATTGGCCCGAACAAGGACATTCCCGCACCGGATGTGAACACCAACGCCCAGACCATGGCCTGGATGATGGACACCTACTCCATGAATGTCGGTGGTACCAGCACCGGCGTAGTCACTGGCAAGCCTGTGTCTTTGGGCGGCAGTCTTGGCCGTGTAGAAGCCACAGGCCGTGGCGTGTTTACCGTAGGTTGCGAAGCGGCCCGCGACGCCGGTATCGATCTGAACGGTGCCCGCGTCATTGTTCAGGGCTTCGGGAACGTGGGTGGCACCGCCGCCCGCTTGTTCCAGGAAGCGGGCGCCAAAGTACTGGCCGTACAGGACCACACAGGCACCGTTTACAACCCCAACGGTCTGGACGTTCTGGCCCTGCTGGACCACATGGAGCAGCATAAGGGTCTGGCCGGAGCCCCCAACGCCGAGGCCATTTCCAATGACGATTTCTGGCACATCGAAACCGATCTGCTGATCCCGGCCGCGCTGGAAGGCCAGATCAACAAAAACAATGCCGACCGCATCCGCGCCCGCATTGTGATCGAAGGTGCCAACGGCCCCACCACCCCGGAAGCCGATGACATCCTGAACGACAAGGGCGTGATCATTGTTCCGGACGTAGTGGCCAACGCAGGCGGCGTGACTGTGTCCTACTTTGAGTGGGTGCAGGACTTCTCCAGCTTCTTCTGGACCGAGGACGAGATCAACAACCGGCTGGAAATGATGATGCGTGCGGCCTACACCACCGTAGCGGCGGTTGCCAACGAGCACAACGTCACCCTGCGTACCGCTGCCTTTATTGTGGGTTGCGCCCGCATTCTGGAATCTCGTCAGGTACGCGGCCTGTATCCCTAAGCCCATAAGGCGGCATACTCGGTTTATGCCGCTTTTTATGAGCAAAATACAGCGATTGTGCAAAAAAATCAGGGGGAAAGCGGTAGAATCGGGCATCCAGGATATGACACCCGTATGAAACCCTTACCCCCTTTCTCTTTGACCGCAAGGACGTTGCTGTGACAAACAATGACCTGAACGCGGCGGTCCAGGTACGCGACATCCACAAACGCTTTGGCACCAACGAGGTGCTCAAGGGCATTTCCCTGCAGGCCCACAAGGGCGATGTGCTCTCCATTATCGGTGCCTCGGGCTCGGGTAAAAGTACCTTGCTGCGCTGCATTAACCACCTGGTCGTCCCCGATCAGGGCGAAATCCAGATCGGCAATGACATTTTGCGCAGCCATCGCAACCGCAAGGGCATTTGCCAGACGGACAATCCGCGCCTGTTGGAACAAGTCCGTGCCCGCTTGGGAATGGTGTTTCAGAACTTCAATCTGTGGTCGCACCGCACGGTGCTGCAAAACGTCACCGAAGGCCCCATTCACGTCAAGGGCCGGCCTGCTCGTGAAGCGGCCGAGTACGCCCGCGAACTGCTGGGCAAGGTGGGTCTGAGCAATAAATGTGATGCCTATCCGGCCGAATTGTCTGGCGGCCAGCAGCAACGCGTGGCTATTGCCCGTGCACTGGCCATGGACCCGGATGTTCTGTTGTTTGACGAGCCAACTTCCGCGCTGGACCCGGAAATGGTGGGCGAAGTACTGCGCGTCATTCGCCAGCTTGCCCAAGAAGGGCGCACCATGATCCTGGTCACCCACGAAATGAATTTTGCGCGTGACGTGTCCTCCGAGACCATTTTCATGCACAACGGCCTGATTGAAGAACGTGGCCATCCCAAAGATCTGTTCGATAGGCCACAATCCGAGCGTCTACAGCAGTTTCTACAACCAATGCAGTAAGATCATCGCTTCGTGAATACGACACAGGCTGGAAAACCGGCAGGGCCAATACGGCCCTCACCAGCCTATCCACAAAGGAGAGCCAGACCATGAGTTTCCTCAGCAAGACCCTGATCTGTGCCAGCCTGGCCCTGTTGGGCTCCCAGGCTGCAATGGCAGACACCCTGAAAATCGGCACCGAAGGCGGTTACCCACCATGGAGCATGGTGGATGCAGCCGGCAAGGTCACCGGCTTTGACGCCGATGTGGGCGCTGCCCTGTGCAAAGAGCTGAACAGCGACTGCAAATTCATCGTTCAAGCCTTTGACAGCCTGATCCCTTCGCTGGATGCCAATCGCTTTGACCTGATCATCTCGGGCATGTCCTACACCCCCGAGCGTGCCAAACGCGTGAACTTCAGTATTCCTTACGCCGTTGAAGACGCTATTTTCGTTCTGCCCAAGAACAGCGAGCTGGTCGGCGCGGACAACGAACAAACCATTTTTGATGGTCTGGCCGGTAAAACCATTGGCGTTCAAGGCGGCACCACCCACGGCGCTTTCCTGACCAAAAAAGCCCCCAAGACCACCGTCAAAAACTACGAAACCCTGGACCAGATGCAAATCGATCTGGACGCCGGTCGCCTGAACGGCACCTTTGCCGACCTGACGTCCCAGTCCAAGTTCCTGCATAAAGTCGGCGAAGATAACTTTGCCCTGTCCAAACTGGTCATCAAAGGTTCGTCCGACCCTGAAACGCTGGGTTATGGCATTGCCGTCGGTATTCACAAAGACAATGCAGAGTTGAAAGCCAAGGTTGACGCTGCCCTGTGCAAACTGATCGACGATGGCACCATCAAGACCGCCAGCGAAAAGTGGTTTGACATCGACATCGCCAACTACGAGATCTGCAAGAAATAAGTCGAGAAGTACCACTTGATGCTAGAAACTATCTTTAATGTGCTGCGCGAAGGCTGGGGCTGGATGTTCCTTCGCGGAGCAGCAATGACCTTGCTGATCTCCGTTTTGGGTATGGCCCTGGGCGTCGTCATTGGGATTACAGGCGCCAGCATCAAGACCAACGGGCCACGCTGGCTGCGTGGGCCCGTTAGCCTGTACACCACGGTTGTTCGTAGCATCCCCGAGCTGCTCATCATCTACCTGCTGTTTTTCGGCTCGGTGCAGTTTGTCTCCGATCTGGCCGACTTCATGCGCATGGAAGATGTGGTGACGCGCTGGTTTCCCGCACTGGTCGGGATCCTGGCCATTGGCCTGATTGCAGGCTCTTACAGCGTGGAAGTGTTTCGCGGTGCCTTGCAGGCCATTCCCGAAGGACAGATCGAGGCCGCCAAGGCCATTGGCATGTCCCCCTGGCAGCGTCTGCACCGCATTATTCTGCCGCAAATGTTCTGGTACGCCTTGCCCGGCGCCAATAACGTCTGGCAAACCGCACTGAAAGACACGGCCTTGATCTCCCTGGTGGGTCTGGTCGAGATCATGCGTGCCGCTACCCTGGGTGCCGCCAATACGCGTGAACCCATGGCCATGTACCTGATTGCAGGCGTGCTTTATTTTCTGATTGGTGCCTGTAGTCAGGCCCTGTTTTTGCTGGCCGAACGCTATACCGGCAAAGGCATGAGAGCCCAGGCATGATTGATCTGGAATTATTCAATACCACCGTCGAAACCCTGTTCAAGGGCTTTGGCATGAGCGTGTATATCGGCCTGTGGGGCATTGTGCTGTCGCTGTTCATCGGCCTGTCGCTGGCCTTGATGCGCCAGTCCCACAGTCGCATTTTGCGCAGCTTTGCCTTTAGCTACAGCACCGTATTCCGTGGCACCCCGCTGCTGGTGCAGTTGTTCCTGCTCTACTACGGCGTCGGCACCCTGAGCTTTGTCAAAGAGTCACCCACGTTGTGGTGGCTGTTCAGCGACGGCATGCGCTGCGCGATTCTGGCCATTGGTCTGAACAGTGGCGCCTATGTCAGTGAAGTTTTCCGGGGTGGTTTTCAGGCTGTGCCAGTCGGCCAGATCGAGGCCGCCAAGTCCATCGGCATGTCCGCCTGGATGCGGTTTCGTCGCGTGGCGTTTCCTTTGGCGATTCGTCAGGCCTTGCCCGCGTACAGTAATGAAATTGTGCTGGCCATCAAAGGCACCAGTCTGGCCTCGACCATTGCCGTCATGGACCTGACCGGCCACGCCAAACGTTTGATGAACCAGAACTACGCCATTATCGAAACTTTTGTGGTGGCAGGTCTGCTGTACTTACTGATCAACTTTACCCTGCTATCGGTGGTGCACCTGATCGAGCGTTGGTTGAAAGTTCGCCGTTAAACCGACACTATCCCAAACTCTGCGCCCCCTATCGCAACCACTGGACGCGGAGCACTGTCACATGCCAACACGCCCCAAACTGGCCCTGGTGGGCACTGGCGGCACCATTGCCGCCACCGCCCAATCCACTACCGGCCTGACCGACTACGACATCACCCAGGGCGTGCACACGCTGCTGCAAGCCGTACCCGGCATTAATGAACTAGCCGATCTGGAATGCCATCAGGTGTTCAACGTGGACAGCCGGGCCATGGGCTCGCTGATGTTGCTGGAACTGTCCCACAAGCTCAATGAACTGCTGGCACGGCCGGACATCAACGGCGCAGTAGTGACACACGGCACCGATACGCTGGAAGAAAGCGCTTTTTTCCTGCATCTGACCCTGAAAACCGACAAACCCGTGGTCATGGTGGCTGCCATGCGTCCGGCCTCGGCCCTGAGCGCAGACGGCCCGCTGAATCTGTATCAAGCCGTGCAAGTAGCCTGCTCTTCGCTGGCACAGGATCAGGGTGTGCTGGTGCTGCTCAACGACCAGATACACAGTGCCCGTTTCCTGAGCAAGCAACACACCACCCTGACCAGCGCATTCGGCTCACCCGATGCCGGCCCTCTGGGTCTGGTTGCAGGCGGCCAGCCACGTTTCATGATGCGCAGCCTGCTGCCCCACACGCACAACAGCCTGTTCGATGTGCGCTCCCTGCACAGCTTGCCTAAAGTTCAGATCTTTTACGATCACCCCGATACGCTGGCGGAACTGTATCGCCACGCGGCACAAAGCGGTGTGCAAGGCATTGTAGTGGCGGCAACCGGAAACGGCAGCCTGACTCCTGGCGCGCTGGAAGGCATCAGCCGGGCACACCGACTGGGCGTAGTGTGTGTACGGGCCTCTCGCATTCATGCAGGGCCGGTCACGGACAGTGCTTACGATCAAGACCATCACACCATCGCCGCACATTATCTGCCCGCACAAAAAGCCCGAATCTTGTTGATGCTATGTCTGGCCAGCAAGCTGGAGCACGATGAGATAGAGGCGGCTTTCCGCGACTATTAAGGCTCGGACTTTGGTCATCAACCCCCAGGTACGCAGACCAGACGACGACCTGAAACTGCACTGTGGCTGTGGCTGTCAGATACTAAGGGCCGAAGCGATCCAGTGATCTACGCAAGGGCGGTTCGGCAACCACTTGCTCCAGCGCAATACCAATGGGTTCAACCCAGTTCCAACTGCCGCTGACTGCTGAAGCATCTTGGTGCGCCCGTTAAAGGGTCTACAAAGGCGATATGCCGCGCCAGTAACTGCAAAGGCTGGCTGAAATCGTCTGCGTCACGCTCCGGCAAGAGTTCGGGGTAGAACACATCATTGATAATAGGTGCCCCCAGGCTGCTCAAATGCACGCGTAACTGGTGCTTGCGGCCACTTTTTGGACGCAGGCGGTACAAGGCCAGCTCCTGCCCCTGCTCATCTTGCCAGTGGCGTTCACAAACAATCTCGGTGCTGCTATTGGCCTCGCCCTCGAGCTCACACATGACAAACTTGCCGGGCACTTCTTTCATGCAGCTGCTGTACACCAGCCCATCAAGCAGTTTTTCCTGAAACGGCGCGACCGCCTCGTACTCCTTCGCAACGCCACCTTGCTGAAACAAGGACTGATAGGCTCCGCGAACCGCAGGGTCACGGCAGAACAACAGAACACCCGCCGTCTCTCTGTCCAGCCTATGGATGGGACTGATGTCATCCTCCCCAAAATCCCGGCGTAGTCGAGTCAGCGCAGTTTCGTACAAATAGCGTCCGCCCGGCGTTGTCGCCAGAAAATGGGGCTTGTCCACCGCGATCAGATGCTCGTCCGCATACAACACGGGCATCTCGAAAGGCACCGTCGCTTCGTTCTCCACCATACGGAAGTACCACAGCCAGCGGTCGGGCTGATAGCTGGAACCCGGCTGCTGCGGCACGCCGTTTTGATCCAGGATATCGCCCCGCGCCAGGCGCTCTCGCAATACCTCCGGGTCCATATGTGGAAAACGCTCCAGAAGAAAAGCATCCAGTAATGTCCAGGGGCCGCGCGGGCACCACACTTTACTGGGACTGACCCCATGACGCGAAGGGACGGGGGGAGAGCGACGTATCGATGCCATTACCAAAGCCAAACAGAAAACGGCCCGCTTAAAGCGGGCCTGACATCCAGGGCCATCAGTGTACTACCAGCCACCACACAGGCGGCTGGTAGATAGGGTACTCAGATTCAAACCGCAGTATCCCCAGGCAAAGCACGCCGCATGCGCACACCTTGTCTGGTCCACACCCAGAGCAAGATCAGCAATGCAGGCACAAACACCCAAAACTCAGAGGGGCGGTCGGGATGCGGTACCTTCACTTGCTCGATATCCCAACCCTGCTCCCATCCTGCACGGCGCGCGGAGCTACCAAAGGCAACCGATGCCACCTGAGCCGTGTCTCCAAAAGCCATGACCGTCAGGCCAGCCAAAGACAGGCGTTTGCTGGCGGCTGCCAGACCTGTAGCCTGATCGCCTTCGGGCAAGGCTGGCAAGGACACAGCAACCGTTTTTTGCAAATCCTCGCCTTCCAGGTTCATCCCGGCCAGTTGCACCACCAGATTGCCCCCGTCCGGTATGTTCTGCACCACTTGCATCAGCTCGGAGACAGGACGACTCTGGTATTTCTCACTGATATGGTTCATGAACCAGTCCGGCCGAAACAGCATGAACGTAGCCAGCAAGAGCAAAACAACCTCCACCCTGCTGGTTTTAATACGCAACCACCCGATTGTCGCCGCTGCGAAAGCCAGCGACGCCGCCGTCGCCCCCAGCACGACCAGGACCAATTCCCAGGCGCTGTGTATGCCAATCAACAACAGCATGGGATTGAAGATAAACATGAAGGGCAACACCGCCGTACGCATGGCATAGGTCACGCCTTTCACCCCGGTCTTGATCGGGTCCTCCCCTGAAATGGCGGCTGCCGCAAAAGTGGCCAAGCCCACCGGCGGCGTAATATCGGCCATGATTCCGTAATAGAACACGAACATGTGGACGGCAATCAGCGGAATCACCATACCGCTTTGCGCTCCCAGTTCCACCACGACTGGCGCCATCAGCGTTGCCATCAGAATGTAGTTGGCGGTCGTGGGCATGCCCAAACCCAACACCAGACACACAGCGGCTGTAAAGAACAACATGACCAGCACATTGCCCATGGAGACCAACTCCACAAACGCCGTCATGCGCAGGCCCAGACCAGTCAGGGTAATGGCTCCCACAATCAGGCCTGCTGTCCCGCAGGCAATCCCGATACCCACCATATTGCGGGCACCTTCCTGCAGTCCTGTCCACACATCGCTGATACCTTGACGCAACGGTTGCGCCGTTGCCTGCTTACGGAACCAGGCAATGATGGGGCGCTGTGTCGCCATCTGAAACAGCATGGCCACGACAGCCCAGAAAGCCGACAGACCGGCGGACAGCACCTCTACCGTCAGGCACCATACCAGAATGCCGATCGGGATCAGGAAATACAAACCGGCACGCACCGTGGGCCAAGGCTCGGGGCGCACCGGCGTATTCACATTGATATCGGTAGGCAGATCCTCGTGGTCTGCCGCGATTTTCAGCAAGTACACGTACAGTACCAGCAGCAAAAACAGCAAAATCCAGATAGCCGCATCACCGGCGATTGCCTGCACCCCGACACCGATCCAATAGACCAACCCCATCACACTTAAGGTGCCAGCCGTGCCCATACCCCAACCTGCTAATTTCTGGGTCACGGTCTTGGACTGGCCCGAGGCCATCATGGGCTGTATGCCCAGCTTCAGGGCTTCCAGATGCACGATATAAAACAGCGCAATATAGGAAATAACCGCAGGCAGCAATGCGTGGCGAATGATGTCGGTATAAGGAATGCCGACATACTCAATCATCAAAAAGGCAGCGGCCCCCATGACGGGTGGCATGATCTGGCCATTGACGGACGAGGCCGTTTCAATCGCCCCAGCCCGAATACCGCCGTAACCCGCTTTTTTCATCAAGGGAATGGTGAAAATACCACCTGTCACCACGTTGGCGACAGAAGAAGCCGAGACAAGGCCATTCACCGCCGAGGAGGCCACAGCCACTTTCGCTGGCCCGCCCCGCAAATGCCCCAGCAAGGCAAACGAGACCTGCATCATGTAATTGCCCGCCCCGCAGCGATCCAGCAAAGAGCCGAGCAATACAAAGATAAAGATGTACGAAACAGACACGCCCAGTGCAACCCCATACACGCCTTCCGTGGTCAGCCACATATGGGAGACAAGACGCTGCAAGGAGGCCCCCCGATGAGACAAGGCATCCGGTAGCCAAGGGCCCAGGAAGATATAGGCAACAAAGACAATCGCTAGCACCGCCATCGGTGCCCCCAAAGAGCGACGGGTCGCCTCCAGCAGCAACACCAAGCCCATGCTGGCCACCACCACGTCCATCGTGGTGGGAATACCGGGGCGCGAGGCTAATTCCTTATAGAAAAAGAATAAATACGAGCCACAAAACGCCGCGATCAGGGCCAATAACCAGTCATGAATCGGAATTCGGTCCCGCGCGGATTGTTTACGGGCAGGAAACGCCAGATAGGCCAAAAACATGGCGATACCCAAATGCAGGGCTCGCGCTTCAGTGTCATTGAAAATGCCCAGATTCAGGGCGAATGGCAGCGGAGAGGCGTACCAAAGCTGAAACAAGGACCAGCCTATTCCAACTAAAAACAAAACCATACCTGCAACGCCAGCCACAGAGCGTCCGCCACGGTCTACATCGGCAACCAGTTTTTCCAGCTCTGCCGTTTCATCCTGTGTCAGGGCCATGTCCGACCCCATTTTTTTATGTTCTTGTTGTGTCATTTACTGTATCTCCAGGAAAGCCCGGCGTGGAGCCCGAGTACCGCCAGCCAGGCACCCGATCCATCTGGACAGTGCAGTCCAGGTACTCCAGACCAGAGGCAAGGCCAAAGCAAGAGCCATGGCACTTGCGGCCAGGCTGGCGCAGCCAGCCTGGTGTCAATCAGACTGTCTTACAGCAGCCCTTTTTCCTTGAAGTACTTTTCAGCACCTTTGTGCAATGGCGCTGACAAACCATTTTTGACCATGTCTTCTTTCTTCAGATTCGCCAAGGCAGGATGCAAACGCTTGAAATCATCAAAGTTATCGAACACCGCCTTAACAACGTTGTAGACAGACTCTTCCGGTACATCCTCGGACGTCACAAACGTTGCCAGAACACCATAGGTTTGGACATCATCAGGATTGTTGGGATACAAACCACCCGGAATCGCAACCTTGGCGTAGTAGGGATAGGTCTGGACCAGCTTGTCCACGGCAGGACCTGTCAGAGGCACCAGCTTGGCCCCGCAAGAGGTGGTGGGGTCCTGGATATTGGCCGACGGATGGCCTACGCCATAGATAAAGCCGTCAATCTTGCCATCACACAATGCCGGGCCGTGCTCATCGGGACGCAGCTCCGAGGCCAGCGAGAAAAAGCTGTTATCCAGCCCCATGGCCTGCAACAACTGATCCATTGAGGCGCGCGTACCCGATCCCGGATTACCTACGTTAAAACGCTTGCCCTTGAAGTCGTCGAACTTGCTGATATTGGCCTCTTTGCGGGACAACACGGTAAAAGGCTCTGGATGAATGGAGAATACCGAGCGCAACTTCTTGTACGCCCCGCCGTCCTTGAACTGACCTTCACCGTTGTACGCGTTGTAGCCCACATCAGACTGCACCACACCCAAGTCCAGCTCGCCCGCTTTGATGGTGTTGACGTTAAAGACCGAACCGCCCGTGGATTCCACCGAGCAACGTACACCATCCGTGCCGCGATCTTTATTGACCAAACGGCAAATAGCACCACCGGCCGCGTAATACACCCCGGTCACACCACCCGTCCCGATACTGACAAACTTCTGCTGGGCGCTGGCAGGCAAGGGGCTGAGCAACATGGCGCACATCGCCGCCGTTGTGCCCAGTGCCCACACTGCTTTCTTGCCGGTTTTCTTACTAATGTGTTCCATCTTTGTGTCTCCCATGGGGGGTATCCCCGGTTTGTGTGGCCGGTACGACCGGTTTGTTTACAGAGACGAAGCGGGGTCAACCGCCTGGTCCTGTTGCCAATAAACTCCCTGACTTCGAAATGACGACTCCAGTTGCGCGAGACGCTGCACCACTGTCTTACCACCCAAGGTGGCGATCCGTGCCAACAAATGCTCAGCAACGGTGACAGTGCCCACTAGAGAATGAAAAAAACTGGCCGCAGGCTGTTCGCTGGCCTGTGCATCAAACAACAAGACATGCTCTGCGCCTTGCGCCACTGGGGACAGCACACTGTCCGTTACCGCGACCACTGTAATGCCCCGCTGAACCGCTTGCTGCACACTGTTGACCACTGTTTTCACATACGGGGCCTGACTGATCACCACGAGCACGCCACTGCTGTCCAAACCAGCCTCCAGCTCCAGAAACAAGTCCTGGGCCCGGTTCAACAAAACGCCATTACCTCGTATCAACTGATACGCATAATGCATCTGGAACGCACAGGCAAAACTGACCCCCAGGCCGATAAATCCCACTTTGGAAGCGCCCAGAAGTGCCTGGGCACACGCATCCAGCGAACTGACCGAATTCAGCCTCAAGACAGACTCCAGAGCCTGCTCCTGTTGTTCGCCCAGATCCCGTGTTTGTTGTTCTGAGGCCCGGTTGCCTTGCAAGTTCTGTGCTCGTGCCGCCATCGTGCCCCCATTGCGATGCAGGGCCTGCTGAAACGGCTCACGAAAACAGTCATAGCTTTCATAACCCGCCGCTTTAGCCAGACGAAGCATGGTGGCCGGCGCGACCGACAACTCCTGGGCCTGTTTGCGCATGGACCACAGGCTGACCTCAACCGGATGGCGTTCCACCCATTGCGCAGCACGACGCAGTTCGGGCGTCAGGCCAGGCAAGATACGCTGCAAACGCAACAAGGGCTCCATTTGTCGTCCTACTCACACGTCAATCCAGTAAAACGCATGTTAATCTGCAGAGCATCAAAAAAAACAAATGTTTTCCTAGGGTTTGCCCGCAAATACCTATAATTAGTTCTTTTCTTATGGGGGCAAGCTCAGTGTTGGCACCCGCGCTTGCTAGCGGATCTCAAAGAAATCATACCGTTTGTCAGTATAAGAACGCTGTAGATCCACCTGTTCAACCACTGCATGCTCAGGCCCGATATACAACCAACTGACCATGCTGTCTATGGCATCGGCACTGCCCTGCAACAGCAACTCTACGGAGCCATCCCCGGCATTGCTGACCCAACCTTTCACGCCATACAAATGAGCATGACGCAAGGCGCTGGCTCGAAACCCGACTCCTTGCACCCTCCCCTGAACACGTAGCTCTACCGTTTCACAATCCACCATGGGCCTGCTCCTGCTATTTATCGACGAAATACGGCACGCATTCGCCCCGCATCTCGATATTCAGTTAAATTAGTCACATCATTGTTGCATGATCGCCCCTGTCCCCGATTATCTGCTTTGTGCAGCTATTACCTTATGAATTTGCCCCGCCTTTTTACTCTAACGATGTGCAGGGCAATGTACATGCTAGGCATACTGGCCACGCTGGGATTTGTGTCACCACCGACCCAGGCTGCCCACCATTCCCAGCCACATATCGTCCGTGTGGGCGTTTACGAAAACCCACCCAAACTCCTGCTGGATAGTCAGGCCCGTCCTGGCGGCATTATGGGCGAACTGCTGCTGGAAATTGCCAAGCGTGAAGGCTGGACACTGGAATCCGTGCAATGCGACTGGCAACAATGTTTAAATGCCCTGCAAAATGGCTTGCTGGATATTGTGCCTGGCCTGGCTTACTCGCCCGAACGGGCCACCCTGTATAGCTATCACAGCCGCGCCGTGCTGGAGGACTGGTCACAGATATTTACGGGGAAAGGCACTGATATTAGTGCGCTGAACGACCTGAATGGCAAACGCATTGCTGTCATGGGCGGAACCCTGCAACTCGCCCAGCTCTACAATATCCTGAAAAAACTGGAGCTTGGCTCCAAACTGGTTATTGCCGACTCCCAATACAACGCACTGAAAATGGTTCAAACCAAACAAGCTGACGCGGCTGTCGTCGGCCATTTGTTTGGTGTACGTCACGCTGGTGAATATGGTCTGCAGACCGCTCCTATCCGACTGGAACCAACCAGCACCTATTTTGTGACTGCCAAGGATCACCACCTGGACCTGCTGGCCGCCCTTGATACTCACATCAAGCAATGGCAAGACAATAGCGACCCGTTCTACACGGAGACGCTGAACCAGTGGGGCCTGCGCCTGATTGAAAAACCGACCAAACCCTGGCTTATCCCCGCCTTGCTCACACTGGGTGTCTTGCTGACCCTTGCCCTGCTAACAGTTAGCCTGATGCGCATTGGCCTGCATCGCCAACGCAAAAAACTGGTCCGCACCGAACATCATCTGCATACCGTGCTGGATGCCATTGACGCCTATGTCTATATCAAGGATGACCAGTTTCGTTATCAATACGCCAACCGCAAACTATGTGAAGACCTGAACTACACCACCGTCAGCATTGTAGGTAAAACCGACCAGGACTTGTACGCCAACAAGCAGACCATTAACGAATTCCGTCATAACGACGAACAGGTGCTGTACAGCGGTGAACGCCTGGCGGTAGAAGAGGTGGTACGAGACCGGAAAGGCGAGATACGCGCCACCTTTTTCTCCATCAAAATGCCGGTCCAGGACCCCGAGACCCGACAAACCCGCTTGTACTGTATTTCCACCAATATCTCGGCACTGAAAGCCACGCAGTCAGAAAACTACCGGCTGGCTTTCTACGACCCGTTAACCGAACTGCCCAACCGCCGCCTGCTGCTGCAACGCCTGGAACGCCACTTGCAAACCATAGAGCCATACAAACGGCCTGGTGCGCTGTATTTCCTGGATCTGGACCGATTCAAGCACATTAACGATGCGCGGGGACACGCCATTGGCGATGCCCTGCTGCGCAAAGTGGCGCGCCGCCTGTCCTTGATGATTGACCCCCAGGACATCGTGGCCCGCTTGGGTGGGGACGAATTCGTCATCCTGAAAATTCTGCAGCCCGGTACGGTACGGGACTGCTACAAAGAGGCCCTGGAGTTTGCAGAGCTGGTACGCACCCGCCTGGAAGAGCCCTACAGCATCGAGGGCCACTCCTACTTGAGCAGCAGCAGTATTGGTCTGGCACTGATTACCGACAGCTCCTTGACTGCCGAGGACCTGATGCGACAAGCAGACACCGCCATGTATCGATCCAAGGAAAATGGTCGCAACCAGATCACCTTGTACGAACCCGGTATGCAAGAGGCGTTGGAAGAGAATCTGAGTCTGCAGCACGATCTGCGTTTTGCCATTGGTTCGGATCAGTTGCGCCTGTTTGTTCAGTCCCAGTACGACAAGCAAAACCGCATCTGCGGGGCCGAGGTGCTGTTGCGCTGGTTGCATCCAACACGCGGTATGTTGACCCCCAATCTATTCATTCCACTGGCCGAAAGCACGGACCTGATCACGCCACTGGGCGACTGGATCATGGCATCAGTTTGTGATTTGCTGCTGCAGACCCAGGAATGCAGCTTTCCTATTTCCATTAATGTCAGCCCAATTCAATTCCGTCGCCCTGACTTTGCCCGCCGCACACGCCAGATCCTGGAGACCAGCGGCGCACCGGCCCATCGCCTGATCTTTGAAATTACCGAAGGCGTGCTGATGGAAGACTTCTCCTCCGCCAATAGCATGATGCGCGAGCTAAAGGATCTGGGGATCCGCTTTTCCATGGACGACTTTGGCACAGGCTATTCCAACCTGGCGGCCATCCGCCGCCTGCCGCTATACGAGCTGAAAATAGACCGCAGCCTGATCCTGGGAGTCCCCATGGAACAAGAAGCCAACGCCATCGTGCGTACGGTATTGGCTATGGCACGGCAACTGGGCCTGCACGTCGTCGTTGAAGGCGTGGAAAATGAGCTGCAAAAAGAATTTCTGCTGCGTCGCGGCTGCCATGCCCTACAAGGTTATCTGTTCAGCGCACCGCAGTTGGTGGAACAGTGGCTGGAGGTGATTAAGCAGGATGATGGTGCTCAACCATAACAGCCATCGACCGCACTAAATTCAGTTAACGGCCCTGCACTCTGCTACTCAAGCGGAAGATATGAACGCCCCCGGATGGAAGCTCCACAAGTTATCTGGCAAAAACCCCAAAGGCCAATCTGTACAAGATCACTACACAATATCGGTTAGCGGAAACTGGCGTCTAACCTTTTACTTTGAAGGCGAAGACGCTGTTTTGGTGGACTACCAGGACTATCACTAGGAAAACATTATGCGTATGCACAACCCATCCCACCCCGGCCCAGTCTTGCGGGAATACTTGGGCGAACTCAGTGTCACTGAGGCGGCATCCCGCCTTGGCGTAACGCGTGCAGCCTTATCGCGCATTCTCAATGGTTCTGCCGGTATTTCGGCAGACATGGCCTTACGCCTGCGCGACGCCCTTGGAACCAGTGCTGAAATGTGGATCAACATGCAGTCCCACTACGATCTTTGGCAGGCAGAGCAAAAGCCAAGGCCCAAAGTCGTGTCCTTTCATGGACCTGCTCATGCCTGAGCGACGACGCGCGGAATAAACAATAAATCGATGTGAGCTGCACGGCGTACTCGGACGCCATGTGCTTTTTCAGCCTGCAATCTATCCTCAAGCCTGCTCCAGATTAGGTATCTGGCTCTTTGTCCTGAGCCAGCTCTGCCTCTTCCGGCAAGACCCAATCCAGACGCTCGTGCTCTATATCGGTATGCAAGGGTTCGATCCCCGGCTGGGTACGCTTGGCTCTGGCCGATAATTCAGCGAAGCGGCTGACTTTACCGTACAAGCCCTGCTGACCAGCCAATGCTGTCACCGTGCTGTTGTAGTGCTTGCCCGCCTGTCCCAAGGTTTCGCCCAGTTTTTTCAGGCGCTCGGCCAGAATAGAGACCTGGTTATAGATATCGCCCGCGCGTTGGCTAAGCTCATGGGCCTGCTCATTGCTACGCACCATCATCCAGATATTGGCGACGGTACGCAAAATAGGCAGCAGGGTCGTATGCGAGACCATCAGAACATTCTTGCCCAGGCCGTAGTCGAACAGGCCATGCTGTTGCTGTAGAGCCTGCATATACGCCGCCTCGATAGGCACGTACATAAACACGAAGCCGGGGCTGTTCAAGCCTGCCAAGGCGCTGTAATCCTTGGAGGCCAGATCATCAATATGATTGCGCAGCGCCTGCACATGCGCTTGCAGGCTTTGTTGACGTTCTTCGTCCGTCTGGGCGCGAATGGCGCGGTCGTAGTCCACCAGGGACACTTTGCAATCGAGCACCAGATGCTTGTCCTGCGGCAAGTGCACCACGAAGTCGGGGTATCGCAGGCGGCCTTGCTCGTCGCGGGCCTGCCATTGTGTGTCGAAATGGACACCTCGTACCAAACCGGCCACTTCCAGCGTTTTTTCCAACTGGGTTTCGCCCCAGTTGCCGGTGGTCTTTTTATCCCCCTTCAGCGCCACCGCCAGGGAATGGGCCTCGGCGCTCATGCGCAGGCCCATTTCCTGCATGCGTTGCAGTTCCAGATTCAAGGCGGTCTGGCCTTTAACGGATTCATCATGTACTTGATTCACGCGCAATTGGAAACCTGCCAATTGCTCCCGGAACGGTCGTAGCATTTCATCCAGGGTACGTTGGCTATCCTGCCGCAGCGTCTGCCCTTTGGCCTCTAGGATCTGCTGGGCCAGGGACTCGAACTGCAAGCGCATTTGTTCGCGGCTATGCTCCAAGTCCTCTTGTATGGCCTGATTGCGCATCTGCTGAGCCTGCAACTGGGCGTCGCGGCGTACCAGCTCTTTATCCAGCTCCACCGCCCTATCCTGCGCGTCCTGAGCCTGCGCCTGCGCATGGGCCAGGTCTTGTTCCAGACGAGCGCAACGATCTTCCAAAGCCTGCTCGACAGGCGCACGCATGCGCGCCCGCAGCCACAACCCGATCAGCAAGCCCAGTGCCAAAGCGACCAGGACAATCAGCACATCCAACCCGCTCAAATCCAGCTCCATCCACCGTACTCCTACTCAGCTCTGCCCACTCAGGAATGCCCTGGCGGGTCTGGCTGACTAAGCCTGCTATTTAACCGTATAACGCTGGTAATTTATACACCCTTTTGCGGTCCCTCTCGACAGGGAGCAGGATAATTTCATCCAGCCTGCATGTGCAAAAAACCTCCCGCAATGCCGTCACATCCAGACAAAACTGGACGCTAAATCCCGTATTTGGGGGACAAATCAGAAACGTCTGCTCGATAGGATAGGGAGGTTTCTGATTTTTTATGTCTTTTCATGCACTGGATCAGCAATGCACGGATTGTGGCGATTTTCTCTGTCGTTTGCCTGCATATCGCCGCCTACGCCGTCCTGAATGCCGAGTTGGGCACAGCCAACTGGTGGAGTGGCAATCTCTACGATGCTGCCACCCGCTGGTGTGTACCGGTGTTTGTCATGGTCAGCGGTGCGCTCTTGCTGGAGCCCCGTCCCCAGGAAGGCATGAAGCTGTTCTATCGCAAGCGAGCATCGCGAGTCTTGCTGCCGCTGCTGTTCTGGACCGCGTTTTACCTGGGCTGGACAGCCTTCAAGCAGCATTGGTGGGCGCCAGACGCTGACCCTTATCCCTATCTGGAACGGCTGCTACAAGGGCGGCCTTACTTCCACCTCTGGTTTCTGTACATGATTGTGTTCCTGTACCTGTTCACGCCCTTTTTGCGGCGTATGGTTCAGAGCACCAATTTGAAGCAACTGGCTGCGTTGACCGGGGCGAGCTTTGTGCTGTCTGCCCTCAGCACCCTCAGCAAACCGGAACTGAACACTCACTCTGCGCCCTTCTTTACCTGGTTCCTGTCCTATCTACCTTATTTCCTGCTGGGTTATCTGCTGCGTAAAGTGCCTGTCACTGTACCCCGCTGGCTGACTATGACGGTGCTACTCAGCAGTATCGCAGCGACAGCCTGGGGCTTTTATACGCTGGCAATCACACACGATCGGCAAACAGGTGCGTACTTTTATGATTACTTAAGCATCACCGTCATCCCCATGTCCATCGCGCTGATTCTGCTGCTGCGTGACTGGAACCAGCCTTTGATCAACTCGCGTATCAGTGCCCATCTGGCGGAGCTGACCTTGGGGGTGTATTTGATCCACCCCTGGCTGATCGACCTGATGTACCGCTACCTGTTCACGGCACTGGATTTCAATGCGCTGTGGTCGATTCCGGTGCTGGCGGTAGCCATTTATGGGCTATCCCTGTTGCTGACGGCGGGCTTCAAAGCGACGCCAGTTTTGCGGGCAACCGTCTAAAAACAAATACGTAACACATGAAAAATGGGCAAGCTTCCAAGGGAAAACTTGCCCATCTCCATCTACTGGTGCGCAATCATCGCTACTGATTACTAGCGGCCAATTACCCAGCGCCAAACATTCAATACCACGCCCTGCTACCGTAAACCCATGACCGGCCACGGACAATTGATTGCCGCGTACCCATCATCCGCTTCAAGGTCTAAGGACGAAATGGAGCGTCATCAATAGGCGCAGCCTCGCCCGTCAGGTGAGCCGCCAAAATCGCTGCGCTACCGCAAGCCAAGGTAAAGCCCAATGCGCCGTGACCTGCATTCACCCACAAGCGACCGGCCAGCTTGCTGGCCCCCACAACCGGCTTGCCCGAAGGTGTCGCAGGGCGCAAACCCGCCCAGGTCTGCGCCTGCTCCAACGGCAAAGCGGGGAATAGATCTTTCACCTGCTGCTTCAAGGTCGCCATACGACCAGCAGGAATATCCAGCCCATCAAAACCGATATCCACCATTGCCGCCATACGCAGCACTTCACCCAAACGGGCATACACAATGCGCTGTTCATAGTCGGTCACGCTGATAGCCGGCACGGCTTGACTCAAACCTTCCAGCGGCAGGCTCAAGCTGTAGCCCTTCAGCGGGTAGATCAGAGGGCGGCCACCCAGCTGACGCAGCAAAGGCACCGTACCCATACCGCTGGCTACCACAAAGTGATCCGCCTGTATCTCGCCGTCTGCCGTTTGTACGGCACGGATATCGCGCCCTTCCATTACAAAGCGCTGCACCGGCGTATTCAGTTTCAGCTGATAGTCGCTGTCGTTTTGCATGCGCTCGTGCAAGGCCACGGAAAACAGATAAGCGTCGCCCGCCTCTTCGCTAGGCGTGTAAATCGCACCCTGCAAGCGCGAACCCAAAGCTTGCAAAGAAGGCTCCAGCTCCAACACTTGAGCCGCTTCCAGCACTTGCTGCGAAGATCCCATATCCGCCTGCAATTGCGCCTGCTCACGCGCATGCTGGAACGGGCCAGGACTGCGAAACACAATCAGCTTGCCATTGTTTTGATGGGCAAAGTCCAGATTGAAACGCTCTTGCCAGTCGTGCAGAATGTCACGGCTCAGATAGGACAAGGTCAGCATCTGCGCGGTGGTACGACGCACCACATCGCTCCGGCAGGCTTTCAGAAAATGCAGCAGCCAGCGCCATTGCTGCAGGCTAAGCGCCGGTTTGAAACGCAGTGGCGAGTCGTTCTTCAATAACCAGCGAGGCAAATCCTTGAACACGCCCGGATCAGCCAGGGGGGCCACGTAGCTGTAGCTCAGTTGTCCACCATTGGCAAAGCTGGTTTGTCCGGCCACTTGCGAACCCGCCTCCAGTACCGTGACCTTCACCCCTTTCTGGCGCAACATAAATGCGGTGCTCATCCCAATGACGCCAGCACCGATAATACATACATGCATGGAAATACCCCCAATAACTGGTCTCTATTGTCTTTGGGGGTGCGACAGAACACCAATGAATAGTTGGCACGCTCCATAACCCAGGGTTATGGAATCAAGATTTCACTCAATCCGGAAAACGACATTCCAGCAGAGCCTGCCGGATATGATCCAGCACGCGTTCACGCGAGCCAGAACCCGCATCATCATGGGCCGTCAAAATGCTGACCGGAATCGGCAAAGGCTCGGGCAAGCGGTGTATGGCAAGGCCTCGGCCTTGCATGGCTCGGGCTGTGACCAGATCCACCAGGGCCTCCCCAACTTGCTGTACCACCAGGCTGCAAGCCACGTAATGGGTCTGTACACGCATAAAGGGGGCCACATCGGGAACATAACGTTGCAGCAGGCCCTCAACCATCGCGCCCACAGGATCATGAGCGTCTAAAGCGATAAAGGCGCGCTCGGCCATCTGCTCCCAATGGCGCAAAGGCGCAACGCCCGGCAAGGTGACATGTACCAGTTCGGTATGAGCCAGCACCTGCTGTTGGACACCGGAAGACTCGCCCTGATCAAAGCTCATCACCATATCCAGGTCGCGTGTTTCCAGAGCTTGCAATAGCTCCCCGCTATGGTGAGTACGCAGCTCGAAACTCATGGCCGGGTGGGACTGACGACAGCGACTCAAGGCCACCGGCAATAACTCCAGACCAAAAGCCGGACTGCTGCCAATACGCCACAAGCCTTCGTGGTGAGAGCGCAGATTGCGCGCCAGTCGGCTGACGTCATCCAGATTCTGATGCAGGCGCGCAACGTAGGGGGCCAGAATGCTGGCCTCACGCGTAGGGATCAGGCGACCACGCACACGATCAAACAATCGAAAGCCCAGCTGCATTTCTGCCGTCGCCAACATTTTGCTGGCCGCAGGCTGAGAGATATGCAGCAACTGCGCGGCCTGCGTCAAAGAGCCTCCGCGGCAGATCGCATCAAAAATTTCTACATGCCGCCACCGCATCAATTGCCCCCTCTGGTGCGTGCTGAGTTGAAAAACACCTATTATGCGGCAAGTCAGCCTGTGAAGCGGTTTGCCCAGAGTCTTGCCCATACAGGAGACATCGCACGACCACGCCGCCAGAGCAATCCTTTTCAGCCACTCAGGCCAGACGGCTTCGACCCATCCCATCCTGGCACAAAACGCCGCAACCCTTCATGCTTACTTGGTATCCTATACCCCTTTCAGAGTTTTGCCGTGCGCCAGACGCCGGACGAGTTTATGGCTGCTACCCCCTACAAAAAACGCGAACCCAATATCCGTGAGCAAGTCTATGGCATGCTGCGCCAGGACATTGCACTGGGCAAGATCAGCTTTGATGTCAGGTTGGTTGATAATGAAATTGCAGCCAGCCTGAACGTGTCACGCATGCCCGTGCGCGAAGCCCTGTTGCAGCTTAAAAACGAGGGCGTGCTCGAGAGCACCTCACGCGGCTTTGTCCTTAAGATCTACACCCCGCAAGATATTGAAGACATCTTCTCGGTACGCTTGCTATTGGAGCCTTCCGCCGCTCACCTTGCCTGTCAGCATCAAAGTGCGGTGGGCTTGCGTGCCATGGAGCAGGCAGTGGTGCGCATCGAAGCCACGCATCAGCAAGGGGACCCCCTGGACAACATTCAAGCCAACTGGTCGTTTCGTAGTGCCTGGATCAATATGGTGCCCAACAAGCAGCTCATCGATACCATGGAGCGTTTGCATGACCGGGCCGATCAAGCTCGTATCGCCTGCCTGCAAGACCCTCTTTTCCGTCGAGAAACCTTGCAACGCGCTCAAGGCATCTACCAGGCCTTTGAGCAGGGCCTGCCGGAACTGGCCGCACAAAAAATCCATGAAAACCTGGTGATCTGCAGCACCGCCTATTGCATGAAACAAGCCGAACTGTTGTCCCACTAGCGCACGGCCAACCCTTGATTCAAGCTCTTGAAGTAACAAGCCATTACAGAATCGGTTTTCAAAAATAACTATTATTCATAACGAAAAACTTAAACCTGCTTTTGGAGTATTAAATGAAGTTTATTTCTGCTGCCCTGCTGACCCTGAGCCTTGCCGCCCCCGTCTACGCCGCCAACGCCAATCTGTACGAACAGATTTGGGCCGGCCAAGCCGAGCAAGTGATTACTGCCATGCAACAAGACAAAGCCTTGGTCAATGCCAAGCTGGATGGCTATACCCCATTACATCTGGTCAGCATGAACGGCAACAAAGAAATCGCCCGCTTCCTCCTGGACAATGGCGCCGATGTTAACGCCCGCGATTTTGAGGGCTATTCGCCACTGGTGCGTGCCAATGCCAATGGCAACAAGGAAATTTCGGCCATGTTGATCGAACGCGGCGCCAAAGAGTTGCGTCCCTGATCCTGGGGCCAGGCACAAATGAAACAAGCCGGCATCGCCGGCTTGTTTGCAACACGATTGACGGCTGGCCCGTCGCCTACAACACAATCAATCCAGCGTAATTTGCAAAGACTGGATCATCGGGCCTATTGCCGTCGCATCACTCTCGATCAACTCGGCAAACGCCTGCGGTGTCGAGGACTGAATCTCAATACCAAAGTCCACAAACTTCTGCACAACCTCAGGCGCATTGAGCACGGCCGTCAATTGCTCTGTTAACCGTGTCACCTCATCGGCAGGAGTTCCAGCCTTGGCCGAGATCCCCCACCAGATGGTGAATGCCACATTGGGAATGCCGCTTTCTGCAATCGTAGGCGTATCCGGGCGCAATGGACTGCGCTCTGTCGTGGCGGCGGCAATCGCACGCAAACGACCCTCCTCCAAAAAGCCACGGCTGCCCGTCAACACATCAAAAATAAAGTCAATCTGCCCACTGACGGTGTCAATCAAGGCCGGACCTGCGCCCTTGTAGGGTACGTGCACCAGACGGGCTGCGGTTTCTTTACGCAGCATCTCGCCCAGCAAGTGTGTACCCGTGCCCATGCCTGGTGACCCATAGGTCAACTCTTGCTGCTGGCCAGCGGCCACCAAATCCTGCACGGTCTTGAAAGGGCTGTCTTTGTTGACCAGCAGGAACACAGGAGCCTTGGCGGCCAGCGTCATGGGGATCAAGTCGGTAGCCACATCGTAGTTCAGACGCTGATACATGTGACGATTCAGCGAATAAGCACCACTATCGGCCAGAAACAACACCGTGCCCAAGGCATTGGGGTTGGCATTTTTCACCACATTCATGGCAACCTGCGCACCGGCACCCGGACGGTTCTCCACAATCACTTTCTGGTCAAAGCGTGTTCCCATTTCCTGAGAAATCACACGCGCCAACTGATCGGCCGCGCCACCAGGCGGGTAAGGAATCACCAGCGTGACATTCTGGTTCTGAGCATGAACCTGTGCGCCCAACATCAGTGCACAACACGTTGCCAACTTAAGCCATACCTTCATTGTTCTATCCCCATTGCCCATCCGGGCTTATCCAAAAATTATTGTGATGCACATCGACTTCGTTGCCAAAGACCGACCTGCCTTGGTCTGGATCGTCTGCCATACGCCGCTATGTATGCAGCGAACTCCCTCCTTATTTACCTACCAGCTACGCGAAATACCACTGCTTGGCAGCCCGTGCCACTTCGGGTTTTTCCGGTGCAAGACAGGAATTTCAAAATAATATATTGCAGTATACTGTTTGCTGAATATTAGTAATTTCACCCATGCACATCGGCTTGCCATCTTGATCACACAAGCCGGGAGATACACCATGAACGCCCATTCCATTCCCATCTCTGAACTGCCCTTGTACGCCCTGCCTGCCACGCAACGCACCGTGCCCGCCCTACTGCGCTTGCGTGCCGAACGCATGGGTGATGCGCCGTTGTTTTCGGACCGAAAAAACAGCTATACCGGCATCCAGACCGTGCAAATGGCCGCCGCCAGTGCCGATCGTTTGCACCGTGCAGGCATCAAGCGTGGCGACCGTGTGGCCTTGCTCTGCACCAATCGGCACGAGTTCATGGAAATCGTGCTGGGGTGTGGCTGGCTGGGCGCGATTGTGGTGCCGATCAATACCGCCTCGCGTGGGGCGCAATTGCAACACATCTTGTGCAATAGCCAGGCCAGTCTGTTAGTGTTGGAAAGTGACCTGACGCCACTCTTGGCTGATGTGGACCTAGGCCTTACCGCTGTTCAACAAGCCTGGTTGATTCAAGGTCAGCAAGCCGCACAAACATTGTCTGTAGCGACATGCGACCTGCCTGCTTTGGGCCAATACTGCGAGCCTGCCGATATCGGCCCCGGCGATACGCTGGCCATTCTGTACACTTCCGGCACCTCCGGTCCCTCCAAAGGCGTTCAGTGCCCGCATGCTCAGTTTTACTGGTGGGGCATTTACACTGCCAGCAAGCTGGGCATGAAGCCCGATGATGTGTTGTATACCTGCCTGCCCCTGTTTCACACCAATGCCTTGAACACGTTTTTCCAGGCCCTGGTCAGCGACGCCTGCATGGTGGTGGACAAGCGTTTCTCGGCCAGCCGTTTCTTCGACAATCTGTATGAAACCGGCGCCACGATTACCTATCTGCTCGGCGCCATGGTGCCTATCTTGCTGTCCAAACCAGAGACGGCGGCAGAAAAACTGCACAAGACGCGCATTGCATTAGGCCCCGGTGTTCCCGAACAATTTCATCGCCAGTTTCTGGATCGCTGCCACATGCATCTGCTGGATGGTTTTGGTTCTACCGAGACCAACTATGTGATGGGCCGTGGTATCCAGGAACAGCGCAATGGCTATATGGGCCGCGTGTCGGAAGGTTTTGAAGCACTGGTGGTGGACGAGAACGACAACCCTCTGCCAAATGGTGAAGTGGGCGAACTGCTATTGCGCGCCGATGAACCCTATGCCTTCGCACTGGGTTACTACGGGCAACCGGACAAGACGGTGGAGACCTGGAAAAACCTGTGGTTCCACACGGGTGACCGCGTCGTGCGCGATGCCGATGGCTACTACCGCTTTGTGGATCGTCTGAAAGACATGATTCGCCGTCGTGGGGAAAACATTTCCTCCTATGAAGTCGAGCAGGCTTTAGCCAGCCATCCTGCCGTCCACACGGTGGCGGTCTATGCCGCCAAGTCCGAGCTGGCCGAGGACGAGGTCATGGCCATGATTGTGTTGCGCCCAGATTGCACGGTCAGTTGCGAAGAACTGCTGCAACATTGCGAGCACCGTCTGCCTTACTTTGCCGTGCCGCGCTTTATTGAGTTTACCGAGGCTCTGCCCACCACGGAAAATGGCAAGATTCAAAAGTTTGCCCTGCGTGATCGCGGCATTGGCCCCGACACCTGGGATAGAGAACAAGCAGGCTATCAGGTTCGCCGCTGATGGCGGCCACAGGAATTCGATATGACGCCTAGTTTCAATCTGGACACGGTGCGCCTGCTGGGCGCGACCGAGGTCACTTACACCCGGCGTGGTCAGCTTGGCACCTCCGAGCTGCTGGCCCAGGCTTTCAAACAATCCCTGTCCGCAGCGGGTTTGCAGGCCAGCGATATTGATGGCCTGGGAGTGGCCTCATTCACCCACGCACCGGATCGGGCTATTGATCTGGCCTGGAGGCTGGGTTTGAAGGTGGGCTGGATCATGGATGACAGCAATGGCGGCGCCAGCGGTCTGAACATTCTGCAGCACGCGATTCGCGCGGTTCAGGCCGGCGATGCCCGCTGTATTGCGATTGTGGCCGGGGATCATTTTCAGGCCAGGGACTTCCAGCAACTGGTCGAGAACTATAACCAGACAACCCACGATCACTTGCGGCCTTTGGGGGCTGGTAGTCCGAATCACCGCTTTGCCATGCTGACTGCCAATCAAATGCGCAAGCTGGGTTTGGAGCGGGCGGATTATGCTGCCCTGGTGATGCGCCAGCGGGTATGGGCCAGTATGAATCCTGGCGCTGCGTATCGTAGTCCCATGAGTCTGGATGAGTATTTGAATGCGCCTCAAGTGGCGGATCCTTTAACACGGCTGGACTGTGTGCCAGTGGTGGACGGGGCCAATGCCTTGATTGTGATGCGCGCGGATCATCCGGCGGCGCAGAATCAGCCTGAAATTACGGTCAAGGCTTTACGCAGTTTTCACAACATTGATGATCAGCAAGGCGATGGCTTGAGCACAGGTCTGGCGGCTTTGGCTCCAACTTTGTGGGCAGAGTCAGGCTTGAGTCCGGCGCAGATGGATGTCGTCAGTATGTATGATGACTACCCCGTCATGGTTTTGGCGCAATTGCAGGATTTGGGCTTTTTTGAGGCGGATGGCGCAAAGCAGTTTATCCATGAGTCAATTGCGACGGGATGTCTGGCGTTGAATACATCTGGCGGGCAGTTATCGGCCGGACAGGCTGGGGCGGCATGCAGCTTGCATGGCTTGGTCGAGGTAATGCGCCAGTTAAGCGGGCAGGCGGGGGAGCGTCAGATAGCACAGGCTCGATATGGTTTGGTCACGGGCTATGGCATGGTGGAGTATCGCTATGGCATGTGTTCAACGGCGCTTGTTTTGGAGGCCCTATGATGAGTCCTTCTGTATTTCGTTGTGTGCGGTGTGATCATCGGATGTTCCCAGCGCGGTTCTTGTGTTCCCAGTGTCATGGGGATGAATTTGAGGCTGAGGAGTGCTCGTCTGGGGTGGTAACGGAACTGACGCGCAGTGCCTCTTCTGGAGACGAGGCGGGGGTGTATATGCTGGCTACGGTTGCCAGCGATGCAGGGCCGGTGTTGATTGCTCGTGTGCTGGATGAGGCTGTCCAGCGGGGTGATAAGGTCGCTTTGGTTTTGCGGGATGGTGGGATCTATGCTGATCCTGTGCGGGGGTAAAGGCACTTTTTTCAGCGGCTTTTTTTAACAGCCTTCATTTTTTGAGGGTTGGGTTTCGATACCCAGCGCATCGAGACTGGGCTGACTCAAGGTTTGGAGTCAGCCACTGTTCGACACGATAAAGAAGGTGACTATAAGACGCTGATTAAGGGGCTGTCCGGGTTTCGGGGCTGGTAACTTGCCGGCGCTGCGCGCCGGTGCCCTGGTCAGATAATCGCTACGGGCGCACCTTGAACTCGTCCGGTGATTGGTCCGCCGGACCAATCACAAACACCGGACTCAAACAGCAAGGTGCTTGCACCCCTGCGCAATGATCTGCCTGCGGCAAGTT
Organism: Alcaligenes faecalis; assembly: GCF_041521385.1. Taxonomy (NCBI): domain Bacteria; kingdom Pseudomonadati; phylum Pseudomonadota; class Betaproteobacteria; order Burkholderiales; family Alcaligenaceae; genus Alcaligenes; species Alcaligenes faecalis. The sequence goes on along the minus strand of NZ_CP168006.1, from coordinate 2,496,006 downwards.
GCCTGATCCGCCCCAACACCCGGACAGCCCCTCAATCAGCTCACAGCATCTTTTGTCGGACGATTGTTGGTTGAGTTTTCCTGGGTCAGAGTTTGCGTCTCGAACGAGCTATTTGCTATCCAGCACTGGAAGTCCACGCACACCCCCAAGGTCTGCAAGAGGCTGAAAGGCGGCTGGGCAATGAAATACGGCTCCCATATCAACCGCTTTTAAGCAGGCAGAGAGACGGCCAGAACTGATCTATGCTATCGCGCACAAAAAACCCCACGCTACGCCTTTGGCTTGCTGCCCCCCGAGGGGGGCTTTTTGTCTTGGGACGGCCCGGCGACAAAAAAGGCCCCCACGCTGCGCCGTCGGCTGGCTGCCCCCCGAGGGGGTGCTTTTTGCCTTGGGACGGCCCGGCGACAAAAAAACCTGAGTTTGGCAAACGCCGCACTCAGGTTTTTCGTTTTTTGCCCGGAAAGCCTGTTCAAGACTCTGGCTTTCTGTGTGGGACAACATCGCTGTTGCCCCTTTTTTCAGCGGACGGCTCGGTCTTAGCCGATCAGTCCTGGCAGACCCACGGCAATCCAGGGGACAAACAGCACCAGGGCCAGGATGCCGATTTCTATAACCAGGAAGGGCACGGCGGCGCTGTAGATGTGGGGCAAGCGGATGGATGGAGGGGCCACGCTTTGCATCACAATCAGCAACAAGCCAAAGGGTGGCGTCAGCAAGCCAATTTCCAGTGCGATCAGGATCATCACGCCCAGCCAGACGGTGTCCACGCCAGCAGCCAAGGCCAGGGGCATGAAGAAGGGCAAGGCAATCATCATCATGGAGATTTGATCCAGCACCATACCCATGACCATCAGCACCAGCAACATGCAAACCACCAACACGAAGGGCGACAGGTTGTAGTCTTTGATCATGCCCAAAAAGCCTGCGCTGGCTCCAGAGAAGCTGAGCAGTTGCGCAAAGGTGGTGGAGGCGGCCAGAATGAACAGAATCACCACCGAGACTTTGGCCGTTTCAATCAGGCTCTTCCACAGGGCTTTCAGGGTCAGGGCGCGGTAGGCAATCGTTGCCAACACCGAGGCCACGACACCAATCGCAGCCGACTCGGTAGGCGAGGCCCAGCCCACCAGCATCGAGCCGACGACCGCAACGAAGATACCCAACAATGGCACGACATTAAGCACAAAGGGTTTCCACAAGGCCCAGCCTTTCAGACGGATGGCAGAGTCTTCGTCACTCATCGGTGCATCTTGCGGACGCAGGCGGCTGCGAACCACCACATAGGCCAGAAAACCGGCGGCCATCAATATGCCCGGCAAGATACCGCCAATCAGCAGCCGTTCAATGGAAATACCGGCCAAGCTACCCAACATGACAGCCAATGCTGAAGGAGGAATCAGCATGGCAATGCCACCGACCGCCATGATAGGGCCCATGGCCATGGTCGGGTGATAGCCGCGACGCAGCATTTCTGGCAGCATCACGCCACCCATCATGGCCGTGTTGGCAATGGACGAACCCGACAAGGTCGCAAAGGTTGTACCACCCAAAATGCTGACGATGGACAGTTTTCCCGGTACGCGCGAGATCATGCGCTCGATGGAGTCAATCGCTTTGAAGGCCAACCCGGTGTGAAACAGCACCTCGCCCATCAAGACGAATAAGGGGATGGGAGTGAGGGAAAAACTGCCAATGGAGGCAGTGGTGTTGCGCGCCCATTGTGCCAGACCTGCCGCTTCGCCCAGAAACAGCCAGGCCCCCAGCAGGTTGACGGACAGGAAGGCAAAAACGACGGGCGTGCCGATAGCCATCAAGACAAAGAGCGATCCTAGCAGCAGGATCAATGCCATGTGCCATTCCATGTTCAGGCTCCTTGCTCAACGGGACGGGACATCAGGCGGCGCAGAAATTCCAGCGCCAATAAGGTTGCACCAAACAGCAAAGGCAGATTCAGCCACCACTCTGGAAAGACCAGAGCTTTAAAGACCAGGGCTCCTTGCTCGTACGAGTCCAGGGCGACGACGGCACATTGCCAGGCCAAAACACCACAGACGGTCAGTCCCAACAGGTTAGAGACCAGATCCAGGCCACGCTGCATGGGCAAAGGCAGGTTGTTGAACAGCACATCGATACGAATATGGCCACCCAGATACAGCACCCACGGTGCTGCCACGAAGGTAGCAATAATCAACATGTATTCGGTTACTTCCACACTGGTGGACAGCACGTCGTAACCCAGGTTGCGCGACACCACGTCAGCACATACCAGCAAGCTCATCAGCCCGAAGGTCAGGGCCGCGACGGCGCCACAAGTATTCATTAACAGGGCGTACGGACGCCCCCAGGTCGTATTGGAAGGCTGGCCTTCCGGGGTAGTTGCAGCAGACATCGCGTCCTCTCCGCAGATCAAAGTCACTGAAAGGGCGGACATCTGCCCACCCATATGGCACCATCAAAAAGTGGACACTGTCCTCAAAGGCACAATGTCCACTGTCAAACTACGTCATCAGCAATCTTGTTTTAAGGCTGATAACCACCAAACAATTCACGCAATTGCGCGGCGTATTTGGGGCTGGATTTATCAATACCGGCCCAACCTGCTTCGTAGGCTTTGGTACGCAAGGCACGAGCGGCCTCTGGGTCCAGCACCAACGCTTGCACGCCCGCTTGTTCGGTAGCGGCTTTTTCTTCAATGGCCATCTGGTGTTCAGTCACGTTCTGTGACTCCATCCACTCGATCTGCTTGCGCATGAAGGCTTTCTGTTCTTCATCCAGTTTTTCCCAGCTCTTCTGGTTCATGAAGAAACCCACTTCCACGTTGTAGAAGCCTGGTTCTACGCGGTATTTAGTCTTTTCATGCCAGCCCATTTCCATCACGCCCACGGAAGGCCAGCCATAGCCGTCCACTACGCCACGCTCCAGCGCGGTATAGACCTCGCCCGGTGGAATCTGCAGCGGGGTTGCACCAATTTCGCGGAAGAAGGACAGGTACACCGGCACACCTCGCAGCTTGAAACCTGATAGGTCGGCCGAGGTCACGGGCTTGTTGGTGTAGATGTGGTACTGCAAACCATCCGTCGTACGAGCCAGCCAGGTGATATTGGCTTTCTCGCGGTGAATCTTGTCCATCAGTTCGTAGCCGCCGTTCTGGCGCAGCTCGCTCATGGGTTTTTCTGTCAGCGTCAAAGCCAGTGCCTCAGGCACCAGATTGGCGTGGAAGACAGCCGTGGTATTGGCGAAGTCAATCACGCCAGAGCGCAGAGCGTTACCGACCTCGAAAGGTGGGATGGCCTCTGGGCCACCAATGACATTGATCTGCACCAGCCCCTTGCCTTCTGTGTTGACCTTGTCAACGAACTGCTTGAAGCGTTTGGTAAAGAAGGTGTCCATCGTAAAGACAGATACCGCTTTCAGCGTGACTTCGGCTGCCTGAGCGCCAGCCATTCCCAATGCCAGCAAGGCGGCTGCCATTACTCGAGTTGTTTTATGCACCATGACGGAAGTTCCGCAGAAATGTTTGTAATGAAATTTTAGTTTAGATATAAATATATCAATAATCAATTATTTATGAGTCGGGGTTTTCACTAAGCCTGCCTAAAGCATCCTGGGGTGCGCCCCCCTCATGACACCTCCATCCTGTGGGTAAACAGCCTGCGGTATCATCACAAGCTTCACGTTTCATTGGTTAAGAGGGCTTACTCATGACATTTTCCGCTGTGCTGTTTGATTGTGACGGTGTGCTGGTAGACAGCGAGCCCATCACGGTTCGCGTGCTGCGGGACATGTTGCAAGAGGAAGGCTGGGTCATGACCTACGAGCAGTGCTATGACTGGTTCATTGGCAAGGCACTACCCGACGAACTACCCACCGTGCGCAAGATGACAGGTAAAGATCTGGATATGGAATGGGTGATGGCCTTTCGCATGCGCCGCAACCATGCGCTGAGCAATGAAGTCATGGCCATTCCCGGCATTCAGGAGACGCTGGATGCCATCTTGCGCGACAAGCCCGGCATGATTGCCTGCGCGTCCGGTGCAGACCGCGCCAAACTGGTACTGCAACTGGGCCAGACTGGCCTGCTGGATTACTTTGGCACCCATATCTATAGCGGCGCTGAAACACCACGCAACAAGCCCTACCCGGATGTCTATCTGGCCGCTGCGCATGGCTTGAGAGTAGACCCCAAGGACTGTGTGGTGGTGGAAGACAGTGTCACGGGCGCAACAGCAGGCTTGGCTGCCGGGGCCACCGTATTGGGCTATTGCCCGATCCCCGACAAGCAAGAGGATTTGCGCCGCCTGGGTGTGCGCGACACCTTCCGCCGCATGGATGAATTACCTGCATTGATCGCCAAGCTGGAACAGGAACGCGTACAAGGCTGATTCATAGCCAAGCAATAGACAAGGCACTGTGTTTTAGGCAATTTCGTCAAAAGAAGGTGGCTCACCTTTGGGAATTGCTCAAAACGCAGTGCCTTTTTGCCGCTGAGCCGCCCCGAAGCTCGATACCCTGGAAAAAAGTGCCCCAGCAAGCCAAAGGCATCGCGTGGAGCCTTTTTGTCTTTTGCTTAATCTTCCATATGGAAGGTGTGCAAAATTCTATGCAACACAGGGGCAATAATCAGCCCGAAAGCGGCGGCCAACACCAGACTGACATACGCCCCATAAATGGCAAAAAACACTTTGCCGGCCCATGTTTCGGGCAAAGCCATCGGCCCTAGCCCACCAACCATCATGGCCGCATTCAAGGCCGCATCGTGCCAATGTACGTTCTCTTCCAACCACATGTGCCCCAATGCACCCAGCATCAGGGAAAAGACCACAAACACAATGCCGATCAAGGCATGCGCCAACAGGCGCTTGGTAAACTGCCAACCCGAAATCAAGGGCTGATCACGTGACTCATACATGTCATTTACGTGTATTGGCTTGAACAGTTAAAGAAGCCAACCATTGGCTTACTTGCAAGGACAAGGCATCGGTAGCCTGCCCGAATGCTTCAACCACCTGTGGCACGGCCGTGCCGTCAACCTCTTGTTGAGCGACAAAGCGGCGAGTCTGAATCAACTGGCCCGAACGCTGATCGCGCACTAACGCATCGAACTGAATCCGTACTCGTGGAACGCCCTGAACATACTCCACCTGGAAGGCGCCCAGCGTACCGCCAAGCTCCACATCAGCAATGACGGACTCGCTATCGAGCACCACCGCCCGGAATTGAGCCGCATCACGCAAGGCATCCGCCAAACGGTTACGCAGCACAGCGGGTGCATCGTCCCCCCAACGTACGCCTTTATACGCGCTTAGCTCGTTGCCTTGAGGCAGCACCGTAATGCGCGAACTGGCCAGCAGGCGCTCGGCGTGGGGCCGGTTCACCTGAATAATCAGACTCTTATGCGAAGCAGGTGCTTGCTGGGCCGTCAAGGTAGTCGCTGGGAGCTGATAATACGTCAGGGATTCCGCCTGAGGCAGAACGGAGCAAGCGGTGGACAAGGCGGCCAGACCGACGAGCGATACCCGCAAGAGACGACGCACAACAGTAGGCATCATGGTGTGAACTCCTGTAATTTGTCACGACCCAAGAGGTAACCGGCTGGATTATCTTCCAAGCGGGAGGTGACGGCGCGGAAACCAGCCAGCACCTGGCGCAACTCACGCAAGGCCGGTTCGATCTCCGTCAGCCCCTGGGCACCCCGGCCAATGGCTGCCGAATTTTGCTCCAGCAGCGTGTACAAACTTTGCGTGGCGCGGCTGAAATCTTCCATGGATTGCTGGATGGCATTCATGGCCTGCGTACCCTGACGGTCTACCAGACCTTGTGTGGAAGACAGCAAGGTGGTGGCTTGCTGGCTGGCCTGGGACAACTCTTTCACCAAGGATGGCACGCCTTCGCTGGCGGTCGAGAGCTGGCCCATCAAGACTTCCAGTTTTTGCAGACTGGCCGACAGGGATTGGGAGTTCTCGGACGACAAAAAGGTGTTGGCGTTCTCCAGCAGCTTGGAAATTTGCGTCATCAGCTCCTCGCCACCGGCCATCAACTGAGCCAACGGGGAAGGCGAGGCCACAATCATGGGCAGGCCATCGTCGGAGGCTTCCAGCAAGGGGCTGTTCGGTGTGCCGCCGCTAAGCTCGATTACAGACTGGCCGGTAATACCAGCCAGTGCCAGGCGAGCCTGGGTATCTTCGTAAATAGGGATAGAAGCCTGAATCGCTACCTGCGCACGTACCCGCTGCAAGTCGTTCGGATCCAGACGCAGCAGGCGCACTTCCCCAACACGCAGGCCGTTGTACTGCACAGCACTGCCGCGAGACAGACCACGCACACCTTCCAGAAAGACAATATCGTAATCACGGGTCTCGGCATCTTGCCCCGACTTGGCCAGCCAAAGCGAGAACAGGACAGCAGCCGCAGCCACTACCAAGGTAAAGACCCCAATCAGTACATGATGGGCACGCGGTTCCATTAACTATGCTCCTGACGACGGTTTTGAGCCTGTTCGGCGGCCCGTCCCCGTGGACCGTGGAAATACTCCCGGATCCAGTCGTTATCAACTTGCTCTACACGGGCCAGTGTGTCATTGACCAGCACGCGCTTTTGCGCCAGCACGGCCACTCGGTCACAAATGGTGTAGAGCGTATCCAGATCGTGCGTCACCAGAAACACGGTCAATCCCAGCGCATCGCGCAAGGTCAAAATAAGCTGGTCAAAATCCCCCGCACCCACCGGGTCCAGCCCGGCAGTGGGCTCATCCAAAAACAGGATTTCCGGATCCAGCGCCAGCGCACGTGCCAAGGCAGCACGCTTGATCATGCCACCGGACAATTCCGCCGGGTACTTGGTAGCCGCATTAGCCGGCAAGCCCGCCAGGGACATCTTCATGGCAGCAATATGTTCAGCGGCACCACGAGACAGGCCAATATGCTCGATCAAGGGCATGGCAATATTCTCCACCACCGTCAGCGAGGAGAACAAGGCGCCTTGTTGGAACAGTACGCCCAAACGCCGCTCCAGCCGCGAACGATCTTCGGGCGACAGGGTGCCAATTTCCTGATCAAAAATACGGACGGTGCCACCAGTGGGTGGACGCAATCCCAAAATGGAGCGCAGCAGCACAGACTTGCCTGTGCCTGAGCCACCGACCACGCCCACGATCTCGCCGGGATACACATCCATATCCAGGTGCTCGTGCACGACGTGATCGCCAAAGCGATTGTCCAGATCACGTACTTGAATAATGGGACGAGCGGTGGCCTCTACCATCCCATCTCCATGAAGAACAACGCGGCCAGCGCATCAATCAAGATCACGATAAAGATGGACTGCACCACGGCTGAAGTCGTGTGCTCGCCCACAGACTGCGCACTGCCGGTCACCTTGAAGCCTTCCTGACAACCAATCACGGCAATCAAGAAAGCAAAGATCGGGGCTTTGGCCATACCCAGCACAAAGTGCCGCAAATCAATATCCTGATTGAAGATATTGATGAACATGGTGGGCGAAATATCCAGAATCAGGGCGCAGACCAGCCCGCCGCCAAAGATCCCGGCCACCATGCCCACAAAGGTCAAGATAGGCATGGCCAGCAGCATGGCCAATACGCGCGGAATGACCAGAATCAGCATGGGATTCAAACCCTGAGCGCGTAAGGCATCGATTTCTTCGTTCGCTTTCATGGAGCCAATCTGCGCGGTAAAGGCACTGGCGGTGCGGCCTGCCATCAAGATGGCCGTCAACAGCACCGCAAACTCACGCAAAAAGGAAAAGCCAACCAGATTCACGGTGTAGATCGTGGCGCCAAAGTCCGCCAGCACCGTCGCCCCTAGAAATGCGATCACCGCGCCCACCAGGAAGGTCAGCAAGGCCACAATCGGTACGGCATTAAAGGCGGTTTCTTCCAACTGCGCCACAATCGAGGTGACGCGCCACTGGCTGGGCCGCAGCATATTCAGGATCAGCGTTTCCAGCGTCAGGCCAATAAAACCCAACAGCTCACGCATATTGCGCGTGATATGGATCATGGACAGACCCACACGCTCGAGCAAATCCGTCATCCCCCAAGGCGCCGCAGCCACGTGCTCCTCATCCATGCGGCTCATGGCCTTGGCAACGGTTTGCAATAACTGATGGCGCTCTTTGGATAAACCTTGGGCACTATCCAGCGCCGCCTGCACACGCTCGGCACCCAGCCATTCACACAGGACTTGAGCACCTGTTGTGTCCAGGGACTTCAACTGGCTGAAATCCAAAGACCAACGCCCCTGCTTGTCACTGACCGAGCGCAAGCTGCTTTGCAACGCTTCATAGTGACGCAAGGACCAATCGCCTAGCAAGTGCAACTGGCCAGAGGAATCTGTACGAACATACAGAGGCAGGGACGTATTCATGCGCATAGTCTAATGGATTTGCTCTGGCAGCTTCCAGAGCACCGACTACTTTTTCATACTTTGTGGACAATTAAGCGGGCTGTAAGCAAGTCAAACAATCCGGCAACATTTCCGCTATATAAATACGTCCGTCCACGCCTGCAGACAAGCCATGCCCGTACACACCTTGCACCCGGCAACGCCCCACCAAGGTGCCCGAATCCGCGTCGAACAAAGACAGACTGGCCGTTTGATCGCTCACCAGTACCGAACCGTCAGTTTGCACAGCCACTGCCATGGGCTTGTACAGGGGACGCAACTCGCCCAGATAACGGCCTTGAATATCCAGGTGCTGGACACGGTTGTTTTCACGGTCGGCCACCCAGATCGAACCATCGGCAGCACACGCCAGCATATGAGGCGTGCTGAACTGCAAAGGGCCCGAGCCGGGTGCCCCCAATGCCGCCAGCCATTGACGTTGAGGGTCAAAGCGATGCACCACGGTATTGCCGTAGCCATCACTTACCCACAAACTACCATCGGAACATTCAAGCGCGTGTGTGGGATGGTTGAACGGTTCTTGCCAGCGTGGCTGTTCAGGCGTGCCTAAACGCCAGTGCTCATGGCCGTGGGAATCCAGTGCCAGCACCTGATGTCCGTCCAGATCCGTCACCAGTACCCCGCCTTGCGGACGGGCGCTGATATGGTGCGGGCACAGCATGTCATCCAAAGACCAGCGTGCTGACACCTGCCCATCCGCTGCCAGCACCAGGACACAGGCCGGGCGACGCAGCAAGGCAGCGATACGCCCGTCTGTCAGCACCGCCACACTGGTAATGCCGCTGATATCAGCCTGAGCCCAGGCACGCTCTACCTTGTAGCGTTGCGAAGCCAAGGTCACATAAGCAAGTGCCATCTTCCGCCTCCCTTACATGGCGTTGGGCATGAACAGGACAATTTGCGGGAATATCGTCACCAGGACGGTTGCCAGAACCAGCAGCAGAAAAAACGGGAGCGCCATGCGCACCAGCTCAAACAGATTGCGCCCGGTAATGCTCTGGATCACAAACAAGTTAAAGCCAATAGGCGGGGTAATCTGGGCCATTTCCACGGTCAGGATCAGATAAACGCCGAACCAGATAGGATCAATACCGGCGGCAATCACGGCAGGCAGCAAGACCGAAGTGGTCAGCACCACAATGGAAATACCGTCCAGAAATGCCCCCAGAATCACAAAGAACACGGTCAATACAGCAATCAAGGCGTATTGGCTCAGGCCCAAGGAACCGATCCAGGCCGCCAAATTGGCGGGCAGGCCGGTAAAGCTCATGGCGCTGGTCAAGTAAGCGGCACCGATCAGAATGAAGGAGATCATGCACGAGGTGCGCGCCGCCCCCAGCAAACTGGCAGTAAAGGTTTTCCAGCTCAGAGAGCGACCAAAAGCGGCAATCACCAAAGAGCCTATCACGCCCAGCACAGCCGCTTCGGTCGCGGTGGCAATCCCCCCATAAATCGACCCGATCACCGCAACAATCAGCAAAACGACCGGCAGCAGCAAACGCAAACGTCGTATTTTCTCGCCCAGGCTGAGTTGCTCGGTTGTCGAAGGCACACGATCCGGATGGCGGATGGACCAAAAAGCGATATAGGCCGAGAACAGACACATCAGCAAAAGGCCTGGCAGCACGCCCGCCACAAACAGCCGGATGATGGAAACCTGGGCCGCCACGGCATACACAATCATCACAATGGAAGGCGGGATCAACAGGCCCAAAGTACCGGCACCGGCCAGCGAGCCAATACTGATCCTGTCGTCATAGCCACGCGCCTTCAGTTCAGGCAAGGAAATACGGCCTATCGTGGCCGCCGTGGCCGCCGACGAACCGCTGACCGCCGCAAAAATACCGCAACCCAAGGTGTTGACGTGTAACAGACGACCCGGCAAACGCTGTACCCACGGCCCCAGGCCGCTGAACATGTCTTCGGCCAGGCGGGTGCGATACAGAATCTCCCCCATCCAGATAAACAGGGGCAAGGCGGTCAAGGCCCAACTGGCCGAGGAGTCCCACGCCTTGGTCGCGAAAATAATGCCTGCAGGCGCATCGGCATACAGAAAAATAGACAAGATACCACAAGCGATCAGCACCAGCGCCACCCACACGCCACTGGCCAGCAAGGCAAGCAGAACAACAAACAGCACAATTGCCTGAGATAAATCAGCCATGCTCAGTCGCCTCCAATTCTTGACCCTGAACCACACGCAGCAAGCGCCGCAACAACATCAAGGTCAGCAAGCCCAGACCAATGGGCATCCCCAATTGGGGAATCCACAGCGGCACTGCCACCATGCCCTGCGCCACTTCCTTGTAAACAAAGGATTCATAAACAAAGTGGGCCGTTTCCCAGGTACACCAGGCAGCCAGCACAATCCCGATCAGCGTCGCCACTAGCTCGTAGGGGCGTCGCAAACGCTCCGGAATCACCTGCAACAACAAGGACACACGGATATGGTCACCATGCAACATGGCGTAGGGCAGCGCCAGAAAAATCGACGCTGCCATAAACCAGCCTGCAAAGTCATCCGACGCGGGGATTTGCGTAGAAAACAGACGCGCCACAATCTGCGCCGTCACCACCACCCCGATCAAACATAGAAAGAGTGCGGCCAGTGCGCCGCATACTCTGGCCATACGCTCCAGCACAATCATGGACGCACTCCTTGTTTAGGGCTGGCGATAGGTATCAAGCAGCTTCTGGCCGTCAGCACCGGCTTTCTTCAACCACTCTTCGGTCATGGTCTTGCCGATAGCCTGCATCTCGCCAGCCAGCTTCTCACTTAACTGGCCTACCACCATGCCCTTGTCGGCCATGGTCTGGGTCAGTTTGGATGTTTGCTCGCGCGACATGGCCCAACCGCGTTGTTCGGCGCGTTCACCCGCTTGCATCACCGCTTTCTGAACATTCTCGGGCAGACGCTGGAAGGCACGCTTGTTAATGATCACAAAGCTTTGTGGAATGAACACCTGGGCATCGTAGTAGTACTTCACATAGTCCCAGGCCTGCGAGTCCACACCCGTGGCGGGCGAGGTCAGCATGGCATCAATAATGCCAGTGGAAAAAGCCTGGGGTACTTCGGGCGTTTGCACAGTGGTCGGCACGGCTCCCATCAAGGAAACCAAACGGCTGGTCGCCGGGCTATAAGCACGGAAACGCACTCCTTCCAGGTCAGACAGTTGTTCCACAGGGTTTTTGGTGTAAATCCCTTGGGGAGGCCAAGGCGAGCCATACACCAGAATGATGCCTTGCTTGTCCAGGCGCTCTGCCAGGAAGGGACGTGTGGCTTTCCAGAGCTTTTCCGACTCATCAAACGACGAAGCCAGCAAAGGCACGCTATCGACTTCAAACAGAGGGTCCTCATTGCCGATGGCGGCCACCAACATTTCGCCAGCCTGCACCACACCTTGCTGCACACCGCGCTTGACCTCGGGACGCTTGAGCAACACCGAGTTCGACTGCACGTTGATATTCAATTCGCCATTGGTCGCCGCTTTGATATCCGCGGCGAACTCGCGTGCATTTTGCGTCAGGAAATTGCTGTCGGGCTGCTCGGTACTCATGTTCCAGTTGGTCGCGGCCTGAGCAGTGCCTGCCAACGCAAAGACGCAGGCAATGGAAAGTAGTTTTTTAATCATGATGTCGCTTCTCCCAAGAATTGAGGTGATGACCGCCTTATGAGCGGTCCGCATTCAGATCCCGTGACTGCAGATCCCACAGCAAAGAAAACTCGGATACATCGTTTGTGGCCACTCCCACATCCTGCTGCAAACGAGCAGCCAGAGTACGAGCAGCGTCAAGAGTGGTCAGATCAGCCACCAGGTAAGGATCCAGGCTGCGCTGTTGCACATCCTCGGACGGTAAAGGGGTAGAGAGCTCCGGATCGGGTGTCAGCACGCGCAAGGCCAGTAGCCCATCGATCTGTTCCAGGTAGGCGGCGCTTTGACGCGCCAAGGCTTGCTGTTGAGCCGCCTCTGGCAGACGTACCAGCAACACAGCCGCGCCTGTGCCAGCACCACCCAGCAACGACACCGCCATCACGCGGCGCTGGGTATTGCTCATACGGGCAAAATTGGTATTCGACCAGTCCGTTTGCTGCTCAAAGGCTTTTTTATATTCCGCCGTCCCAAAAACATGCAAGGACTGCGTGCGATACAAGGCCAGATACTTGCGCCCGGCACCGTGGCGCACATAACGGCGCGACCATTGAAAACCCGGTATGGCCGCGCGTTCAGCCATGTGCTCGCGCTCATACCATTGATTGAAATCCTGCTCATGCTCAGGGGCGATATCCGTCCAGATAAACAGTTCCCCCGGTGCATCACGATCAGTGCGAAAAGTAGCAGACACGAAAGCCTCCCTGAAAAAGGTTATTGCACACTCTTTGTAGGAGTGTCCAACGGCTTCTAAGCAGAATCCAAATGTTTTATTTTCACCTATCTTGATAGGAAAAAACGATCAGACCAAGCGAATGGCGCAGCATCTAGATTATCAAGCAAGGCAACGATCAGTACACAGGCGCAGGCAAGGGGAAAACCCTCAAAGGCTAAATGGCAAAGACACGCGTGTCTGGCGGGGGTAACGCCAATCCGGGATGCCCGGCTGCAAAATGGTGCATGCGCTCCAGCGCCACACCAATCACTGCTTGAGCCGTCTGCGTCAACGGATCAGGCCGCCAGCTTGCCACCAATCGTAAATCCGGCAAGGCATGTTCACACACAATTTCCTGATACAAGCCACTGTCTAGCTGACGGCTGACCGCCGCCAGGGGCAGGGTGGCAATGCAGGGTTGCGCTTCGATCAACTGCGTGCTGGCCGCAATCGAAGAAACATAGTGAATCCGGGCCTGACCCACTGGCAAGGGTTCGAGCAATTGCACCAAGGCCAGATGCGGCTGGGAGCCACGCGGAAACGTTACCAAAGGCCAGCGTTGCACCAGCTCTTGCAAACCACTGCGTAGTGGCATGGACTCATCGGCCATGCACACCCAGCCCATACGCATGGAGCCCATTGGCAAGTTGCGAATGCCATCGCCCATGATAGGGTCGGTCTGCAAGGCCACATCAATGGTGCCGCGCTTGAGCAAATCGTGCAGGCGCAAGGTGGATTCGGCGGTCAGCTCTATTTCCAGCTCGGGGTAGAGGGCATGCAACTGGCGAATCAAATCCTTGAACCAGGTATGCACAATGGACTCGACCACGCCCAGGCGTATTCGGCCACTTAAACGGCTGGAGCCTGCCAGGGCCTCGCGCAAATCGTGCTCCATACCCAGCATCTGCTCGGCATACTGCATCAGCTTGCGTCCTGCCGGAGTCAGACGCAGGTCACGATGGCCGCGCTCAAACAGGGTTTTCTGAAACTCGCTTTCCAGGGCCGCAATCCGCCCTGAAACAGCCGCTTGCGTCAGATGCTGCTTGTTCGCAGCCGCACGAAAGCTGCCCAAGCGAGCAATCCAGATAAAGGTTTCTAGAAAGCGAATATTCATGCACCTGTCCTTGCGGGCTGAGTCGTGGCAGCCAGGTGATATTGACTGCGCTGTTCACCGGGAACAGAGACGATCAGGCCCACACCATCCCCCACAAAAACCTGCGTAGGCAAAGCATGGCAATGTGGCTGATCGGCAGTGATCCGTGCACGGCGCAGCAAGGACACATGCGGACGAAAAAGACGTGGTTGCCGGGCCCAACCCAAGGCAATCAGCTTGGCCCAAATCTCTTCGTGCCACTGCTGCAAAGCTATCAGCGCCTGGGTCTGGGTTTGGTCCGGCCCAGCCCACACGACCCGCGGTTTCTCAAACACATCACGCATTGTCAGGTTCATCCTGATCTGCGGCACCGTCCACTCCGCCATCTGTGTCGCCAAGCTCTGCAGATCAGACACGCGGCTGCCATCCAGAAATGCCAGTGTTAAGTGAAAGTGATCGGGCTGCATCATGCGCCCACCGTAAATCGCATGAGCCTGCAGCGCCTGTTCGGCCAGCCAAGCACGGGTTTGTACGTCCGGCCACCAACCGATAAAAGCGCGCAAAACGTGATCGGCATCAAGCGACTGCAGGTCCAGCGTAGGCAAGGGAATCGTCATCGGCAAACCCTCAAACAAGACAGATCGGGAAAAAGAGCGTTTAGCCTACGCCCTGCAAAGACGGTGCGCCAGATCATAAACAATATCCAGGGCCGGCAACTGCGTGCGGCCTGACAAACGTACCGTGTTCGCAAATGGCCACAAAGTGCCGCAGCTTGCGAAAGTCCATACTTGTCCCCTTGCTGACGCTTGAACCGGCTTATACACAGATCGCATCAACTTGATGATTTTTTGGCGTTTGAGCCGCGCATTGTACCTGCATAGAATGGCTTGACCTCTTGGATGACCCTATAAAAATACCGATGACATCCATGGCTGTTTCCCCGACACCGCTGAATACGCGCCAACACTTTTTAACAAGCACTCGACATAGCAAAACTGATGACAAACCCTTCATTTACAAAACCTGACGTTTTTCACTGTTTCAAAAACGCAAAACGATAGACGTCTAAAAACTCCATACCTAAGATAAACGGAGCGGTCCGAATCCCAGACCGACACACACAACACAGGAGTAGCACGATGGGTATTATCTCCATGATTATTGTGGGCTTTATCGTAGGTTTGCTGGCACGGGCCATCATGCCCGGTGATCAAAAAATGGGATGGATAATGACCACCATCCTGGGTATTGTCGGTGCCTTTGTGGCTGGCTATCTGGGGCAAGCCATGGGCTGGTACATGCCCGGTCAAGGCGCAGGCTGGATCGGCTCCATCGTGGGCGCCATCATCGTCCTGTTCGTCTACGGACTGGTCAGCAAGAAAGCGTAAAACGCCGCATCAAACTCAACACAGCAGCCTTGCAGCGAGAGTGACTGGAGACCCGAAACATCACCACACACGGCTGCAAGGCTGCTACACAGTCGTTTGCTATTTTGCATAAGACGCCAGCCACCGATGCCTGCCGCTATGGCGGCCCTGATGCACAGAAAAACAGATAAATGGATCATTAAGGCCAAACGCCTGAACACATAAAGCCTGACGCTCCCGGAGCCAGTCATGCCCTACACGATCACCTTAAGTCGTATATACGACGCCATCCATGAGCCGGCCGGCAAAACGGCCCGTGTACTCACAGACCGTCTTTGGCCACGCGGTCTGAGTAAGGACAAATTGGGCGACATCCAGTGGCTACACGAAGCCAGCCCCACAACTGAACTGCGCAAAAGCTTTCATAACGGCGATATCTCGCCCGAGCAATTCCAGCGTCGCTATCAAAAGCAGCTCGAGCACGACCCTGATTCCTTGCTCTGCTTGATGAAGCTGGCCCGCAAAGGCAACCTGCAATTGCTCACCGCCACCCACGACCCGCAAACCTCGTACCTGACGGTGCTCAAACAGGCTGTGATTCAGGCGTTGCTTGAAGAAGACCGCATACACGACGGCAATGAGCCCAGTTCGCCGGTTTGCTATGCGCACTTAATGAACAATGAAAAGTAATAAGCCGGGGTTTGCTATTCCTGTGGCTGCTCGACAGAGTTCGCATTCGGCGCGTTGCGCGCCCCCAGCAAACGTTGCGCCAAACTCTGCACACACGCCTCGCGCCGCGAATCCGGCGCATAATCCGCCCGTAAGGTAGACCAGGCCGGGTGAATCCGTGCCTGTGCCAACTCCTCCGGCAGGCCTTGCGCCCGCCAGACATTCAATTCCCGCTGCAAAGCCTGATCAAAATTCTCGGCATCAATCTCGCCCAGCCGAATCGGCGTCTGTGCGGCATGACCGCGCCGCTCCAACGCCGCCATCAAGCTTAACTGCCGCACGGCCAGCAAACGCAAGACGGCATCATCCACGCTAAGCTCGGTCTCGCCCCGCAGTTTGCCCATCAAACGCTGGCCCCACTTGTCCGCGCCTTGCCACAAACCACCGGCCAAAGCGCCCAGAACCGTCCCGGTTCCCAAGCTCAGACCACCCGTCATCACATCCAGCGTGGCCCCAGCCATGGCCCCCGCGGCCACGCCTTTGCCTAACTGCACACCAAACTCTTTCAAAGCCTGGGGATCAAACAAATCCATGCCCCAACGGCCTGCGTCAAAGTGCAGCAAATCCGCCACCACATCCTGACGACTAAAGCTGTAGCGCTTGAGCAAAGCCTGCACGCTCTTGGCCTCGCGCGCCAAGACCGGCTCCTTTAACTGCTGCGCGGCCAGTTCCATGGCCTCCTTGTCCGAGGGTGTACTGACCCGCCAGGCCGCCACATCCACCAGCAATTCTGCCAGCAGCCGCATCGCGTCTCGACGCCGCAATACCGCCTGCTGCGCCAAATCCACTTTCAACTGCTGCAACACACCAGCGTGCGTCTCCAGCAGCACCGCCAGCTTGTCGTACAACAAAACTTCGCCGTCCAAAGCCGGGGCCACTGTATCGAATTCCGCCAAGGCATGCAGCCCCAAACGGGCCAGGGCGCTGCGCCATTCCTGCACCCGCGCCTGCGGACTGCGTACGAAATTCAAGACCGGCAACAAAGGCCGCCCGCTATAGGCCAGCAAAGTCAGCTCGTCCTTATGCTTGCTCAAGACAGGATCGCGCGCATCCACCACATACAGGCCGGCATCACAGGATTGCAGCTTGCGCAGCACGCGTGCCTCTTGCTCGAAACGGCCCTGTGCCGCCGGGGATTCCAGAAAACGACGTATCCGCTCTGGACCATCAATACGTTCGCCGGGCTGACTTCGCTGATCCATAAAGTCCAGCAAGGCCATGCTGTCTTCCAAGCCTGGGGTGTCGAACAACTCCACCAAGGCCTCGCCGTCCACTGTCAGCCTGGCTCCTTCCACATGCCGCGTGGTGCCGGGACGATTGCTGACCTGGCCAAACTCCGTGTCCCGCGTCAGGGTCCGCAGCAAAGAGGTTTTGCCTGTATTGGTGTGCCCCACCACCGCCAACGTCAAGGCTGCAGTACTCATGCCGGCTCCGTTAAAGACAATTCAGGCCATTGATCGTGAATCTGCCCAGGCGCAAAGCCTGCCGCCACCAAACGCTCATGCCAGCTACGACGACGCGTTTGATCCGGATCGGCCAAGGCCTCATCCAGCAACACCACATCCGACTGCTGAGCCAATTGCGCCCACTCGACCAGCGTCGCCACCACCCCGCGATCCGGCGTCTGGGCGGCATCACAGACCATCAACAAATGACGAGGGCTGGCAGATTGCAAACGCCCCAGAATATCCAGACGTTCGGCGCGCGAGTCCACCCGGCCCAAATCCTGCATCTGCGCCTGCATGAAAGCAGGCGGCCAACTATGCTCTGGTGGCAACTCCAACCCCACCACACACAACGCATTGGCGGCCAAAGGGGTACTGGGCTGGGCTTGAATGCGAGCTACCCTGTCGGGCGAGGCCAATTCATCCACACCCGTCGGTTCACTAGCGGGCATCAAACGCGGACGCAGCTCTGCCAAGCCGGGCAAGCTGTCATCCAGACGTAGACGAGCCGTATGTTGACGCCATTGCCACAGGCTCCAGGCCAACGCCAGCACACGCGGCAGCAAACCGTAGGTCACCACCGCGCCCAACAACCAACTGGACCACAAGGCCTGAGCCTGGGCGTCCAGCACTTGCAGGCCATCGCTGCTACGTATGGTGAGGGTATCGGGCAGGGCAAAGCCCAACAAGGAAGGCAGGGCGCCCAGGCCTTCAACCAGCCAGACAAAGGTATCTGGCGTCAAAAGTGTGGTTTCCCAATTGAAGTGATAACGGCGTGAGGCCAGCAGTAGCAGCAGGGTACTCAGGGCCGACAAAAAGGCCAACACCCACAAGCTATGGCTGATCAGACCGGCCAGCCAGGATTGACTGCCCCGGCGCGCCAGCACGGCGGCAAACGCCTGGGGAACCAGACTGGCATCGCCTTTGACGAAGCGGCGACTTAGCCACCACCAGGCATCACTGGCCCAGCTCCCTGTGCCTGCACCTTTGCCCGACCAGGCCAGGCTGAACAGCCAGAAAATAAAAGTCAGCGCGTGCAGCCCCAGCAACGCCCCCAAGGCCGTCAATACATTCACGGCCCGACTGCCATCGCCCAGCGCACCCGCGGCTGTCCCAGCGCCAGCCAGCAAAGCCAGCACAGCCATGGCGACCAACAGGAGACGGGCAATTCCCCACCAGCGAGTCCAGGCTTGCTCCAACCCGTCGCGCCTTGCCAGCGCCAAGGCCCGTGCCGATACGCGTTGTGCAAATGAACCGCCCGCAGCCCGCGCACGGCGCGATTCAGACAGATCTTCAACAGGCCCCCACAGGGTTTCGCGCAAACGTATGGCTTCCACCAACGTTTGCTGCTGCCAGGAGCCGACGGATTCAGACGGTTTCATGGCACTGGTCACCCTTTAAAGGAGTACCGGTTCGTCAGGCAAGGCATTGCCCGCCGCACCCGAAGTGTGCACCGGGGCACCTTGTTGCAGGACAGCCTCGATGGCACCGACGGCCCCCAGCAAGCCAGACAAATACTCGCGCGAAGCCAGATCTTTTTCCAGTTGCCGGCAGATCTGTTCCCATTGCACCGGATCGGCCTGGATACCCCGGTCCGCAATGATATGGATACGACGCTGGCCCAAGGCCAGATACAGCAAGACGCCGGAGTTCAAGGGCGTATCCCAGACGCGCAAGCGGCCAAAAACCTCCAGGGCACGCTGGGCGCTGTCGGCTTCATGAGCGGGCAAAACCGCTTCAATTGCCACGACCAGTTCACCACTATGGTTTTCTTCTCCCTTGCGGATCTGCTCAGCCAGATGGCCCAGCATTTCGGCATTGAAATAGCGACGGCGCAACCATTGACCTTGTACCGACGCCCAGCCCGAGAGTTCTTTCCAATTCACACTCATGTCGCTCTCCTGTGGCCTTACCAACTGCCGGAAGCGCCACCGCCTCCGCTACCGCCACCACCACCGCCGCTGCCTCCGCCAAAACCGCCGAAGCCACCACCGCTGCTGCCATTTCCGCCAAAACCACCGGAGGAATAACCACCCAGGCCACCAATGACACCACCCCGGCGCGAGGCGCGCCCGGAGCTGGACTTGCCGCCTGCTCCAAAGAGTCGGCCAATCATGCTCAAGCCAGCACCGACAACAGCGGCCAGCAGAGCCAAGCCAATGCTGCCCGAGACCACCAGCGTGAACACGCCAGCGGCAAAAGCGGCAAACAAGGGAGAGGCAAAAAATACAATCGCGCCAACAGCCAGCAATGGCTCCCAGAACACGCCTTCCTCACCTGAAGAGGTAACAGGCGCATTCTTAGGGGGAGGGGGAAGCTCTTCGCCGTTGACCAAGCCCACCAGACTATCGGCAGCAGCCTGAATGCCAGCGTAGAAATTGCCTTCGATAAAACGAGGCGTCATCTGTTCGCGAATGATGCGGCCAGCCTGCAAGTCCGTCACCGCGCCTTCCAGGCCGTAGCCGGTCTGGATACGCATGCGGCGATCATCCTTGGCCACCAGCAGCAAGATGCCATCGTCCACTTTTTTGCGGCCAATTTCCCACTGATCGAAAACACGCAGGGCGTATTGCTCGATAGTTTCTTCGCCCGTGGTGGGCACCATCAAAATCACGACCTGCGCGCCCTTTTCCTGTTCCACGGCTTTGAGCTGCTGGTTCAGGGCTTCTTTTTGATCCGGGCTAAGCGTACCCGTGGTGTCCGTCACCCAACCCGCAATGGCGGGGATAGGCTCAGGTTTAGCCTGTGCTTGTGCCCAGGGCCAGCACAAGAACAGCAGTGCCACCAACCAGCCGCAAGCCCAGACCAGCCTGCCAGAACGTGCAGACCCAGGCCCAGCAGTCCGTGCAAGATCGTACACGTTCATGACGCTACCTCCAGAATGAATCAAGACCCAGCAGGAGCAGGAGTCGCAGGGATATCAAACTTGACCTCGGGGTCGCGCGTGATTTCGCTTTGACGATCCACACCGTAGTTTTCCTTGACCTTGTAGCCAAACAGCTTGGCGGTGATCAGGGTAGGGAACTGACGAATAAACAGGTTGTATTCCTGCACAGCCTGCACATAACGACCGCGCTCGGTGGCGATACGGTTTTCCGTGCCTTCCAACTGCGTCATCAAATCGCGGAACAGGCCATCGCTTTTCAGTTGCGGGTAGTTTTCCGACACGGCAATCAGGCGTGACAGTGCCGAGGACAACTGGTTCTGGGCTTGCTGGAAGCGTGCCATGACTTCAGGGTTATCCAGATCGTCCACTTTCATCTGAATCGTGCCGACCTTGGCCCGAGCCTCGGTAACTTGGGTGAGCACCGTGCGTTCATTCACCATATAGGCATTGACCGAGCTGACCAGCTTGGGCACCAGTTCGGCGCGACGTTCGTATTGATTCAGGGTTTGCGACCAAGCGGCCTTGACCTGCTCGTCCAGACGCTGGATCTCGTTATACCCACAACCGGAAAGCAAGACCGCCACACTGCTGATAAAGACCCACCGTATCCATGATGTCATGATTTTTTCCTGCAAAAATAAGCAGATAAACAACAAAAACGGGTTGCACCCCATTCGCTCGGGCACGTGCCAAACAAAGCCCGGCGCCCCATGCACGCCAAGCGTAAACCGCGTACCGCCGCATAACAAGTGCGTCTATGGCGACGTTTAACAATTTCTGTCAAATCGGGCTGGACAATCCGCCTGACCGTTTACGCTTGAAGCAGGTTGTTTTAACGCGACCACTCAAAATGATACAAGATGGTCAATGAGGATTTTTACTGATTTCACGCTATAATGGTCGATTGCGCAGCGCACCAATCACTGCGCCTCTTGCAGCAGGCGGCGTTCTTGCCCCTGCCGTGGCATTGTCGCCATAACAAAATACCTTAGCCTGGATTGGTAGGGCCCCAAAGAGGGCTTTTGGGCTAGTCACTGGAAAATTCTTGGACTCTCAAATCACTTTTGCCTCTCTTGAGCTGGCAGAACCTCTGTTGCGTGCCGTAACCGACGCAGGCTATACCCACCCCACTCCTATTCAGGCCCAGGCTATCCCCAAGGTCATTGAAGGTGGTGACCTGTTGGCTGCTGCTCAAACCGGCACCGGCAAGACCGCAGGCTTTACCCTGCCTATCTTGCACCGCCTGCTGAACAACCCTCAGCAAAACCGCAAACCAGGCCGCCCACGCGCGCTGATCCTGGCCCCTACCCGTGAACTGGCCGCCCAGGTTGAAGAATCGGTACGTTTGTACAGCCAGCACACCCGTCTGCGCTCGATGGTCATGTTTGGTGGCGTGAACATCAACCCCCAGTTCCATGCACTGCGTAAGCCTCTGGACATTCTGGTGGCCACGCCCGGCCGTTTGCTGGACCACGTACGTCAACGCACGGTAGATCTGACCGGCGTGGAAATCCTGGTACTGGACGAAGCCGACCGTATGCTGGACATGGGCTTTATCCGCGACATTCGCAAGATCATCAGCCTGATGCCGGTTGAACGTCAGACCCTGCTGTTCTCGGCGACCTTCTCGGACGAAATCCGTGATCTGGCCCGTGGTTCACTGAACAATCCGGACGAAGTGGCCGTTGCTGCCCGCAACACCACCAACGAACTGATTACCCAACAAGTAATCCTGGCAGACCAGGCACACAAACGGGACCTGCTGAGCCACATCATCCGCGAAAGCGGCTGGAACCAGGTTCTGGTGTTCTGCCGCACCAAGCACGGCGCCAACCGTTTGGCCGAGAAACTGTCCAAGGACGGTATGGCCGCCGAAGCCCTGCACGGCAACAAGAGCCAGGCGGCTCGTACTCGTGCGCTGGCCGGCTTCAAGAACGGCAAGGTCGTCGTGCTGGTTGCCACCGACATCGCCGCCCGCGGTCTGGACATTGATCAACTGCCTTACGTGGTCAACTTTGAACTGCCCAACGTGCCTGAAGACTACGTTCACCGCATTGGCCGTACTGGCCGTGCCGGTAGCGAAGGCGTGGCCCTGTCGCTGGTCGATCGCAGCGAAATGCGTTTGCTCAAGCAAATCGAGCGCATGACCCGCAATCCGATCGAGCGCATCGTGGTGGAAGGCTGGACGCCTCCTTCACGTGCGGCTCTGGCCGAAGAAGCCAAGGAAGACACCTACGCAGAGCGCCGTTTCAACAACGCTCCCGGCGCTCGTGCTCCTGGCGCCCGCCGCTCCAACGGGGGTGGCCAAGGCCGCTCGGCTGAAGGCCGTGGTGGCAATGGCGAAAGCCGTCCACGCCGTCCTGGCAACGACAACCGCCCACGTCGCAGTGCCGCTCCTGGCGGTGCAGGTGGTGGTGCTCGTACCGGTCAAGGTCGCCCCGGTGGCCGTCAGGACAGCCGCGGCCCGAACCGCAGCAACCGCAGCTCCGCCCAAGCCAAAGCCTAAACCCTGCAAAGGGGCTGTGCCTGCCCAAGGCGGGCACAGCGCCCGCCTTTGAACCGAGCACATCATGGCACTGAGCACCTGGCTTGCCTTTTTCGCGGCTTCCTGGGTTATTTCATTCTCACCTGGCCCAGGTGCGATTTCCTCCATGTCCTCCGGCCTGAAATACGGCTTCAGGCGTGGCTACTGGATGGCAATTGGTCTGAATATCGGAATCATGATTCAGATATTCATCATCAGCCTGGGGCTGGGACAGATTCTGGCGCGCTCGGAACTGGCGTTCACCACGCTCAAATGGCTGGGTGCAGCCTACCTGATTTATCTGGGCTGGAAGCAATTGCGCACCGACGCCATGCCGGTGCAGGTCACAGGCCAGGAACCCAGCGACTTTCGCATTCGCGATTTATTGATTCGTGGTTGCCTGATCAATATCACCAACCCAAAAGGTCTGGTATTTCTGCTGGCCATCATGCCCCAGTTTCTGGACTTGAATCGGCCCATGCCGCTGCAATACCTGCTGATCGCCATGACCCTGTGTTTTACGGATCTGGTGGCCATGGGTTGCTACACGTCGTTGGCCGCTCGCATGTTGCATTTGCTGCGTCAGGCCAGCCATGTACGGCTGCTGAACCGCGTATTCGGTTCGCTATTTATTCTGGCAGGGACGGTATTGGCCGGCGTGTCGCGTTAGCCTTGTGCACGCATCAACTTGCCCCCAGGCCCTGCTTTACGGATAATTCGCTCACTGTTTTCCACGCGCCAGACTGGCGCTGCCACAAGGATTTTCAATGTCGTCCGGTGACATACGCTCTGAAGTCAAGAAACGCCGCACCTTTGCCATCATTTCTCATCCTGACGCGGGTAAGACCACACTGACAGAAAAATTGCTGCTGTTCGCAGGTGCGATTCAGATTGCCGGTAGCGTCAAGGCCCGTAAGGCCAGCCGTCATGCCTCCTCGGACTGGATGGAAATTGAAAAGCAACGTGGTATATCGGTGGCCTCCTCGGTCATGCAGATGGAGTACCGCGACTGCGTGATCAACTTGCTTGACACCCCCGGCCACCAGGACTTCTCGGAAGATACCTACCGTGTGCTGACCGCCGTGGACGCCGCCCTGATGGTCATTGACGCGGCCAATGGTGTGGAGCCGCAAACCATTCGCCTCTTGCAAGTGTGCCGGGCCCGCAATACGCCCATCATCACTTTCGTGAACAAGCTGGACCGCGAAGTTCAAGAGCCGCTGGATGTGCTGTCGGAAATTGAATCGCACCTGGGCATGGAAGTCGTGCCCTTTTCCTGGCCTATCGGGATGGCGCGCCGCTTTGGTGGCGTATTCAATCTGCGCGCCAACCATATGCGTGTGTTCAAGCCCGGTCAGGAACGCCATGGCCAGGATGAAATCATCCCCGGCCTGGACAACCCAGTGATTGCTGAACGGTTTGGCGAGCCCTTTGAAAAGGCGCAGGAAGAGATCGAACTGCTCAACGCCGCCGCACCCGAATTCAACCTGGACCTATTCCTGGCGGGCAAGCAAACCCCCGTGTTCTTTGGCTCGGCCATCAATAACTTTGGTGTGCAGGAAGTGCTGGACGCACTGGTTGACCTGGCGCCTTCTCCTGGCCCACGCGCCGCCTTGCAACGCGACGTACAGCCCGACGAACCCAAGTTCAGTGGTGTCGTGTTCAAGGTGCAAGCCAATATGGACCCCGCCCACCGCGACCGCGTGGCCTTTGTGCGCGTGAGCTCCGGCCACTTCAAGCGCGGCATGAAACTGAAAGTGTCGCGTACCGGCAAGGAAATTCGCCCCAATAACGTGGTGTCCTTCCTGTCGCAACGTCGCGAACTCCTGGACGATGCCTTTGCCGGCGACATTATCGGTGTGCCCAACCACGGCATCCTGCAATTGGGCGACGTACTGACTGAAGGCGAAAACCTGCAGTTCACCGGCCTGCCTTTCTTTGCCCCTGAACTGTTCCAGTCCATTGAAGTCAAAGATCCATTACGTACCAAACAGTTGCGTACCGGCCTGACCCAACTGGGTGAAGAGGGCGCCATTCAGGTGTTCCGCCCCCATATGGCAGGCGGCATGATGCTGCTGGGTGCAGTTGGCCAACTGCAGTTTGAAGTGGTAGCCCATCGCCTGAAAACCGAATACGGTGTGGAAGCCCGCCTGTCGTCCAGCCGCTTTAACATGGCCCGTTGGGTTACCGCCAAAGACCCCAAAGACATGAAGAAATTTATCGAGACCAACGCGGGCAATATTGCCTATGACGTGGTTGAGGCCATTGCCTTTTTAGCAACATCGCCTGCGCAACTGCGCGTGGCTCAGGAGCTGAATCCGGGCATTGAATTCCACGCATTACGTGAACACGGTGGACACGTTTTCGGGGATGCCGTCTAATTCTGTCACAAGAGCAGGGCTGACATTTCGCTACAATGACGGCTCTTTTCTTTTAATAACGCGCATCCGACCCATCGGATCGCTCCTGACTCAAAACCGAGACATCGCTTATGCCCTGGCGTTTTATCATTGCTGTCTTGCTGCTGGCCGCAGGTGCCTCAGTATGGGGTGGCCTGGAACTGGGGAACTGGCTCATCGCGCACGGCCCAGAGAAGTCTATGGTGGTCAGTCCGCCTGATCCGTCCGATCTGCCTACGCTGGATGCCGATGGCAAGCCCTTTACCGCCCAGCCGCCACAGCCCTTGATCAATGGTCGCTTAGGCGTGCCACAAACCCCAACGCCGATTGCTTGGGAAATCGACACGTCTACCCTTACCGAAGAGCAGCCTCCTATTGCTTTGGCCACAACCTCCATTTCGCTGGAGCAGGCCATACAAATTGCCATGGCCGAGCAGAACCGGGAGCTGCAAGGAATTGCACGCGTGAATCTGGGTGGCACCGAGCCTATTCAGCCGGTCGATGTCGGCACACCACCGCCACCACCACCGCAAGATATTCAAGTTGCCAGCAACAATGGCGGTGCCTGGCAGGCCCAACTGCAACAAGAGTTAAATGCTTGTAGCCAAAAGGGGTTTTTCGATCGTCCAAGCTGCTCCTGGGATGCCCGGAACAAATATTGCGGTCCGAACAATGCCTGGGGCAAGGTTCCTGGTTGCCCAAGCAAGTCCTTCTAAAACAACAGCCGCACACTCCCTCTTGCCCTTAGGCGCTTCGCATCCAAGACTGTGCACAGCGCCTGACAAGGCAAATAAAAAGCACCCGTTATATAACGGGTGCTTTTTATTGCCTGAACAACGAGCCAACTTACTCGTCGTGGTCGCCCATCTGCGACTGTAGGTAGTTTTGCAGTCCCACTTTTTCGATCAATTCGAGCTGTGTGCCCAGCCAGTCGATATGCTCTTCAGTATCGTCCAGGATCTTCAAGAACAAATCACGCGACACGTAGTCACGTGTGGACTCACAGTATTCAATGGCCTCCACCACGGTCTGGCGGGCAGCCTGTTCCAGCTTCAAGTCACAGCCCAGCAGTTCAGGCACGTTCTCACCGATCATGATCTTGTGCATGTCCTGCAGATTGGGCAGGCCGTCCAACATGAAGATACGTTCAATCAACATATCGGCGTGCTTCATCTCACCGATCGACTCGTCATACTCATGTTTGCCCAGCTTGTTAAAGCCCCAATGGTTCAACATGCGAGCGTGCAAGAAGTATTGATTGATTGCTGTTAGTTCGTTCTTTAGCTGCTTGTTCAGATGCTGAATTACCACTTTATCGCCAAACATGCTGTTCTCCTGTAAATCTGACGGCGCTCCCCCCAAGGAGCCGCCGAGCCCCCACAAATGCTGCTCACACCAGAGATCGCGCACAGGCGCGATGCAGGCAAAAATACAGTGGGGGATGAATGTGACAGGCTACCATGCACGCATGGGCAATGGCTTAAAAAACGAAAAAGCACCCAGAAAGCGTTGCGCTTTTGGGTTAGTAACAGGATCAATAACAATCATTCCCACTAGCAATAGCGGGAATGGGAAATCCTGATCAAAAACACGCGTTTAAGCGCGACAAACAAGGCGGCCAAACTCAGGAGCAGGGATCAGGCTGTCATTGGCAGCGTAATCCACCCGGGCGGTTTCAAGGCTAGCAATCATGGTTTGATTGGCATAGCGCCCACCCGGTAAATAATCCTGAGCCGTCTCCGCGCAGCAGCCACAGCAAGACGCCACCCCAAGCTGACCTTGAAGGTCTGCCAGGCTGGAAGCGCCGCCACGTACTGCTTCTTGTACTTGACGCTCGGTGATCGCGTTACATATGCAGATAAACATGAGAACCATTATTATCAAGAAACCTAAAAATATCAAGAGTCATTCTCATTAAGAACTGCGTTCCACCGATATAAAGTCGAAAACGGCTTGCAGCCTGCCTTTGCAGGCCTTGCCAAGAAACGACAGGCGCATCAATTCTGCAACAAATGGTCCATAGACCAGCGCGCAGAGGAAGACAAGCTCTGGCAGCACTGCCAGCTTTGCCAAAACTGCGTCATTGGACACACTTCCACCGCCTTGTCAGGCCCTCGCCCCAATTCTGCTCAACAATCCCCCTGAAGCCCTGGTTTTTGCCCGATTTCGGAACGAAATCGACCGAATCATCTCCTTATACCCCTAAGTTTTTTAGGGTCGTTTTTATATCACAAAGGCGCCTAACTACTTGAAGCCCCTACAAGCAAATGCTACAAATCAAAATAATTAATGAGAATTATTTTTATTTTTATTTAAATTACAGATTCATGCGTATTCCCTACCTTATTGGCCTGAGCCTGCTTAGCGCGGGCAGCAGTTGGGCACAATCTTCCGATGCTCCCCCGGTTACGTCTTTGTCCACCATTGAAGTCAAAGCCAGCAAATACATTGACTTACCCCCCGCTTATGAAGGCAATCATGTCGCTACCGGCGGCAATCTGGGTTTGCTGGGCAACCGGGATGTCATGAACACCCCATTCAGCACCATCAACTACACCAGCGACTACATCGAAGACCTGCAAGGTCAGGAACTGCGCATTCTGATCAGCAAGAACGATCCTTCCGTACAGACCCCCGGTGCAGGTGGAACGGGCGGCAAAGACACCATGTATATACGGGGTTTCCGTGCCGGTGACGTGTCTCTAAATGGTTTGCAAGGTTTGACCAGTGGCCGCCGCGTGATGGCCATCGCAGAGCGTTTAGAAATTCTCAAAGGCCCCTCTGCCGTACTGAACGGCATGAATGCCAGCAATGATGTGGGCGGCTCAATCAATCTGGTGTCCAAGCGCGCCACGGACGATCCCATCACCAACGTCACCCTGTCCTATATCCAGCCTTCCCAATTCGGGACGCATCTGGATCTGGGCCGTCGTTTCGGGCAATCCAATGAGCTGGGCCTGCGTTTGAACGGCGTATTCAAAGACGGCGAGGGCGTGGTGGACCACCGTACCAATCGCGACAAGCTGATCTCGTTAGGAGCGGACTACCGGCTGGGATCAGTTAAATTGTCCGCCGATCTGTATCACCTGGAAGAGTACATTTCGGGCCTGAACCGGGGTGTGCGTCTGGCCAAGGGTCTGGACAAGAACCCCTTGCCCACACCACCCAAAGGCAATGTTTTACTGGGTGTCCCTTGGGCCGCTGGCCTGACGCGTGAAACCACGGCACTGGTACGGGCGGACTGGGCCGCCAGCGACAAGCTGGCCGTCTACGGTTCGGCGGGTTACAGCAAGTCCGAGATGAGCAACTACAACACCAAGGGCAGCACCTTGCTGAACGAGCAAGGGGACCTGAAGCTGGCTGCGACTCGGCGTAACAATACCGGCTACAACCTGGCTGCCAATAGCGGCCTGTTCTACAGCTTCGACACCGGCTCTGTGCACCATACCATCAGCGCCGGAGTGGACTGGAACCGCAAAAGCTCACGCATCGACAACACTTCCATCAAAGGCTGGTCCGAGACGATCAATATCTACGATCCGGACTACCCGGCTCGCCCTTATGTCCCCATGAATGGACTACGTGCGCCTAACGTCAGCTATTTGTATAGTGCCGCGCTGGCCGATACCCTGTCTTTTGCGGACGGCAAATATCAACTGACCCTGGGTCTGCGCCAACAGTGGGTGAGCACCAAGGATAAAAGTGGCAAGAGCGACAACTACAGCAAGAACGCCCTGACTCCCACCATTGCCGGTGTTTGGCAACTGCGGGACGACTGGATGCTATACGCCAACTATGCCGAGGGTCTGACTCGAGGGATGATTGTGGGTGACGACTACGCCAACGAAGGCCAGGTTTTCGCACCCCAGAAAACACGCCAATACGAAATTGGGATGAAGTACGACAGCGGAGACTACGCACTGACCGCCGCCCTGTTCGACATTACCCAACCCAATAGCTACGAAAGCAATGAGCGTATCAATGGCAAGCCCAACCTGAGCTACGACGGTCGCCAGCGCAACCGGGGTGTGGAAGTACAGGTGTTTGGCCAGATTGCCGAGAACTGGCGTCTGACCGGCGGTATCGCCTACCTGGACCCGAAAATTCGCAAGGCCAGCAACCCGGATACCGAAGGACGTAGCGCCGTGGGCCTGTCCCGCTGGGTCGCCAAGGCTGGGATTGAATGGGATACGCCTTTTGTTCAGGGCCTGACCGTAAATGCCAACCTGCACAGCCAGTCCAAGCAATATGCCAACGCCAGCAACAGCTACTACATGCCGGGCGTGACCACCTATGACCTGGGCATGCGCTACAAAACACGTTTTGCCGGCAAGGAATTGACCTTGCGCGCCAGTCTGGAAAACGTGGGCAATAAAGCCTACTGGGTCGTACCGTTGAGTAATGGCCAAGGCTCGCCACGTACCTTCCTGGCTTCGGCCACCCTAAAATTCTAAATAGACCAGCGAGAACCCTGCGATCCAGTGACTCCGTCTGGCTAGCATGGTTCAACTCCGCTTTTGCAGGGCCTGTTCATGCGTGTATGCAGGCCCTGTTTTTTTATTGTTTTCAAGGCCTTGCCAGCCAAGGTGGTAAGGCGCTTGACGGGCCAAGAATCTTTGAGCGGCTACGGCGGGCAGCTCCTACACCCCAGCCGCCGCCCGCATCTTGCGCTGTGAGGCCGGTGCCAGGCCTTCCGCTTCCCGATATTTAGCCACCGTACGGCGTGCCAAGGTCAAACCCTGAGCCTGCAAGCGATCCGTAATCTGCTGATCCGACAAAGGCTTGGCAGGCGACTCGTCACGAATCATCTGCGCGATCTGTGCCCGCACCGACGCCGCGGACAGATCAGCCTTGCCATCAGCACTGGACAAACCCACGGTAAAGAACTGTTTAAGCTCCATCACCCCATGCGGCGTCTGCATGTACTTTTGCCGTGTTGCGCGCGAAATTGTGGACTCATGCAAATCCAGATCAGCGGCCAAATCGGCCAATTGCATGGGTTTCAGCGCCGACACACCCTGCGTAAAGAAGTCCTGCTGCATCTGCACAATGGCTTGGGCCACTCGCAAAATCGTCACAAAACGGCTGTTAAGGCTGCGCAGCAAGCCGGTGGCTTTTTGACGCTCTGCCAACAACGCAGGGTGCGCTTCAATTTCATAATCGTGCAGGTTCACCAGTTGCAGACGCGGCACGGCCAAAGGATTCAAAGCGGCCTGCCAACGACCCTTGCCACGGATCAACAACACGTCCGGCACCACATAGGCTGAGACGTTCTGCGTCCAGGCACGCCCCGGCTTGGGATCTAGTTTCAAAACCAAATGATGGGCCCGCTCGACCAGTTCAGCCGGATAGTGGCCTGCACAACGCTGACGCAGTTGGCTGGGCGAGGCCAAAACGCTGACATGTTCGCGCACCAGATAACGGGCGCAATCGAGCAAGGCTGGCTCCAGTTGCTGGGCCTGTTGCATCAGTTGCAAGCCCAGGCACTCGGCCAGATCCCGCGCACCGACTCCTGCTGGCTCGAGTGACTGCACCTGTGCCAGCGCGCAGCGTAAATCACTTTCATCAATATCCAACTCGACGGGCAGGCAAGCCAGCACCTCTTCCAAAGAGACAGGCAGGTAGCCATTATCGTCCAGCTCATCGATCAACAACTGGGCCAAAGCCCGGTCACGGTCGCTCAAACGCAACAGTCCCAACTGCTCGCTTAAGTACGCAGCCAGGTCCTGAGCAATGGCCGATTCAGGGGTCCAATCAGGGTCGTCCGAATCTCCTTGATGCTTGGGAAACTCCAGACTCGCCCACGAGGATTCCGCCTCGCCCGAAGCGGCTTCGGGCAATGGCTCAGCGGCGACATCCATCTGCACGTCCAAACGTTCCAGCAAGGGGTTATCCAGCAAAGCTTGAGCCAACTCCTGCTCCAGCTCGGCCCCCGATAGCTGCAACACTTTAATAGACTGTTGCAATTGCGGCGTCAAAACCAGCGTTTGCTGCTGGCGTAAATCTAGTGACTGACGCGTAAGCATAGGTACAATCGTTTCCATGAAAACTGACAACGCCCAGACACCCACCGCCAACGATAGTCAGGCCCTGCGTAGCACTCTGTTCAAGCTGTGCGCCACAGCCACTATTATCTGCACCGTCATCACTGCCGTCGTAGCCATTATCTGGTGGGACCTGCTCAACCGTCTTATCAGCTTCGGGCGTGGCCTGGATTACTCCGGCCTGCAGGCTTTGAGCATTCAAAACCTGGCGCTGATCAAGCAATACAACCCGTTTTTCTGGTGGACCGTCGTGGGCGTCATAACCCTCATTATTGCCTATCTTTTGTATGGCTTTATACAAAGGGTCATGCAACGCAACCAGCAACGCATTATCGACGAGTCCACCGTGGCTCAGTTGGCCCGATCGCTCAGCCGTCCAGCCCGTGAAGTCATTTTGTGGTGCTGGCCCGACCAGCGTAGCCCATTAACTGTGGGCGATTTACAACGAGCCCATAGCGAGTTGCGCTCCGGGCGCTTTAGCAAAATTGAACTGGCCGAGCAACAAAGCCGCCTGCTGCAAGCCGACTACGAACGCCACGAGCCACAAGCCTAACCCTTGCCTTCCTGTTTTTTTTGTGTTTGACTAACGGTCATGACTCACGCACGCCAATTCTCCTACGCTTGCCAAGGTTTCAGCCCTGCCGCTGAAGCAGCCTTGTTGCGTTCCGTGCGTGAAGGCCGTTCTGCGGCCCCTGCCTCCAGCCTATTCCAACTGCTACTACTAGCGTCCGGTTGCCGGGCCTAGCGTCCTGTGGCAGTTCGGCAGCCAATACTCAGCCACATCTACGTCATTTGTGCCGCCACCGGCCTACGTAAATGCTGCAATCGCTGGTGACGGCAAGAAGTAACCAACACTTTTTGTCCGACAGGTATCCCCATGGCAATGCTGAAAAATCCCTCTCAAAAGTATCGTCCTTTTGTCGCCTTTGATCGCGACTTCGCTGAGCGCACCTGGCCGTCCAAGCGCATTACCAAAGCGCCCATCTGGATGAGCACTGACTTGCGTGACGGCAATCAGTCCCTGATCGAGCCCATGAACGTGGCTCGCAAACTGCGCTTTTTCGAGCAACTCGTCAGCATCGGTTTCAAGGAAATCGAGGTCGGTTTCCCGTCCGCATCGCAGACCGACTTCGATTTCGTTCGCAAGCTGATCGATGAAAACCGTATTCCTGAAGACGTCACCATCATCGTCCTGACGCAGTCGCGTGAAGACCTGATCAAGCGCACAGTCCAAGCCGCAGCGGGCGCCAAACGCGCCATCATTCACTTGTACAACGCATGTGCGCCAGCCTTTCGCAAAGTCGTCTTTAACTTGAGCAAGGACGAGATCAAGGAAATTGCCTTGACCGGTACACGTCTGGTCAAAAGCGAAGTGGCCAAGTACCCGCAAACCCAATGGGGCTACGAATACTCGCCTGAAGTGTTCAGCACCACCGAGCCTGAATTTGCGCTGGACGTGTGTAACGCGGTGGTCAAAGCCTGGAATCCCGCCGCCGACGAGCGCGTCATCCTGAACTTGCCCGCCACCATTGAGGCCACCACACCCAATATGTACGCCGACCAAATCGAGTGGATGCACAACAATCTGGAACAGCGCAGCAACGTGACCTTGAGCGTACACCCGCACAACGATCGTGGCACCGCCGTAGCGGCGGCTGAACTGGCCGTGATGGCGGGCGCAGACCGTATCGAAGGCTGCTTGTTTGGTAGCGGCGAGCGCACCGGCAACGTCTGCCTGGTGACCTTGGCACTGAACTTGTACACCCAGGGTGTGGACCCTGAGCTGGACTTCTCGGACATCGACGAAGTGCGCCGCACCGCCGAGTACTGCAACCAGTTGCCCGTCCACCCCCGTCACCCCTACGCGGGCGACCTGGTCTTTACCGCCTTCTCCGGCTCCCACCAGGACGCCATCAAAAAAGGTTTGGCTCAGCAAAAACCTGACGAATTGTGGGAAGTGCCTTACTTGCCGATCGACCCGGCCGATCTGGGCCGCAGCTACGATGCCGTTATCCGTGTCAACAGCCAGTCGGGCAAGGGCGGGGTGTCCTACCTGCTGGAACAAGAGCACGGTCTGGTCTTGCCACGCCGCATGCAAATCGAATTCAGCCGCGCCATTCAACGCGTGACCGACTCCTCCGGCAAGGAAGTCACACCTGCAGACGTGTACGGCATTTTCGAGTCCGAATACCTGAACTGCAAAAAGCACTACAAGCTGCTCAAGCACAACATCATCAGCCAGCCACACGCCGACAGCGGCCAGCAATTCACGATTGAAGTGGATGTGGAGCACGATGGCCAGGTTCGCACCTTGAAGGGCTCGGGCGAAGGCGCGATCTCTGCCTTTGTGAATGCCTTGGATATGTCCATCAAGATCATGGACTACAACGAGCACGCCATTGGTTCCGGTGCTGAAACCCGCGCTGCCGCTTACGTGGAAATGCGTATCGGCGACAGCCCATCGGGCTTTGGTGTGGGCATCCACGCTGACATCGTGACTTCTTCCTTCCTGGCGATCTTGAGCGCGGTTAACCGCCACACCATCGCCCAGCAAGAAGCTGAAGCGACCACCGTCTAACTGTCTTTATGTCGCGACTGGGGTGGTGATCCCACTCCAGCGCCCGCCCGGCCCATCCCGGCCGCGCCTGACCCGCTTTCGCAGCCCGACTTATCGTCGCTCTGCCCGCAACCCGCCCACAAGGCGGGTTTTTCGTGGGCGCAACATGACTGCTCATCTCAACACGCGGCAAACCCAGCAACGAAGTGAAACCCGCATCGACGACAGCGCAAACATCCACCTTGGCTTGGCTTGATTGCCCTTAGCCGCAGTCAACCTGCAAACGGCTGAAGTCTTTGGCCCGCAATTTATCGTCCTCGATAAAAACCATGAGGCGGGCACCATCCTGCCAGCACCAATGCAGTTTTTCGTGCGACTGTACGGTCAGCAAGGAGCGCCAGCGCGATTGACTTGGATGCTCCACCTGATTGGGCGTAGGGTCATAAGCCAGGCTGTCCCAGGAAGGACGGCCCAACAGATAGTCGCCAGGCAAATCACCGTTTTCTTCCAGCTTATCGAACCAGTCGTAGAGCTGCTCGAAAGGCACTGGCCAATCCTGACGCAGTTCTTCATGACGCGCAATGTCGATACAGTTTTCAAACTGCAGCGCCCAGCTACGGGTACTCCAACAGTGGAGCGCCTGGATCTCCTGAAAACCGCTGGTGTCTGGCCAGTAGTAAGCCTTGGGATAGTCCTGGTCACGCCAGAAAATGGCATCGTCTTCATCGAAACCGTAGAACAGTGACAGCAGCCCGCTGCTGGGCAAATCAGCCGGGCGATCCGGCCCCTTGGGCAATTCCGCGAAGTTGATCTGGCCAACAAACAGATAATGGCCGTCAGGATGCTCGGGCCATGTAAAACCGGGGGGCACCATAGGTTGACCACCAAAACGACTTTGCAAGGGCTGGCCCTTGTCCTTACCCAAATGGATCGCAACCGCTGGCTGCGCCAAATCCAGGAAATACTGTTTATGCGCTTGCAGCAGCGGCGAGGCATCAAGGTGTTTTTCTAGCGTTTTGAGATCCATATTGCTTCGGGTGACAGGGTTGCTGACTATGCCGGCTAAGGCCAAGTCTGAATCTGCTGGATTGTAATAAGCCCTTGGGGACTGAGCCTATGCGTTGTGTAACTGGAACTCAGGCCGGAACGAAGCTGGGTCGACAGCCGTGCAAATGCTTAAGGTATAGCTGCCCCGTGTACTGGTGCTGGCAGCGACAATAACGGCGATGATGCCGATGATGGTGACTGTGACTGCAGCATCAACTGCAAACCAACAGCCTTACAAGCCCAAAAACATTCAAAAAGACATAAAAAAACCGGCCCTACAGAGCCGGTTTTCCATTGCCTTGGCCTGATCAGTACGTGACCGCCAAACCCGGCAAATCCACGGTGACCTGCATGGAGCCCACCGCTTGCAAGCAATGGCGTGCAAATTCCTGGGCGCGCTCATCATCTTGCGACAGCATCGTATAACCCAGGGCATCGGCCACACCCATAATCTTGTCCAGCAACAGCACTTTGCCACTGGCTCGTAAGGGTTCACAGCCCAGCTCTTGCCAGGTGCGATCGAACCAGTCGCGCGACTGCTTGCCGCTTTCCGGATCAATGGTTTGTATAGGAGTGACCAGCTCTATGTGCTGGCGAGGACTAAAGATCACAAGCACCATAGCGCTCATAGACGATCTCCGAAAAAAAATAGATCAACTTTGGAGCTTAAGCAAAGAAGGCCTGCCAAATTGTCGGCAGGCCGACATTCCAGGGACTACCAGGAACTATCTGCCGGCTCCCACATGACCGGCACGCCAGTGTTATTCGCCTGGCGCAACATATCCAGCAACGGATAGGCGCGTTGGCTGAAGCTGACGACCTGGGACATCGGGTGTTCCTTTTCATCGTCTTCGTCCTCGTGGGGCGAATGCTTGTTTTCCCGGTCTTGCCCAATCGCTCGTTCAATATTGCCAATGGCTTCGGACAATTGCTCTGCCGTGAACACGCCACGCTCGGGCAAACCATCGGGATAAGAGCGCCCTGCGGCCCGGAGAATAGGCATGGCATGTTCGGAGAACATCAGCACATCGGCGGCGGCTTTGCTTTTAAAGACGACTAGCATACGGTTTCTCCTTATGGATCTTTGTGTTTCCGATTCGACTTTCAGGATACACACACCTGCAAGATAGCAGGATTTCCCCCGTCTTGGAGAGTCCTTCATGCCTGCCGCGTTCCTGCCTTGGCTAATCTTGCTCTTGATTGCCTTCCCATCCCTGGCCTGGTCACAAAACTCACTTGAATGCCCCTTGCCACCGGCTTCCACTCGCTGCGCGCCAGCAGCCGCCCTGGGGGAGCAGGCCGAGCCCGCAGCAGATCTGGGTTTGCTCAATCCAGTGGACTTGCTCAGCGGGCAAAAATACCAAAGCGATACGGACCTGCCGCTAAGCCAGGCCTGGCCTTTGCTGCAACTGCAGCGTCACTGGAATGGGCAGGGGCGCAATCCTACACCGACACTTGGGCAAACTGGCTGGGCCTTGAACTACGACCTGCAATTGCGACAGCAAGGACATGCCCTGTTTATGCCAGACGGGCGACAGACTCGCCTGTACCCACCGGCACAGGAGCAAAGTACAGGCTGGTTCTGGCAAGGCCCGCATGGCTTGATTCTTAGGTTTGACGAACAGGGCTGGTTAATCCACGTGCGTGTTTCGCCCCAACAGTGGCTGGATATAGAGCGGCTTCCAGGCACGCATCCGCAGGCGTATGCGGTTAAGACTGTGCGTAATCATTTGGGCCAAACGCTGGTGTTTGACTGGCAAAGCCAAGCGCAACAGCAAGTGCCGCCACAGAAGCAGGAACAAGAGCAAGAGCAAGAGCCAGGGCAACACCAAGCTCAAACCAGGCCCCTAGCCGATGTCACAACGGCAATAAGGGCAACGGAAACGGCAGAAGAAGAAAAGGCAGCGACCGCAGCGGCAACTGCGCCGACAGCCACCGCCACAGCCACAGCCACAGCCACAGCCACAGCCACAGCCACAGCCACAGCCACAGCCACAGCCACAGCCACAGCCACAGCCACAGCCACAGCCACAGC